>JAFZSQ010000010.1 GCA_017619295.1 Lachnospiraceae bacterium
CAATTGACGATCGTGGCTATACAATAAAGTATACTCAATAGGAGGAGTTCACAAATGAACAAAACTGAATTAGTAGCAGCTATTGCACAGAAGGCAGAATTATCCAAGAAGGATGCTGAGAAGGCTGTAAAGGCTTTTACATAAGTTGTAGCTAAGGAGTTAAAGAAGGGCGGAAAGGTTCAGTTAGTTGGCTTCGGTACATTCGAAGTAGCTAAGAGAGCAGCTAGAGAAGGCAGAAACCCTCAGAGCGGCAAGGTTATGAAGATTCCTGCATCAAAGGCTCCTAAGTTCAAAGCTGGTAAGGCTTTAAAGGATGAGGTTAACAAATAATTCTAATAAAGCTGACAAGGGGATCTTCTGATCCCCTTATTTTTTTAAGGAATACTATGAGATTAGACAAATATTTAAAGGTTTCAAGACTGATAAAAAGGCGCACAATAGCCAATGAGGCATGTGACGCAGGAAGAGTTCTTATAAATGATAAGGTCGCCAAGGCATCCACAGATGTCAAAGTTGGTGATATAATTACAGTGAACTTCGGTAACAAGGATGTGAAAGTCGAGGTCTTAAAGATTCTCGACACCACCAAAAAAGAAGAAGCAGGGGATATGTTTAAATACCTGTAAAGGAGGTGATTCCATGGCCGAAAGACGACGGGTCGCATATAGAAAAAGAAGACAGAACCGTTTGAGCATAATCCTGGTAACCATGGTAGTTATCATGATTATTGTGGTTGTGGGCATAGGAAGCATCGGACTCCTTGAGAAGAGAAACGAACAAAGGGAAACCATCAACAATCTGAACGAACAGATTGCCAAGGAGCATGAGAGAACCGAAGAGATAGAAGAGTACGCAAGATACACTGAAACAAAGCAGTTTATTATAGATTTGGCCCACGACAAACTGGGTCTTGTATACGACGGAGAGACTGTTTTCAAAGAAGAAGATAATGATTAAGGTTGAAGAGTACATCAGAAACAACCGAATGATAGAGCCCGGTGATGTAGTACTTGCAGGCGTATCAGGAGGGGCAGATTCCATCTGCCTCTTGTTTTTGTTACAGGGGCTTAGGGAGAAGCTGTCCTTTAAGCTCATGGTGGCTCACGTCAACCACGGCATAAGGCAGGATGCGGAAGAAGACGCGGCCTACGTTAAGAAGGTCTGCGACGAATTAAGCATCCCGTTTTACGTTTGTAAGGCCGATATTCCGAAGCTTTCCGAAGAATGGAAGATGTCTGAAGAAGAGACCGGAAGAAAGGTCAGATACGAGTTTTTTGAAAGTGTCCTAAAGAGCGAGGTTCCTGAAGCTTATGAAGCCGGTAAGGTCAAAATCGCAGTCGCTCATCAGGCGGAAGACAGGGCAGAAACCTTCCTTCTTAACCTTTTCAGAGGAACGGGACTAAAGGGACTCGCCTCAATTCAGCCCGTCAGAGGCAAAATCATCAGACCTCTACTTTTCATGAGCCGTAAGGATATCGAGAAGTATCTGGAAGAGCATAATATTGAATTCAGAAAAGACTCTACCAACGAGGAGGATGATTACCTTAGAAACAGAATAAGGAATCACGTTCTTCCTTACGTTAAGAGGGAAATTTCAAGCGCAGTTATAGACAGGATAAACTTCACGGCAGATATTGCCACTGAAGCGGAGCGCTATATAGACGGACAGGTAAGAAACGCTTATTATACCTGCGTTACAAATAAAAATGATGTTTCGGTAACCCTTGATACAAACCTTCTTACCAAGGAAGACCCTTATATCCAGAATAAGCTGATTCTTTTAATCCTTTCGGAGCTTTCCGAAGGAGGCAAGGATATCGGCGGTGTTCATGTAAGGGCGGTGAGAACCCTTCTTAAAACAGAAGGTTCCCATGAGATAGACCTTCCCTACAGAATTAAAGCCAGGAAGATTTACGATACGCTTACATTCGGCGTTGAAGGTAAAACAGTTTTAAGGGAAAGAGAGGCTGTGGCTTTTTCCAAAGATCTGGAGAGAGAAGTAACAATTAAGGGCTATGGCAAGCTTAAATTCAAAAGCTTCCTCTGCGATGATGAAAAGCTTTCCTCTATTCCCCGAAATCAGTATACGAAATGGTTTGATTATGATAAAATAGGAGAATCCTTGACGGTTAGAAACCGAAATCAGGGAGACTATCTTATAATCAATAATTTCGGCCAGAAGAAGTCCTTGCAGGACTACATGGTGGATGAGAAAATCCCCAGGAACGAGAGAGATTCTATTCCCGTCTTAGCCGACGGAAATCATATTTTATGGGTGCTTGGCTACAGAGTCAGCGCCGGATTTAAGGTAGATAACAAAACCAGAAGAATTTTACAGGTTGAATTGGAGGAAGAAAACTATGACTGAAAACGTAAAGGTAATGCTGTCGGAAGAAGAAGTTGACAAGAGAATCCAGGAGATCGGAGACCAGATCAGCAAAGACTATGCCGGTAAACAGGTTCACCTTGTATGCGTTTTAAAGGGCGGAGCATTTTTCATGGTTGAACTCGCCAAGCGTATAACAGTACCCGTTTCATTGGATTTCATGTCCGTATCAAGCTACGGTTCAGATACCAAATCCAGTGGCGTTGTTAAGATTGTTAAGGACCTTGATGAGCCTTTAAACGGCAAGGACGTACTTGTTGTTGAGGATATCATCGATTCAGGAAGAACCTTAAGCTATCTTTTGGAGATGCTTAAGGACAGAAAGCCTGCAAGCCTTAAGCTTTGCACACTTCTTGATAAGCCTTCAAGAAGAGTAATCGATGTTGACGTTGATTACACAGGCTTCCAGATTCCCGATGAATTCGTAGTAGGCTACGGTCTTGATTACGATCAGAGATATCGTAATCTTCCTTATATAGGAATTATGGAACTGGGCGAAGAGTAACTCTTTTCCCGCAAGGAGGTTATTTTGAAACAGAAAGACAGAAGTCTGAGCCCTTACTTTATTGTAATTATCATTCTTTTACTTTTGACTTCGGGCATCAACCTCTTCCGTCAGAAGGAAGTGGAATGCACCAAGGCAGAGTTCGCGCAGTATATCGAAGACAATAAGGTAAGCAGCGTAACCATTTGCCCCAACAAGGAGGCACCCACCGGAAAGGCTATCATTAATATTTTCGGCGGAGATACATACACTTTATATGCCACAGATGTAACGGAAATCGAGGCTATGGCAACAGAGGCAGGCATTAAGACCACCGTTACGGATATAGATCGTGACAACTGGTTCTTGAACCACATGTTTCCGATTCTTGTGGTGGGAATTTTAGCCATATTCATCCTTCTTATGATGAACGGTCAGGCAGCAGGTGGAAGCACCAATGCCAAGATGATGAATTTCGGCAAATCCAGAGCCCGCATGATTGTGGGTGACGGAGAAGTTACCTTCAAGGACGTAGCAGGCCTTGAGGAGGAGAAAGAAGCCCTTGAAGAAATCGTAGATTTCTTAAGAGAGCCCGGAAAATTTACCAAGGTTGGTGCGAGAATTCCTAAGGGCGTTCTTTTAGAGGGCCCTCCCGGAACAGGTAAGACACTTCTTGCAAGAGCGGTTGCAGGAGAAGCAAAGGTTCCTTTCTTTAGCATTTCCGGTTCCGACTTTGTAGAGATGTTTGTCGGTGTCGGTGCATCCAGAGTAAGAGACTTATTCGAGGACGCCAAGAAGAATAAACCTTGTATTGTATTCATAGATGAGATTGATGCGGTTGCAAGACGTCGTGGTACCGGTATGGGCGGTGGCCACGATGAGAGAGAGCAGACTCTTAACCAGCTGCTTGTAGAGATGGACGGTTTCGGAGTAAATGAAGGCGTTATCGTTATGGCAGCCACCAACAGAGTTGACATCCTTGACCCTGCTATCATGAGACCCGGAAGGTTTGACAGAAAGGTAGCAGTTGGAACTCCCGACGTGAAGGGACGTGAGGAAATACTTAAAGTTCATGCAAGAAATAAACCTCTTGCAGAGGATGTTAATCTTAAAGAGATTGCACATTCCACATCAGGCTTCACAGGAGCAGATCTTGAGAACCTTCTCAATGAATCAGCCATCTGTGCGGCAATGGACAACAGAAGTTTTGTCAAAGCAGAAGATATAAAGAAGTCATTCATTAAAGTCGGAATCGGTGCAGAGAAGAAGAGCCGTGTGGTAACCGATAAGGATAAGAAGATTACAGCTTATCATGAGGCAGGACACGCAATACTCTTCCATGTTCTTCCGGATGTGGGACCTGTATACACAGTATCCATCATCCCTACAGGAGAAGGAGCTGCGGGCTACACAATGCCCATCAACGAATCCGATGACCGTCATATGACCAAGGGCAAGATGCTCCAGGAAATCATGGTATTCCTCGGAGGACGTATTGCAGAGCAGATTATCTTTGATGATGTTACAACCGGTGCATCAAATGATATTAAGCGAGCAACCCACATGGCCAGAAAGATGGTTACAGCCTTCGGTATGTCAGATGAGATTGGTCTTGTAAGCTACGACAACGATGAAGATGAGGTATTCATCGGTCGTGACCTTGCACATGCCAAGAGTTTCAGTGACGCAACGGCAAGTAAGATTGACCTTGAGGTCAAGAAGATAATCGATGATTGTTACGCTAAGGCTCGTAAGATCATCGAAGACAATATGGAAGTGCTTCACGCGTGCTCTAATCTCCTTATCGAGAAAGAGCGTATTGGAAGGGAAGAGTTTGAGGCACTGTTTGGGGAATAAAATAATCTGGGGGATAGTATGACATTAAACGGGACGAAAGCATCTTCGGATTGTTTTCGTCCCGTTATTTATATAAAGCGCTGCTTGAGTGGCTTTGAGTATGAACTCAATTATTAATTGATATACATTTTTGTGATAGCGCCTTAGAATTTAATCGTATCAAAACACCGGCCGGTATAAACCACAAAAATGAAAGGTGAGAATAATATGTTAGATATGATAAAAGTTGGAAAGAATATAAAGGCTGCCAGAACAGCAAAGAACATGACACAGCTTGAACTGGCAGATTCCTTAGGAGTGACTTATCAGGCAGTTTCAAATTGGGAGAGAGGAAATACAATGCCGGACATTGCTAAGCTTCCCGATATATCCAAGGCACTTGATATCGAAATTGCAAATCTTTTGGGAGAAGAATCCTGTGCTCAAACTATAAAGAAGGTTCTTGACGAAAATGCGGAACCTTTATCTTCAGAAGAGCTTACAGAAGTGGCAGCTATATTACCGCCCCAGGAACTCAAGAAGGAAATAAAGAAAACTACAGAAAATGAAACTCTGAACATTAAGGCTATTGTAGACTTGGCCCCCTTCTTGGATGATGAAATTCTTGATGACATTGTAAGCAAAGTGGATACAGCGAATGTAAAAGATCTGGTGGCACTTGCTCCCTTTTTATCTGATGAAACGATAGCTAAGGTATCAAGAAAAGTAGGATCAGCGAATATTAAGGATTTAGTAGCACTTGCTCCTTTTATGCCTGATGAAGCATTAGATGATGTAGTTTCAAGAATAGATGGAAGCAATCTTGAAGGTGTCACTGCATTGGCACCATTCTTATCAGACGAAGCATTGGATAAGATTGTTGACAAGGCTATTGAAGCAGGCAACGCATCTAAGCTGTCATCATTAGCGTGCTTCCTGGGGAGAAAATCCTTAAAGAAAATAGTTGACCAGCTGGTGCATTCAGATGATTTCGAAGCAATATCAAAGTTTAAAATGTATTTTTAGACTATCGCCACACAGTGTAAAATACCGAAAAACGTTCAGGACAGGGCATATGCCCTGTCCTTTTGTGAAAGTTGCACAAATTCGACATAGCGTTTTTGTAAACTTTGTTGAACTTGTGAATAGACTCAAACGATTAAGGATGCTATTATACTACTTGTAACCCCCCCAATACATTATATGTAGTTTTTTGCTATACCCCATAAGAAGAAATACCTTCTCTAGAAAAGGCAGCGTGAGCTGTCTTTTTTACGTTTAGTGGATATTTTCCCCGAAAATGATATTTTTCGGGGATTTTTTGTTATAATCGGTTTGTGAGAAAACTAAACAGTATTTATCTAAGACTGACAATTATATTCGCAATGGCACTGTGTATTGTGGCCTTTCTTTATGTAAGGCTTTATTTAACCGACAATGCATCAGATGTTCCGGAGCATATCTACGACCGATACTATGTGATGATTACGGACGACTACAAATCATCATTCTGGCAATCGGTCTATTCGGGTGCTCTGAATTCTGCGGAAGAGAATAATACATTTGTAGAATTGCTTGGATCCAACCTTTATAACGATTACACTCCCGAGGAATTGATGGAGATTGCAATCTCATCGGACGTGGATGGAATCATGGTAAGCGGTGACGGTTCGGAAGAGCTGTCGGCTTTAATAGATGAGGCCATGGATAAGGGGATTCCCGTCGTAACCATGTACTCCGATAACGCCGATTCCAAGAGATGTTCCTTTGTGGGTGTCAGTGGCTATAACATCGGCAAGGAATACGGAAGACAGATAGTAAATATAAAGAAGGAAAAACGCACTGTCTCCTATAACGGTGCAAACATAGAAGGCTACAGCGAATTTGCAGCCAATGTAACTGTGCTTATGGACTCCAAAATGGATCCCTATGCCCAGAACGTAATCATGTCCGGAATCCAGGACATCCTGACAGAAGAGGACAAAGAATCCGAAACCAACATAGAAACGGTTCTTGTAGATAACAGCAATCCCTTCTCTGTGGAAGAGTCCATCCGTGACGTATTTATGGAGGATGAGATTCCCAACATCCTTGTATGCTTAAATGAACTTGAAACCACTTGTGCATATCAGGCAGTTGTCGACTATAACCTTGTTGGAAGCGTAAGTATCCTGGGATATTATGATTCCGACAAGATTCTTAATGCTATAAATCGAAACGTTGTATACTCATCCATCGCCGTGGATACCAAAGAACTTGGAAGATTCTGTGTGGAAGCTTTGGATGATTACATCAGTTTCGGAAATACCAGCCAGTATAATGCTGCGGATATTACCCTTATTAATAAAGGTAATGTATCCGAATTCATGAAGAAGGAGGATGCAGCCGATGTTCCGTAAGCTTAAAGGCATTTCTCTTTCTTATAAAATGAGCGGTATCTTCATACTGGCAAACCTCTTTATCTTTGTGGTTGATATAGCCCTTCTCTTCGGAATCAACAGAATGTCCGTTGAGATGGAGATGGCTTATCAGAACAACCGCCAGTTGAATGCCTTATCCATTGCTCTGGACTCCCTTCAGGATTCCACCACCGAATACCTTAAGGCCAAATCTACAGACTCGCTTTCCGATTACTATATAAGTGAGCAGAATTATGTGGATTTGGTGGAGGAGCTGGGAACCCAGATAACAGATATTCCCTATACAAGAATGGAGAGAAACATCAGGAACATGTCTTATGACTACATGGACCAGGTTTCTCAGACCATCGAGGCCAAGCGTGGCCGAAACGTAGAGAAATACAGAGTGTTATATGAGAGCGCAACCAAACGCTATGAGTATATTAAGGCATATATAAGGAGCCTTAACTCCGAGCAGTTTGTAAGCAACTCAGAAAAATATACCGAACTGGCAGCATCCTTCAGAACCTTCGAGACCTTTGCCATGGGCGTTATGTTCTTCGTTTTGGTGGGAAGTGCCCTTGTAATCATTAGAATTACCGGCCGACTGATTCACCCCCTTGAGTCTCTGGCAGCCAGTGCGGATGAAGTTGCCAACGGAAATCTGGAGGCTAAGCTTCCGGAGAGTACCAGCAGCGACGAAGTAGGTCGACTGACAGTGGCCTTCAGTAAGATGATGGTATCCATCAGAGAGTACATTGAAAGAGTCAGGGAGAGCATGGAGAAGGAACGTCTCATGCAGGAGAAGGAGCTCATGATGGAAACCCACCTTAAGGATGCTCAGCTTAAATACCTGCAGGCTCAGATCAACCCCCACTTCCTGTTTAACACCCTTAACGCAGGTGCCCAGCTTGCCATGATGGAAGGGGCAGACAGAACCTACGAATATGTCCAGACCGTGGCGGACTTCTTCAGATATAATGTTAAGAAACAAAATGAACTTGTAGACGTTGCCGACGAAGTAGATATTGTTGACAACTATATTAGGATCTTAAATGTACGATTCTCCGGAGAGATTCATTACGACAGGCAGATTGATGAAAGGCTTCTTAAGATTAAGATGCCCAGCATGATTCTTCAGCCCATAGTAGAAAATGCCGTTAACCATGGTATCAGAGGCATGGGAGATAAGGGTCACATTTTCCTTAAGGTTTACAGAGACGGGGACAGAGTATACATCTCCGTTAAAGATAACGGCAAGGGAATGAAGCCTGAGGATATAGAAAAAGTTGTAAACGGAAAATGGAAATATGAGGAGCAGAGGGGAGACTCCAACGGAATCGGAATGGATAACGTTATCTCGAGACTCCGTCTCCTTTCAGAAAGAGAAGATGTTATAGATATATACTCCGAGGGTGAAGAAATGGGAACGGAAGTCGTAATAAACATCCCATACACTCAGGATAACGAAAAGCAAAAAGAGGATTAATATGTACAGAATAATGCTGGCCGATGACGAGGGTATCGTTATCGATTCAATGAAATTCATAATCGAGAAGGAATTCGGTGATCAGTGCGAGGTGGAATTCGCCAAAACCGGAAGAAGCGTTATTGAGCTGGCAGAGCGCTTCAGACCCGATATTGCCATCATGGATATTCAGATGCCGGGAATCAATGGTATCGATGCCATGAAGGAGATCAAGAATTTTTCCGCCAATACAGTTTTCATTGTTATGAGTGCCTACGATAAATTCGACTATGCCAAGGAGGCAATTGCCCTTGGCGTTCTTGAGTATATCAATAAGCCAATGGAACGCACCAAGGTTGTCCAGGCCATTAAGAAGGCCATGGAGATTATTGACGGCGACAGAAAGAAAAGAAGCGACAATCTTCTTATTAAAGAGAAGCTGGAAACCGTAGAGCCCATTATTGAGAACGGTCTTATATACAACATCCTGTTTCAGGAACACTTTGAGGAGGACGTGGATAACTACAAGACCATCCTTGGAGTTGAGGAGAACTATGGCTACATGATGTGCATCGTCAGCGGTGACAGCCAGGAAGGCAACCACATGACAAACGCCGTGGGAAGCTCCGTTAAGATGTCCAACCATTATACTGAAGTCAGAGAAGGATTAAAGGAATTCTTCCCTTGTAAGGTAGGCTCCGTAATGGCCAATAAGATTGCGGTGCTGGTGCCCTATGTTCATCCCGAGATGGATTACAATGCCCGAATTGAACTTATAAATGAAGCCAGAGAATTCATAAGATATATGAGGAAAAAGGTGGATATCAGCTTCCGTCTGGGAATCGGAGGCGTAAAACCCCTTAAGAATCTCGGCGAATCCTATAAAGAAGCTCTTAACGCACTTATAGCAACTACAGGAAGTGTTGCCCACGTGGATGACCTTCCCATCGGCTGCGACTACGAGAAAGACTATCCTGTAGATATGGAGAAGAGTCTATTTGAAGCAGTTGAAC
Source organism: Lachnospiraceae bacterium (assembly GCA_017619295.1). Classification (GTDB taxonomy): domain Bacteria; phylum Bacillota; class Clostridia; order Lachnospirales; family Lachnospiraceae; genus G11. Next base: position 9,587 of record JAFZSQ010000010.1, read on the forward strand.
GCGGAGACTACAATGAAGCTGCTGTCCATGCGGAAAGTTTCCTTAAGTGGATGGATGATTTCGACGGAAAGAACCTGATGGCCATAAGGCTTAAGGTTTTGGAATTTACTCTTCAAGCAGAAAGCATGGCCTACAGAAACGGTGGTATGACTTACCGTTTCGGCTCCAGAGACTCCTATCTTCCGGAAATCATGTCCATGTCCACTATAGGAGAACTTCGAGAATGGTTTTTAAATAAGATAATGATTTCCTGTCAGAACATCGGAAACAAGAGACAGGAGCGCTCAACCGACACCATAGAGACCGCCAAGGAATATATAGGAAACAATTTCTCCAAGGATTTGTCTCTTGATGACGTTTCAAGAATAGTTAATATCTCGCCCTACTACTTCAGCAAGCTTTTTAAGGAAGCCACCGGCGAGAACTTTATCGAATATCTTACAAATATAAGAATAGAAAAAGCCAAAGATCTTCTCCTTAATTCCGACATTGCCATGAAGGAACTATGTTCCATGTGCGGATATCAGGACCCCAACTATTTCAGCCGTACATTTAAGAAGAATGTGGGCTTAACACCAACGGAGTATAAAGAAAAATGTCTAGGAAAGTAAGAAAAATACTTAGCGTTGCTCTTGTATTGCTTTTGGCCACGAGCTTTAGTGCCTGTGGAAGAAGCGAGGTGCAAAGCAATAATGACGAGGAAAAAGTAGAGGATAAAATCCAGATAGGAATGTGTTTCGACTCCTTCGTAATCGAAAGATGGCAGAGGGACAGAGATGTCTTCGTTCAGGCCGCCAAGGAAATGGGGGCGGAGGTTAACGTCCAGAACGCCAACGGTGACGTTGAGGAGCAAAAGAAACAGATTGACTACTTTATTAAGAAGGGAATGGATGTAATAGTCATTGTCTGCATCGATTCCGATGCCCTGGCTGATTCGGTGAAGGATGCAAAGGATGCAGGTATAAAGGTTATTGCCTATGACCGATTGATTAACAACGCCGATATTGACCTTTACATATCCTTTGATAATGAGATGGTTGGAACCCTTATGGGCCAGGCTCTTGTTGATAACGGAATTAAGGGCGGAAACGTCATTATAGTGGGAGGATCTCCCGCAGATAATAACGTAGCTTTGGTAGAAAACGCCTTTACCGAGGTAATGAATTATAATGAAGTGACAATTCTGGACACCACCCATTGTGATGGATGGAGAGCGGAACTGGCTTCAGAGTATATCTATGACCACATAGACCAGGTTAAAGAGTGCGACGCTATCATGTGCGGAAATGATAACCTGGCCAGTGAGGTGGTAAGCGCCCTTTCAGTTCAGCGCCTTGCCAAGAAGATAATGGTTACCGGACAGGATGCGGATTTGGAAGCCTGCCAGAGAATTGTTGAGGGCACCCAGATTATGACGGTTTATAAACCTGTGGAAAAACTTGCCAGAAGAGCAGCCGAATGTGCATTGGCTCTGGCCAAGGGTGAAGAACTGATTGGTGATGACGTTGGAACAATAGATAACGGAAAGGGAGAGGTTCCCTACGTTAAGCTTGAACCCATTAAGGTTACCAAGGAAAACATGGATGAAACCATCATAAGCAGTGGCTTCCATATGAAAGAAGAAGTTTACCTTAACGTTAAATAATGACATAAAAATTCAGGGTTGGACTTTTTTGTTTTGTGCAGACCCGCACATAACAAAAATGTGCTAGCCCTATTTTTGTGCCCGTGCACAATAACGCAAGAATTTGAAGAAAGTGACAAACAACTACTAGACGATACGTGTTATTATCACAAATGTAGGGGGCCAATGAGCCCAAATTACTTACTAACACTTTAGGGAGGATAGTACACAATGAAAAAACTCGTAAGTTTATTGCTTAGTGTTGCTATGGTTGCAGTTCTTCTTGTAGGCTGTGGCGCAGGCGGCGCATCAGGCGGCAAGAAGGTTGGCGTTTCAATGCCTACCAGAGATCTTCAGAGATGGAACCAGGATGGTGCCAACATGGAGAAAGAACTTAAGGCAGCTGGTTACGAAGTTGACCTTCAGTACGCATCAAACGATGTACAGACACAGGTTTCTCAGATTGAGAACATGATTTCTAACGGATGTTCAGTTGTTGTTATCGCAGCAGTTGAGGGTTCATCACTTGGTGAAGCACTTGACATGGCTAAGAAGGCTAACATTCCTGTTATCGCTTATGACCGTCTTATCATGAACTCTGACGCAGTTTCTTACTACGCAACATTCGATAACTACAAAGTTGGTGTTGCTCAGGGTCAGTTCGTTATCGATACTCTTGACCTCAAGAACGCAGCAGGTCCTTTCAACATCGAGTTCACAGCTGGTGACCCCGGTGACAACAACGCAGGCTTCTTCTTCAACGGTGCATATGACACAGTTAAAGAGTATGTTGAGAGCGGAAAGCTCAATGTTGTTTCAGGTCAGAAGACATTTGATGAAGTAGCAACTCCTACATGGGGTTCAGACGTAGCTCAGTCCAGAGCAGAGAACATCCTTTCATCTTACTATGCAGATGGAACAGAGCTTGATGTATGGCTTTGCTCAAACGACTCAACAGCACTTGGTGTTACCAATGCTCTTAAAGCTAACTACAACGGTAAGTACCCTGTAATCACAGGTCAGGACTGTGATATTGAGAATACAAAGAACATGATCGATGGTAAGCAGTCAATGTCAGTATTCAAGGATACACGTACTCTTGCTTCTCAGGTTGTTAAGATGGTTGGCCAGATCCTTAAGGGTGAGAAGGTTGACGTAAACGATGAGAAGACATATAACAACGGAATTAAGGTTGTTCCTTCATTCCTTTGCGAGCCCACTGTTTGTACAGCTGACAACTACAAAGAGATCCTTATCGATTCAGGTTACTACACAGAGGATCAGTTAAAGTAAGATTAAGAAACAGTAAGTATTTCATAGAGCAGGCGGGGTAAAACCCGCCTGTTCGTGAGTGTGAAGAAATGGAGGAATATCCGTGGGAAAAATACTCCTTGAAATGAAAAATATCACCAAGACATTCCCCGGTGTAAAGGCTCTCGACAACGTTAACCTTCAGGTTGAAGAAGGCGAGATTCACGCACTGGTAGGAGAAAACGGAGCCGGTAAGTCTACACTTATGAACGTTCTTAGCGGCATTTATCCATACGGAAGCTATGAAGGAGATATTATCTACGATGGTCAGGTTTGCGAATTCCACAAGATAACAGATTCCGAGAAAAAGGGTATCGTTATCATTCACCAGGAATTGGCACTTGTACCTCAGATGTCAATTGGAGAGAATATGTTCCTCGGTAACGAGCGAGGAAAGAAAAACGCTATAAATTGGAATGAAACATACGGTGAAGCCGACAAATACTTAAAGATGGTAGGTCTGTCGGAGTCTTCGCGTGTATTGATAAAAGATATAGGTACAGGTAAGCAGCAGCTGGTTGAAATTGCGAAAGCTCTTGCTAAACATGCAAGACTGCTTATCCTTGATGAGCCTACATCATCCCTGAACGAGACAGATTCAAGAGCACTTCTTGATTTGATGCTTGAGTTTAAGAAGCAGGGAATGACCATGATCATCATCAGCCACAAGTTAAACGAGGTTGTTTACGTAGCTGATAAGATTACGGTTGTCAGAGACGGTTCAACAGTTGAAACTTTGGATTGTCATACAGAAGAAATCAGCGAGCCCAGAATTATCAAAGGCATGGTTGGTCGTGAATTCACAGACCGTTTCCCTAAGAGAAGCGGTGTTGAAATCGGCGAAATCAACATGGAAGTTGATAACTGGACCGTTTATCACCCCGTTTATGCTGAGAGACAGGTTGTCAAGAATGTCAGCATGAATGTAAGAAAGGGTGAGGTAGTGGGTATCTACGGACTTATGGGCGCAGGACGTACAGAGCTTGCAATGAGTATTTTCGGTAAATCCTACGGAACAGGAATCTCAGGCACTCTTAAACTTAACGGCAAGCCCGTTACACTTAAGAACCCCAGAGAAGCAATCAATGCCAAACTTGCATACGTTACAGAAGACAGAAAGGGTAACGGACTTGTCCTTTCCAATTCAATTCGTGTAAATACAACCCTTGCAAACATGGGTGATGTATGCGACAGAGGTATTATTGATACTGATAAAGAGTATCAGGTAGCTACAGAGTATAAGGATAAACTTAAAACCAAGACTCCTTCTGTTGATCAGAGCGTCGGAAATCTTTCCGGTGGTAACCAGCAGAAAGTTCTTCTTGCAAAATGGATGTTCACCAATCCCGATATCCTTATTCTTGACGAGCCTACAAGAGGTATCGACGTAGGTGCTAAGTACGAGATTTATTGTATTATCAATGATCTTGTAGCAGCAGGAAAGTCAGTTGTAATGATTTCATCTGAGCTTCCTGAAGTTATCGGAATGAGCGACAGAATCTACATCATGAACGAAGGCGAGTTCGTTGGTGAGATGAAGGCTTCCGAAGCTACCCAGGAAAATATTATGGCTTGTATCTTACAGTCAGGAAGGGGTGAATAGTATGAATCTTAAAGTGATGGATATTCTTAAAAAATATACTATGGTATTCGCCCTTATACTTGTTACAATCTTCTTCTACTGGCAGACCAGTGGAAAGATACTTCTGCCTCAGAATATTAACAACCTGATTTCACAGAACGCATACGTATTCGTTCTTTCAGCAGGTATGCTGTTATGTATTCTGACCGGTGGTAACATCGATTTGGCCGTTGGTTCCGTTGTATGTTTTGTCGGCGGTATCGGTGCCGTAATGATGGATAAGAGCTTAAACGTATGGTTTGCGGTAGTCGTAATGATTATCGGAGGTCTTTTGGTAGGTGCTTGGCAGGGATTCTGGATTGCCTATATCAAGGTACCACCGTTTATTGCAACCCTGGCGGGCATGTATGCCTTCAGAGGTTTGGCTAACGTAGTCCTTCAGGGACATGCGGTTGGTATCAGAAACACCACATTCCTTAAAGTATTCGGTGGCGGCGATGAGTGTTATGTTCCAGACTTCTTTGGAGGTTCAGGATTAAATACCACATGTATGATTGCAGGTATTGCAATTGTTTTGGTTTACATTATCATGGTTGTCATTCAGAGACTTGATGCCAAATCCAAGGGATATAACGTTACACCTCTTGGACAGGAACTTGCCAAGATCGTTGTAATCAGTGCAGTTGTTATCTGGATTTTCTATAAGCTGGCTAATTACAAAGGTATTCCTGCTGCAGCAGTTTGGATTGCCGCTGTTCTTATTATCTATGCTTATATAACCACAAGAACAACAATGGGAAGATATCTCTATGCTGTCGGCGGTAACGAGAAAGCAACAAGACTTTCCGGTATCGACCCCAGAAAAGTATACTTCTTTGCTTACGTTAACATGGGACTCATGGCAGGTCTTGCAGGTATTCTTGTAGCAGCTAGACAGGTAGGTGCTCAGCCCACATTCGGACAGGGTTACGAGATGGATGCCATTGCAGCTTGTTTCATCGGCGGTGCTTCAGCATACGGCGGTGAAGGTAGTGTGTTTGGTATGATAATCGGTGCTGTCCTCATGGGTGTTATCAACATGGGTATGAGTATCATGGGTATCGAGGCTAACTATCAGAAGGTTGTTAAAGGTATCGTTGTTCTGATAGCAATCATATTTGACGTACTGTCAAATAAGAAGAAAAAGTAAGGAGGATGAGACATGTCTAAATATAATGATTTACTCAAGAAAAATGCTATGCTTATCATCCTTGTCCTGGTATATATCTTCTTTATCGTGATGACAGGCGGTTCGATGTTCTCACCCATGAACTTCAGCGCACTTATCACCCAGAACGCGTATGTATTTGTACTTGCGACAGGTATGTTAATGTGTATGCTTACCGGAGGTAACATTGACCTTTCCTGTGGTTCCTTCGTATGTTTCCTTGGATCCATAGGCGGTGTTATGATGGTAGTTAAAGGCTGGGGAACCGGAGTATCAATCTTCTTAATGCTCCTTGTAGGTATCATTTATGGTGCCATTCTTGGTTTCCTTGTTGCTTACGTAAACATTCCCCCCTGGATTGCAACCCTTGCAGGTTTCCTTGCTTTCAGAGGTTTGGGTACAGCGATTCTCAGTTCAAACTCTTCAACAGGAAGTATCTCACCTATTCCAGAGAGCTTTCTTAGACTGTTCGCAGGAAAACTGTTTGAAACATCAATTGTTGAGTTTAACGTAATCTGCTTTGTTGTAGGTGTCATTGCCGCAGCAATAGTTGTTTTCTTAAACTTCAGAAACAGAGCTAACAAGCTTAAAAAAGGTTATGAAGCAGATTCTCAGACAGCAGTTATTGTAAAATCTGCTCTCTCAGCTGCAGCAATCCTTTTATTTACATATAAGCTTGCCTGGTCAGGCGGAATCCCCGTAGTTCTTGTATGGGTAGTTGTAATTGTCCTTATTTACAACTTCATTACTTCCAAGACTGCTTTAGGAAGATACTTCTATACAATCGGTGGAAACAAGGAAGCAACAAGACTTTCAGGTGTTGATACCAGAAAGATCATGTTCTTCGCTTACCTTAACATGGCGATTTTGACAGCTGTTACATCCTACATCGTTGTATCAAGATTCCAGGCTGCAAACTCTACAGCAGGAACCAACTACGAGATGGATGCCATCGCAGGTTGTGTAGTCGGCGGTGTATCTGCATACGGTGGATCAGGTACTGTATTCGGAATGGTTGTCGGTGCTACTCTTATCGGTGTAATCAACCTTGGAATGTCCCTTATGGGCGTTAACGAGGACTGGCAGAAGATTGTTAAAGGTCTTGTACTTTTAGGAGCAGTAGTATTCGATATCATCGCCAACAAGAAAAACGCAGTTAAGTAATAATCTCTTTTCATAGTAGCTTCACCGGGAGGCAGGATGGGTTAACAGAGACCTATCCTGCCTTTTGGCATTACGGGGATATTGAATGCAAACGTTTCATGGGGTAAAATAAGGTGAAAGAAAGGAAATCCTTTTTATGTTCGGCACCCGGGAAATGAGTGGGACAATGTGGAGTTTAAACTATGTAAATTCCATTCGTCCTTTGATAAAGAAAAAAGCATTGTTCTCCGATACCACGGAGAACTTTGTTATACCGTTTGAACCTACGGCTTATGACAGAATTACCATAAGATTCAGAACTGCCAAGGACAATGTAGACTCTGTTTATATAGTCCTCGGTGGAGCGCGCATTCCGATGTTATGGGAGAGCTGTGATGAGCTTTTTGATTACTATTATCACGAAACCCAGCTGGATAACTGCAAGATAAACTACCATTTCAGCATCAAGAGCGGAAAGCAGATAGTCTATTTTGATATGAGGGGTGTGGTAAACAAAGAAAGCTTTGATTACGACTTTGTGGTTATTCCCGGATTCTCAACTCCCAAATGGGCAAAGGGAGCTGTTATGTACCAGATTTATACTGACAGGTTCCGTAACGGAGATCCCGGAAATGACGTTCTTACCAATGAGTACTATTACGTAGGAAACTACTCAGAGAGAGTAACCGACTGGTACTCCAATCCCGCCAATATGGATATCCACAGATTCTACGGCGGTGATTTACAGGGTGTAATGGATAAACTTGATTACCTTAAGGACCTGGGAGTTGAGGTTATTTACTTTAATCCCCTGTTCGTATCACCCTCAAACCATAAATATGATATTCAGGACTACGACCATATCGATCCTCACTTCGGAAGAATAAAGGACGATAAGGGAGAACTTCTTGCAGACGGTGACAAGGAGAACATGCATGCCACCAGATATATAAACAGGCTCACCAGCAAGGAAAACCTTGATGCAACCGATGCCTTCTTTGCGGAATTTGTGGCCGAGGCTCACAAGAGAGGGATCAGGGTAATTCTTGACGGCGTATTCAATCACTGCGGCTCCTTCAATAAATGGATGGACAGAGAGAGAATATATGAGAACGCCGAAGGTTTTGAAAAGGGTGCTTATATAACGGCAGACAGCCCTTACAGAAGCTTTTTTGATTTCAGTTCTCAGGGTTCATGGCCTTACAACAGATTCTATGAGGGCTGGTGGGGACATGACACTCTGCCTAAACTTAACTACGAAGGCTCACCGAGCCTTAAGGAATATATATTAAAGATTGCAAAGAAATGGGTGTCCGCCCCCTATAATGTGGATGGCTGGAGACTTGATGTGGCAGCGGATTTGGGACACTCTCCCGAGTATAACCACAGCTTCTGGCAGGACTTCAGAAAGGCTGTTAAGGAAGCCAATCCCAATGCCATTATCTTAGCGGAGCACTATGGCGATACAAGACCGTGGCTTCAGGGCAATGAGTGGGACAGCGTTATGAACTATGACGCCTTCATGGAGCCTGTAACGTGGTTTCTTACCGGTATGGAGAAGCACTCCGATGACTTCAGAGGCGATCTTTTAGGTAATCAGAGCCATTTCTGGGCAAGCATGCAGGAGCACTTAAAAGGCCTCGCAATGCCTTCCATTATGGTGGCAATGAACCAGCTTTCGAACCACGATCACTCAAGATTCTTAACAAGAACCAATCATGTGGTTGGACGTGTTCAGGATAAGGGCCCGAAGGCTGCCGAAGAGGGAATCAATAAGGCGGTTATGAGGGAAGCCGTTATTATGCAGATGACCTGGACAGGAGCGCCTACTCTTTATTACGGAGATGAGGCGGGAGTTTGCGGTTTTACCGATCCCGATAACAGAAGAACTTATCCCTGGGGCAGGGAAGATATAGAAATGCTGCTTTTCCATAAGGCAGCAATTAAGATTCACAAGGACTGCCCTGAGCTTAAGACAGGCTCTCTCAAGTTCCTTGATACAGACAGGAACTTCATAGCTTATGGAAGATTCGACAATCTTGGCAAAACCATAGTTCTCATTAACAACGGTAATGAGGACCTGGAAAGATTGGTTACGGTTTGGGTACTGGGAATACCCAAGGAAGCTGAAGTCACCAGACTACTCTATTCTGACGCTTACACCTTTAGCGACAGCCATGAGAAGGTTATAGTGACCAATGGAAATATTAATGTCACACTCCCCAGAACCGGAGCAATGATATTAAGATATGCCGAATAAGCTAGGGAGTTTAGAAAGATTTTATATTCTTTTTAAACTCCTTTTATTGAATTTAAGAGAAAGACCCCTTACGATTAAAGACAGAAACGGTCTTTATGAGGTGACGGTATGAATTTCAGACAAAGATTAGCAAGATTTATGATGGGAAGATACGGAACGGACCAGCTTAATCAGTTCCTTTTCGGAATTTCCTTTTTACTGATAGTTCTTTCAATGTTCAGAGTGCCTTACGTATACATTCTTGGACTTCTTATACTCGGATATTCGTATTTCAGAATGTTTTCAAGGAATATATATAAGAGACAGCAGGAGAACAACTTCTACCTTAAGCATTCTTACACGGTTAGAACTAAAATAAACAAGTTTATCGGAGAACTTAAGCAGAGAAGGACCCATCACATATACAGATGCCCGGGATGTAGCCAGAAGATAAGAGTTCCCAGAGGCAGGGGCAAGATTGAGATAAGATGTCCCAAGTGCAGTACCACATTCATAAAGAACAGCTGAAACCGGGAGGATTAAATTGTTCGGATATATAATAATAAATAAAGGAGAACTCAAATTTAAAGAGTTTGACATATATCAGGGATATTACTGCGGGTTATGCAGAGTATTGAAAGAGAAGTACGGCATCAAAGGACAGATGACCCTTTCCTATGACATGACATTCCTTGCAATGCTCCTTTCAGATCTTTATGAGCCTGAGCTTACTAAAGGCACAACAAAATGTATTGTTCATCCCTTTGAGAAGCATCCCACAATCAAGACCGAGTTTACAGAGTATGCGGCGGATATGAACATACTCCTTACATACTACAAATGTCTTGATGATTGGAATGATGACAGGAAAGCAGACAGGAAGATTCTTGCTGACATTCTTTGCGGCGCAGTCTGCAAAATACGAAACAAATATCCCGAGAAAGCCGACTTAATCAGAAGAACTCTGGAGAAAATGTCTGAGAAAGAGAAGCAGAAAGTAAGGGATGTAGATGAGATGTCAGCCCTGTTTGGAGATATTCTCGGAACCATTTTTTCATACAGAGATGATGAGTGGGCTGACGAATTGTATACAATAGGCAATAACCTGGGAAGGTTCATTTATATAATGGACGCCTATGAAGATATAGAGGACGACATCAAAAAGAACAGATACAACCCCTTTATTGATGACTATAAGAATCCTCAGTTTGATGAGGACATTCAGAAGGTCCTCACAAAGATGATGTCGGAGTGCTGCAAGGCTTTTGAGCTTTTACCCATAATAAATGACATCGATATTTTGAGAAATATTCTTTATTCCGGAGTCTGGAGCAGATATGAGCTTGTAAGGAATAAGAGAAACAAAGAAGAGGAAAATCATGCGTGATCCCTATCAGGTTCTGGGAGTATCCAGAGGCGCTTCGGAAGAAGAAATAAAAAAAGCATATAAGGCTCTAAGCCGTAAATATCATCCGGATGCCAACATAAACAATCCAAACAAAGAGGCAGCGGAGGAGAAGTTTAAGGAAGTTCAGGCAGCATACAAGCAGGTTATGCAGGAGAAGACCGGCGGATACAGTTCATCATCCTACGGCCCCGGTTCTTCATACGGTTATGGACAGTCGTCAGGCTCAAGCAATGGAAGCTATGGCAGTTACGGATACAGAGATTCCGACTTTGAAGAGTTCTTTAAGAATTTTGGGTTTGGTTCCTTTGGCGGATTTGGTTCAAATTATGCGGGAAACGGTACAGGCTATGAGGAAGACAACCACATTCGTGCAGCCGGCAACTATATAAGAAACGGCTACTATAAGGAAGCAAGAACCACCCTGGACGACATGGAGCCGGGTCTCAGGAATGCAAGATGGTATTATTATTCGGCTCTTGCTCATTACGGTCTCGGAAATTCCGTGGCAGCTATGGAACATGCGAGAAAAGCATCTGCCATGGAGCCTTCAAATGCGGACTACAGAAACCTTGTTAACCAGTTTGAAAGAGGGGATGACTGGTACAGCTCAAGGCGCTATGCATATTCTTCACCCGTCAGCGGAGGAAGCAGTATATGCCTTAAACTATGTATAGCAAATATTATTTGTAATCTTTGCTGCGGTGGCGGCGGATTATGCTGTGGTGGAGGACCTTACTACTACTAAACTCACATTATGGGGGAAACTAAATGAATTATCTGTTTCTGGTGCTTTTAATTATTGCAAGTGCAATACACCTTTATGACAGTTGGCATGATAATAAGAGAAGGGGTTTCACCAAACCCTTTCTTTTGCTATTCATAATTCTATATTATTTCACTTCCACGAAGGAACCCTACTGGGTTCTGGTGGGAGCTCTGGTAACCAGCTGGCTTGGAGACGTGCTTTTAATCCCTAAGGGAAATAAGTGGTTCCTTGCGGGTGGAATAAGCTTCCTGTTTTGTCATATACTGTTTATAGGGGTATATTTGAGAAACATCGATTTTGCCAAAGTAAACCTCTATGTAATGGCGCCGGTAACGGTAGTTTATTATACGGTGGTAATCATTATCATAAAGAATCTTTATCCCACCACACCCAGAGCCATGGTTCCGCCCATGTGTTTCTACCTGTTTGCAAACGCCACCATGAATATATTCGCACTGAAGCAGCTTTTCTCCAATCCCACAGCGGGTGCGGTGGTTGCTTACATTGGAGCGATTCTTTTCTTCATTTCGGATTGCACGCTGTATCTGGTCAGATACTACAGGGATCCGGACATTGTGTTTAAAAGGCATTTCACGGTAATGCTTACTTATATATTGGGCGAGTTTATGATAACTCAAGGAGTTTTAATGTTGGGGATATAGTTAAACTACATATTTAGAAAGGGAGGTTATTCTATGAGGTATGTGTTTATTGTTAATCCCTTTGCGGGATCGGGGGACAGTGAAGCCCTCATCAGGGATGCGGTCAACAGCTCAAAGCATACGGAAGAGTGCGAGATTTACCTTACAAAAGCACCTGAGGATGCCACGAAGTTTGTAAGAGAATACCCATCCGATGAAGAAGTAAGGTTCATTGCCTGCGGAGGCGACGGAACCATCAACGAAGTGTTTAATGGTGCTGTGGGGAAACCGAACACTTCGGTAAGCTGCTATCCATGCGGAAGCGGAAATGACTTTGTGAAGGTCTTTGGAGCTGACAAGTTTAAGGATATTGAGGCTATTATCGAAGCTCCTGCAAAGCCCATCGACCTTATAAAAGTGGGAAACAGATACAGCAACAATGTAACAAACTTCGGTTTTGATACCACTGTTGCCATTACAATCAATAAAGAAAGAGAGAAAACCGGACACGGAAACAAGAGTGCATACACAAAAGGAATAGTTACCGCACTGATCAAGAGTATGAAAAACAAAGTTACGGTAACCGCTGACGGAGAGGTATTAAACCCTTCCGGCAAAGCACTTCTCTGTACCGTAGCCAACGGCCAGTATGTGGGAGGCTCCTTTAAATGCGCCCCCAGAGCCGAAGTAGATGACGGATGGCTTGAGGTTTGCCTCATTAAGCCAATATCGAGACTTCGCTTTGTCAAAATCCTCGGCCCCTACACTGAAGGAAAGCACCTGGATGACGAAAAGATGAAGGATATCATCGTCTATCGTCGTGCCAAGAAGGTGGAGGTAAGCGGAGAACCGGGCTTTGCCTATTCCCTTGACGGAGAGATTATCTACGAGGACAATTTCACATTGGAAGTAGCGGAGAAAGCAATTAATTTTGCCGTTCCGGAATAAATTTATAAGAGAAAGCCCTGCGGGACACATGACTGCAGGGCTTATTTTATGCGGCTTTTCGGGACTTTTGAAAAATAATAAAAAAATTTTCAAAAAACGTGTTGACATACTACGACGGTCGTGGTATAAATACTTTATCAGACGTACTACGGCAGACGTAGTACGACAAACGAAGCAACGACAGACGTAGGAGGAGAATCACATGATAGAAATCAGCAGTGACGTCATTAGAGGCTACAATGACACGATGATTCTTTTCATACTGGGAGATGCGCCTTCATACGGATATGAAATTTCCAAGAAGATTAAACAGTTATCTAAAGAGAAATATCTGATTAAGGAAACAACATTGTATTCGGCCTTCACCAGAATGGAGAAGAATGGCTTTATCGAATCTTTTGTATCGGAAGATGCAGAGGGCAACGGTAAGAAACGAACATATTACAGGATCACGGAACAAGGAAAACAGTATTACGCAGACAAATGTGAGGAATGGAAACTGACAAAGGATGTTGTCGAGAACTTCATCAGAGACAACGGAATTTATTAGGAGGGATAAGGTAGTGAACACAATTAAAAATTATTTGGAAAGCATGTTTGCAAACATGCCTAATACTCCCGAGGTGCTGAAGGCAAAGAATGAACTTTGGCAGATGATGGAGGATAAGTACACAGAGCTGATTAACGACGGCAAGACTGAGAACGAGGCAGTCGGCACAGTAATTTCAGAGTTTGGAAATCTTGAAGATCTTGCAGATATACTTGGCCTTCGAGGAGCATTTGAGCAGAAGGCTCAGACAGCTGACAACACACCCAGAAGAAACATCACAAGAGATGAAGCCTTCGAGTACATTAAGGACAGAACCACAAACGGTTTGATGGTGGGAGTAGGAGTTTTCCTTTGCATCACCAGCGTTATCTGCCCCATAATTCTTGGAACCATGTCAAGACACGGCGGTGCGATAGGAGTTCTCGGAATGGCAGCTATGGTTGCGGTAGCAGTTGTACTCTTTTCTCTTTCAGGAACAAAGACAAGAAAGTGGAACTTCATCGGAAAGATGCCCTGCAGCCTTGATTATGGCACAGCAACAGAGGTTTCCGCTGAGAGAGAGAAATATCGCACATCTCACGCAGTTAGACTTACAATCGGTATTCTTTTATGTGCCCTTTGCTGGTTACCTGCAGCAGTTATGGAAGAGTTTATTTTCGGCCTTCCCTTTATCGGAGATGTTATTACACCTACAATTCTTTTTGTAACAGTAGGAATCGGAGTATTCCTCATTATACTTACAAACAAGATTATGAACTCATACGATAGCCTTTTGGGAACAAACGACAGAGCAACCGTAAGCGGTAGTTACGGAATGGAGAATGAACCCGTGTATATCAACAAGACAGTAGATACAATAATGTCAGTTTACTGGCCCACAATTACATGCATTTACCTTTCATACAGCTTTTTAACATTTAACTGGTTCTCAACATGGATTATCTGGCCCATCGCCGGAATCATCCACCATGTACTTAAGAAGAACCTTACCAAATAAAGAGGAGACATTATGAATACACAGAATAACAAAGGTAATTCAGGCAAAACCGCCTATCTCATTATCATAACCATCATTACAATAGTATGCATCCTTGCAGGCGTGTTCTGGCACATTGGAGGATGGTTCGGACGAAATGGCACTTCAAGTATTTTTGGTTGGAAATGGCATTGGAATTGGAGCGACTCTGATCCCGGAGATATGAACCACGAAACCATAAGCCTTGACGATTTTGACACAATTGATATTGACCTTGCAATCGGCGAAGTTGTAATTAAAGAAGGATCGAAATTTTCATTAACCATGGATTTCCCTGAGAAGTATATGCCTGAATACAGCGTATCAAACGGTAATCTTAAAATCACTCATCGTAAAGCAATGAACGTGGGCTTTAGCAATATGAGAAATGATGATTACAAAGTTGAATTAGAGGTTCCCAAGGGAGTGGATTTTGATTTGGTTAAGGTTAACTGTTCCCTTGGTGACATCAGAATAAATGGCCTTTCTGCAGATAAGTTCGATATCGATGAGTCCTTGGGAGAAATCAAACTTGATTATATAACCGCAAAGGATATTGAAGTATGCAACTCTATGGGAAGCGTTAATATAAGAGATGCAGAGGCTGCCAGCCTTAACGGAGACCTTTCCATGGGTGATTTGAGAGTTGAATCATCAAAGATTGACAATGTTGACTGCAATAACTCCATGGGCAGCGTATCCTTCGAGGGCCAGTGCGAATGGCTTGACATTGACAATAATATGGGTGACATCAGGGTTGACAGTAAATCCGACTGGAAAGGAACCCTTGAATGTGATATGGGAAGTGTCAAAGTAAACGGTGAGAATTACGGCACAAAGTGCAAGAGATAATCTTTTAACCATATATTGAGATAGAGCTCCCCTCCAAGGTGTTCACTACCTTGGGCGGGGGGCTTTTATCATTTGAATTTTCAGGGAAAATAAAGTAAAATGTTTGATTGAGAGTTATTTAATCAGGAGGTTTGTACTCATGGCACAACAAAGTGAGACAACCGAAAAGGTTGTTACAAAATATGACAAAAAGATAAAAGAGCGTAAAGAGCGCGAAGCAAAGGATAAAAGAGACCAGAAGATTGCAAAGATTGTGGGAATCTCCATAGTGGCAGTCATTGTTCTTGCCATTGCAGCATCCATCGGCTTATCCGTTGCGAAGAAAAATAAGGCAGTAAATTCACCTTATATAAAGGTTGGAAACTATGACGTATCCAAGGTAGAGTTCGATTTCTACTACAACTCACTGGTTTCCAATTACATTAATTCCTATGGCACAATGATCAGTTACATGGGACTTGATACCACAAGACCCTTCGATGAACAGAACTACTCAGAAGAAATGACCTGGAAGGATTTCTTTGACAAGATGACTGTTCAGCAGATCCTTGAACTTAAGGCCTGCAAGGACGACGCTGCAGCCAAGGGATTTGAGTATGATACAGAGGAAGACGTTAAGACCTTTACAGAAGGTGTTGCTTCCAAAGCCAAGGAAGACGGTGTCAGCGTTGCAGATTTCTATAAGAAGAACTTTGGTGAATACGCATCAGAGAAGAACCTTGAATCATACATAAGAGAAACCTTCCTGGTTGACGCTTACCTTTCCAAGCTTGTTGATGACAACATGCCTTCAGAGGATGAGATTTCATCTTACTATGAGGAGAACAAGCAGGATTACGACCTTGTAGACTACAGATTGTTCCTTTCTACTCCTGAAATCGGCGAGGACGACAGCGACGAAGTAAAGGAAGCAGCCATTGCTACAGCCAGAGAGAATGCAGATGCACTTGCCGATGAAATCAAAGGCGGTGCAGACTTTGAGGAAGCTGCAGCAAAATATGAGGAGTCTGAATCCGAAGAGGAAGACGCTCATCTTTTAACCGATATGACCTATGGTTATGTTTCAAGCGTTTATTCAGATTGGCTTTATACTGACGGCAGAAGCGAAGGAGATACAGAAGTTTTTGCCGATGAAGAAAACAACAGATTCTATGTAATTCAGTTTGTAGACAGAAGGGTTCCCGAGGACGTTAACACCACAATCGGCACCACCCTTTCAAGCAACGCAGTTAACGAATACAAGGAAGAGCTTACAAAGAACTACGAGACAAAGGATGTTGCAGGAGAGCTTCGTTCAGTTGTATTCGAATAAGAGGAGTATAAAATGTCTCTTTACAGGAAGAATTTTTCCGCTGTAGGACTTATTTATGCGGGCATGCTGGTTCTTGTCACAGCAATACAGTACGGGATAAGCATTCTTTTCTCAAATTTTGCCCCTAATATTATTTCGAATTATTTCTGGTTGTACTTTGCCATTGCCATGGCACCCACATACGTGGTGGGCTATCCAATGGTCAAGTATTTCATGGACAAAAGGGAAAAGAAGGAAATAGAAAAAAGGAAGCTTAAGTTTTCCGATTTCTTTGTTTTCTTATGTATTTCCGAATGCTTCTTAATAGTTGGAAGCCTCATCGGAAACTATGTTAACGAGCTTATTTCTGCCGCTACGGGCATAGAAATTTCAAACCCCGTGGGAGATATACTCAGTAATTCCGTTTTGTGGGTGAATATTATTGTGGCCGGAATCATCGGCCCCATATTTGAAGAGCTTTTGTTCAGAAAGTTACTGATTGACAATCTGGCAAAATACGGCGAAGGTCTCGCCATAACCGTTTCCGGTTTCGCTTTCGGATTATTCCACGGAAACTTTACCCAGTTCTTCTATGCCACCATGATAGGATTGCTCTTCGGATACATCTATGTTCGCACCGGAAGAATCAGATATACCATCATTCTTCATATGATGATTAATCTTGGCTCCACACTTATTACACCGGTTTACAACATGCTTGACATGGATTTCATTGATTCATCCGAAAGCTATGCGGAGATTGGACGGAAGATTCTTTCCATGCCCCCCGAGGAGCTTTGGAGTTTCGCATGGCCCATTTTAATTCTTGCGGTATATGTGATTGGCACATACGGAATGGGAATTGCCGGATTAATCCTTTACCTTGTTAAGAGAAAGAGGATGTTCATAAATCCCGTTGAGAACGAGATTTATCAGGGATACAGATTCAGGGCAGTTATGGGAAGCCTGGGAATCTGGGTATATATTTTGGCTTGTGCAGCGATGTTCGCAATGGCCATATTCCTGAAATAAGATAAAAAATACAGGGCTTGTCGATTCATGGATTGACAAGCCTTTTTAGTTTGTTATATAATTGTCAAAGGGAGTGTTAAATAATTAACAACTCCATTTTATCAAATGTTTAATTAGGAGGTTACAAATGGGAAAACTGGATGGAAAAGTGGCCGTAATTACCGGCTCAACATCAGGAATGGGTCGTGACACGGCTTATCTTTTCGCAAAGGAAGGGGCTAAAGTACTCGTTACAGGTAGAAACGAGGAAAGAGCAAAGGAAGTAGTTGAAAATATCCGCAAGGACGGCGGAGTGGCAGAGTATGTTCTTGCCAATACACAGGACTTAAGCAGTGCTGATGTAATTTTCAACGCATGTATGGAGAAGTTCGGCACCTGCGATATTCTTGTAAACAACGCAGGACAGCTTTCAATCACACCTATCTTCGAGCTTACACTTGAGGAGTGGACACAGTGTATCAACGTTAACGTTACCATGGCTATGCTCCTTGGCCAGAAGTTTGGTAAGGTTATGATGGATAAGGGAGAAGGACATATCGTTAACATCTCCTCTATCGCAGGAACATCCGCTCACTGGGGACCTACAGCATACTGCACAACAAAGTACGCTATGAACGGTCTTACAAGAGCAATGGCTAACGAGATGGGTCCCAACGTTCATGTAAACGGAATCCAGCCCGGTGCTATCAAGACAGCAATGCTAGATTCAGTAGGCGGCGAGGCTGCTTGCGGATTCATGATTGAGAGATCCCCTCTTAAGAGAGTTGCAGAAGGTACAGAGATTGCTACAGCAGCATTATTCCTTTGCACCAGCGATTCTTCATTCATTGATGGTCAGCTCATCAGAGTAGACGGCGGTGTAGACTGCTAATCAATTAGCTCAAATTAAACGAGTAGAGGTTTTCCTCTACTCGTTTTTTTGTCGGAATAATTTGGGTGATACCCCATATTTTTCCTTGAAGTTTCTATAGAAAAATGATGAATTGTTATATCCGAGGTTCTCGATAATACTGTCTATGGAGAGGGAAGAATTATTAAGAAGATACACTGCCTGCTGAAGCTTTTGCTGCTTTAAAAGCTCTTTGAAATTCTGCCCTGTATACTTTTTAAGAAGCCTGCTGACAGTATAATCGGGAAGATTTAAATCCTCGGAAATTTCACTTAGGGTTCCGCTTTTGTAATTTGACTCTATGTATTTAAGAACCTTAAAGACCAATACATGTTCATAATCATCTCCACTGTCCGGAATCTCAGAGAAGGTGGAGAGATTCATCAGAAGAAGTCCCATGGTAACACTTACCAAAGTGTTGGTATGGGTCTTTTTTTCGATAAGGGTCCAAAGCATGTTTTCGATAAGATTTTCAACGGGAAGGATATCTTTAGCCTTAAAAAACAGAAAATCAACTCCCGATGTCTCCCCTGTAAGGGCTGATATCAAAAAATGTCTGAGGACATTATCCTGCTCAATCATGGCAAGGGACCTGTCAAAGAATTCGGGAAGAATAATAAAATTCACGGCCAGATCCGTGGAGGCAGCAGGCATTATTTCGTGGATGGCATGCTGGTTCAGGAAGAGCAAGTCACCTTCGTTAAGGGTTATCTCCTCTTCCCCATTAATGATATGCGTGGTAGAGCCCTGACACATATAAACCATTTCCACGTAGTTGTGCCTGTGCTTTGGGAAGTAAGCAAACCTTGTGTGAGGTCTTATTTCGATAAGACGCCCTTTTGACAGAAGTTTCCTGTTATCAACAACAAATTCTCTTGTGGAGGAGTAATTTTCCTTCTTTATCTCTTCATGTTCTTTTAAAATCTGCTTTTCCTCATCTGTAATTGCGCTCAAATATTCCAAAATTTCTTTTGTCATAAAATCACCTTTGTGCAAATAAAGACCCTATTTTTGTAAATTAAGGTCCTATTATTTCCTGTTTATAGAATATATCATAAAACTGTAGTATGTAAAAGTCTATGTATTTATGGGGGTGAAGAGAAATGGAAAAGACAAGAAAACACTTGGCTATCGACATTGGAGCATCAAGTGGACGACATATGATAGCGTACATGGAGGGCGGGAAGATAACTCTAAAAGAGATTTACCGCTTCGATAATGAGATGACAAATAAGGACGGGAAACTGACCTGGGACTTGAACAGCCTCTTTTGTCAAATTCTGAATGGAATGAGGAAATGCTTTGAGGATGGGCATATTCCGGATAGCATGGCCATTGATACATGGGCTGTGGATTATGTGCTTTTGGATGAGGATAACCGAGTAATCGGTGACACTTTTGGGTACAGAGACGGGAGAACGAAGGATATGGATAAAGTGGTTTATGAGTCTGTATCCGAAGAGTCCCTGTATCAAAAAACCGGAATTCAAAAGCAGATTTTTAATACCATATACCAGCTTACTGCAGACAAGATCGGTACACCTGAAAAATATAACAAAGCAAAAACATTTCTTATGCTTCCCGATTATTTTAATTTCCTGTTAACGGGAGCAAAGAAATCAGAGTATACAAACGCCACCTCAACTAACCTTGTGGACCCGGAAACAGGAGACTGGGACAGAGAATTGATACGTTCCGTTGGCCTCAGGGATGATATGTTCCTGCCCCTCTCCATGCCCGGAAGTTTTGTGGGAACTTTGAAAAAAGAGATTGTGGATCAGGTGGGGTTTGATTGTGATGTGTTAATGTGCGCCAGTCATGACACCGCATCAGCGGTAATGGCGGTACCTGCAAAGGAAGAAGATTTTGTCTATATAAGTTCAGGAACCTGGTCTTTGATGGGGACTGAATTAACAAATGCCAATAGAAGTGAGGCTTCCAGAGCCGGTAATTTTACAAATGAGGGTGGATACGGAAGGCGTTACAGATACCTTAAGAACATAATGGGTCTTTGGATGATTCAATCGGTGAGGAAAGAAATTGCAAAAGAGATATCCTATTCGGTAATAGCAAAGGAAGCCGAAAACAACGGTGATTTTGCCTCAAGGGTAGATGTGGCTTCTGACAGGTTTTTTTCTCCGGAAAGTATGGTGGAGGAGATACAGAATTATTGCAAAGAAAGTAATCAGCCTGTGCCAAAAAGAATCGGGCAGATTGCTGCCGTAGTGTATAAGAGCCTGGCAATCAGTTATGCGAGAACTCTCAAAGAAATAGAAATAAACACAGGAAAAACCTTTGATTCAATATATATAGTCGGTGGTGGTTCCAACGCAGATTATCTGAACAGGCTTACGGCTCAACTGTCCGGCAAAAGGGTATATGCCGGTCCGGGTGAGGCAACAGCAATAGGAAATGCTCTGGCTCAGATGCTAAGGGCCAAAGAGTTTACAGACATAAATGAAGCAAGAGAATGCGTATACAGATCTTTTGCTGTTAAAGAATACTTACCAAACTAAAAGGAGAAAGAAGATGGCTAAAGAAAGAGTTATTCAATTTGGAGAAGGGGGATTTTTACGAGGATTCGTAGACTACTTCCTTTATAAGCTCAATGAAAAGGGAGTTTGGGAAGGGAAGGTTGTTATAGTTCAGCCCATAGAGAAGGGCATGTGTGACATGCTTATGCAGCAAAATTGCGAGTACAATCTGTACCTTCGTGGAATCGAGAAGGGGGAGGTTATTAACGAAAGAACTCACATAGATGTTATATCAAGATGCGTTAATCCCTATACAGAAAACGATGAGTACATGAAACTGGCTGAGAATCCGGATTTCAGATTCATTGTTTCCAACACGACGGAAGCCGGGATAGAGTATCTCGGAACAGAAAAACTTGAGGATAAACCGGCCAAGTCCTATCCCTCAAAACTTACCCAACTTCTTTATAAGAGATTTACCTTGGGCTTGCCGGGTTTTATTCTGCTTCCCTGCGAACTGATTGATGACAACGGGGATAATCTTAAAAAGTGCGTGTTGAAATACGCAGAACTTTGGAATCTTGGAGATGATTTTATCCGCTGGATAAATGAGGAGAATGACTTCTGCAATACTCTGGTGGACAGAATAGTTACCGGTTATCCGAAGGACGAGGCTGAAAAGCTCTGGGAAGAGATAGGATATAAAGACAATCTTTTGGACACAGCAGAGATTTTCCATCTCTGGGTAATAGGAGGACATCACGAGGATGAGCTTCCCTTCAATAAGGCGGGCTACAACATTGTCTGGACAGATGATGTTAAGCCTTACAAGAGAAGAAAGGTGCGTATCTTAAACGGAGGCCATACTTCCATGGTTCTTGGCGCTTATCTTTATGGACTTACCACCGTGGGAGAATGCCTTAAAGATGAGACAGTATCAGCCTTTTTAAAGAAGTGCATTTTCGATGAAATCATACCGACTTTGGGTAATACTCAGACAGATATTGATTTTGGAAACGCTGTTTTGGAGAGATTTTCAAATCCCTTTATCAAGCATCAGCTTCTTTCAATTGCGTTAAATTCGGTATCCAAGTTCCAGGTAAGGGTACTGCCTACCATTCTCGAATATAAAGAGAAATTTGGAGTTTACCCTCCCGCACTGACTTTTTCAATGGCGGCACTTATCGCCTTCTACAGAACCGACAATGCAAATGACGGTGAGGAGATTGTGAAATTCATGAAGACCGCTTCTGTTTCGGAGATTCTTAAGAGGGAGGACTACTGGCAGAAGGATTTGTCGGATATGATTCCTCTTGTCCGGGAATACTATGACCTGATTGAGAAAAAGGGAATGGCTGAAGCTTATAAGGCGGTCCTTAATTAGAAAGAGGCGACGTATGGCTGAATTTATAAGAATTAACGAAGCGGATAATGTGGTAGTAGCACTGACGGAGTTAAAGAAGGGAAGAATTCTTGATGTGGACGGGGAAAAAACAGAAATAATCTCCGACATTGAAAGAGGCCACAAGATTGCAATAAAAGATATTCCTGCCGAGGAGGATGTAATCAAATATGGCTATCCCATAGGTAAAGCCACATGTGAAATCAAAAAAGGCGAGCATGTTCACGTTCATAACCTGAAAACCGCACTGGGGGACGATATGGTCTATACATATAATCCCGTGGAAACTAGTAAGACCGAGGCACAGGGTCTTGCTGATTATTTCATGGGTTATGAAAGAAAGAACGGAAAAGTGGGAATAAGAAATAATCTTTGGATTATTCCCACGGTAGGCTGCGTTGTCTCTGTGGCAAAAGAGATTGCGAACCTATGCCAGGATCTGGTGGGAGAGGGCGTTGACGAAATTGTGGCTTTTTCCCATCCTTATGGATGCTCTCAGCTTGGGGACGATCAGGAGAATACAAGAACCATTCTGGCAGATTTAATTAATCATCCCAATGTGGGTGGAGTGCTGGTTTTGGGCCTTGGCTGTGAAAACTCCAACATACCCGTTTTAAAAGAGTACTTAAAAGAGACTGATGAAGAGCGGGTAAGATTCCTCGTATGCCAGGAGGTGGAAGATGAAATCGACGAGGGCATAAAGCTTGTGGAGGAATTGGCCCTTAGGTGCAAAAAAGATAAACGAACAAAACAGAGTGTGGAAAAGTTGGCAGTGGGATTAAAGTGCGGAGGATCGGACGGTTTGTCCGGCATCACTGCAAACCCTGTTGTAGGGGCTTTCTCGGATATTCTGACAAGCAAGAACGGAACAACAATCCTTACGGAGGTTCCCGAGATGTTTGGGGCCGAGACCATTCTTATGAATCGGGCCAAGGACAGGGAAACCTTTGACAAGACCGTAAAACTAATTAAAGACTTCAAAGATTATTTCAGAGCACACGGCCAGACTATATATGAAAATCCATCTCCCGGAAATAAAGCGGGAGGAATATCAACCCTCGAGGATAAATCCCTTGGCTGCACACAGAAATCCGGCACATCTACGGTGGTGGATGTATTAAGCTACGGAGAAAAGGTCAAAGAAAGAGGGCTTAACCTTTTGTCTGCCCCCGGGAACGATCTGGTGGCAGCCACGGCTTTGGCTTCGGCTGATGCGCAGATTGTGCTTTTTACCACAGGAAGAGGAACGCCCTTTGCGTGTCCTGTTCCAACTGTAAAGATATCTACCAATACACCTCTTTATTTGAAAAAGAAAAATTGGATAGATTTCGACTGCGGCTCTCTTTTGGAGAATAAGAAAAAGGATGAGCTGGCGAAAGAACTGTATTCCCTGGTTATAAGAATTGCAAACGGGGAGCGGGTAAAGAGTGAAATTTCGGGTTACACAGACCTGGCTATTTTCAAACAGGGAGTAACTCTGTGAAAAGGGAAGGAAAGAGATGACTGTAAAAGAAAGATATTTGGAATCAAAGAAAGTATTTGAAGAACTTGGAATTGATGTTGATAAAGCTATAGAGAAACTGGAGAGAGTTCCTGTAAGTCTCCATTGCTGGCAGGGAGATGATGTAACGGGTTTTGACCAGGACGGACCCTTAACCGGAGGAATTCAGACAACCGGAAACTACCCCGGGAAGGCAAGAACTCCCGAAGAACTTATGCAGGATATGGAGAAGGCCATGTCCCTGTGTCCCGGTAAAAAGAAACTGAATCTCCATGCAAGCTATGCCGTTTTCGAGAACGGTGAGTTTGTGGACCGAGATAAGATTGAGCCTAAACATTTCAAGAAATGGGCAGAGTTTGCCAGGAAGCATAACATGGGCGTGGACTTTAATCCCACGTTTTTCTCACATCCCATGGCAAAGGAGGGCCTGACTCTTTCAAGCCCTGACCCTGAGGTGAGAAAGTTCTGGATTAATCACGGAAAAGCCTGCATTAGAATCTCGGAATTTTTCGCAAAGGAGACAGGGATTCCCTGCGTAATGAACATCTGGATCGGAGACGGCTATAAGGACGTTCCCGCTGACAGAATGGGTCCCAGAATCAGATATAAGGAATCCATCGAAGAAATCCTAAAGGAGCCCTTTGACCCTGAGCTTGTGAAAGTAACGGTGGAGTCAAAGGTTTTCGGAATCGGAGTGGAGTCGTACACTGCAGGGAGCGCAGAATTCACCCTCATGTTTGCGGCGACTCACAAGGGCTGTCTGCCTCTTATGGATAACGGACATTACCATCCCACAGAGGTGGTATCGGACAAGATACCCGCACTTCTTGTGTACTTCCCTGAGATAGCTCTCCATATCACAAGAGGCGTCAGATGGGATTCCGACCATGTGGTTATTCTTGATGATGAAACCAAAGAGATTGCAAAGGAGATAGTCAGATGCGACGCCCTTGATAGAGTTTATATAGCACTGGATTTCTTTGACGCAAGCATTAACAGAATCTCAGCCTGGGCAGTGGGCTTAAGAAGCCTTGAGAAGGCTCTTCTTATGGCAATGCTGACTCCCTGGTCAAAACTTAAGACTCTCCAGGATGAGAACAGATTTACAGAACTTATGTCAACCAACGAGGCAATGAAAATGCTTCCCTTCGGAGATATCTGGAACTACTACTGCGAGAAGAACGGCGTGGCAGCAGATCTGGAACTCTTCGGGGAAGTTGATAAGTACGAAAAAGAAGTGTTGTTAAAGAGAGGTAACTGATATGAAGGTGCTTGAAGCAAAGTTTGTTAAGGACTTCTGCAAAATGTGCGATGACGGCTATTCAATGGGCTGGCATGAAAGAAACGGCGGAAATCTGTCCTATAGAATTAAGCATGAGGAAGCTGAGAGTATAAAGGATGACCTTAATGGCTTCGGAGATTGGAAACCTATTGGAACCACAGTGCCGAACCTTGCAGGTGAATGCTTCCTTGTGACGGGCTCCGGCAAATACTTCGCTAACATAAAGGCAGACCCTGAAAGCAATATAGGAATTATCAGTGTTGATGATAAGGGTGAAAATTACAAGGTTTTGTGGGGCCTTAAGAATAACGCAAGACCTACCAGCGAGCTTCCCACTCATCTCATGAACCATGAGGTAAAGAAGCAATCCACAGACGGGAAATACCGTGTAATATATCACGCCCATCCCGTAAATCTTATTGCCCTTACCTTTGTTTTGCCCCTGGATGATAAAACATTTACAAGGGAATTGTGGGAGACCATGACAGAGTGCCCCGTTATTTTCCCCTCAGGTGTGGGAGTAGTGCCCTGGATGGTTCCCGGAGGCAGAGATATTGCCTTGGCAACCGTTGAGAAGATGAAAGAATATGATGTGGCTGTATGGGCTCATCATGGATTATTTGCTTCAGGGGAGGACTTCGACCTAACCTTCGGACTGATGCATACAGTGGAGAAAGCTTCGGAGGTTCTTGTGAAGATTCTTTCCATGACCGACAGAAGGAGACAGACCATTACTTCCGACGATTTCAGAAATTTGGCCAAGGATTTTAACATCACAATACCTGAAAAATTTTTGAAATAAAGAGAGCTCGTTTACATAAAGTTATCCACACTCAAGTAAATTTAGTTCGAAAAACCCCCTTTTAATAGAATTATTTGTGACAATTTAGAAGAATATAGACTGGCATGTTAGTAAAATGTATACTTCTACTCAGACAGTGGAGGTATACATTTTTTAATTATCAAAATATTATGAGGGAGGTTACAAATGTATAAGAGATTTCTACGAATTCTTGCGGCAGCGGGTGCTACCGTGATTGGTTTCAGCACCCTTGCATTTCCGCTTACAGCTTTGGCTGCAGGCGGATTTCAAACAATCAAAGGCAGCAATATGGTGGAGTACCACGGAAGTTATGATGCTGCAAATTTCCCATATGAAAGATTAAACGCCGAATTTACAACTTCGGCCATCACAGTGGACGGAATTCTTGAGGACGCATATAACGCTTCAACAGCTTCAAGAATAGACAATGCGAAGGCCGCTGACGCTAAAGGTTATGGACTCGAGCAACAACAAACTTACGGCGAACTAAGGGCTCTTTGGGATGGCCCCGTTCTCTATCTTGGAATAAGTGTTTACGAAGGTAGCGTCATAACAAGTACAGGAACCAAAAAAGGAGCGGTTGGAAACCCTGCAGCAGCCGGAATTGAAGTTACTGAGGGCTGGAGTAAAAAGGTTAAGGATACTGCGGACAGCGTGGTAATTGCAGTGGACTTATATAACGATAAAACTGACTACGAAATAGATACAGCCGGATTGGTTGCTATAGATGCACTTGGACAGCTTTATTATTTCTCAAATTCTAATATTCCTTCCCTTGGGAGCCCACTGGGAGACCCGAATCATCCGGAATACATGAATATCATAAAGGGCTATGCAGCCGCACCTATGTACGATGATGAGAATAAGCAGATTGGATATAACGTGGAGGTTGCCCTTCAGATAGAGGATCTGAAACCAAGTAATGGGACAGAGGTGGGTATTGACGTCAAGATAAATGATGTGAATGATATTGTCACCGGTTATACCAAGGAGCAAAGACCTAATCCAGATTATGTTCCGCCCACAACCCCAGATCCCGGCCAAACAGATCCGGGCCAGACAGATCCCGGTCAGACAGACCCCGGCCAAACAGACCCCGGCCAAACAGACCCCGGTCAAACAGATCCCGGTCAGACAGACCCGGGTCAGACAGACCCGGGCCAGACAGATCCCAGTCAGACAGATCCCGGTCAGACAGACCCCGGTCAAACAGACCCCGGTCAAACAGATCCCGGTCAGACAGACCCGGG
>JAFZSQ010000099.1 GCA_017619295.1 Lachnospiraceae bacterium
CAATCCGGCGGTCGAGCTGTCATTCCTCAATCAGGACCAGCAAAAGGATGTCCTGGAGGCGATTGATTATGCCCAGTGTTCACCGACCTTATCGCAGGCGCAGCGGATCAAAAAGCTGGCACAGTCAGATGACTATTCACTTGAAAAGGTCGAGGACATCATGAACGAAGAGAAGAAGCCGACTCTCGACCACGTGACCATCAAGAATGAGGTACTTAAAAGGTACTTCCCCAAAAACTACACTCCCAAGCAGATGGAGGACACAATAGTAAAACTGCTTGAGCAGTGGCAGAAAAAGAGAAACAGAGACATGAGTTTATAGCAGCCGTACAGCTGCTTTTTTATTGCAAGGAAGGAGAAACCAAGAATGTTTGAAGACACGATCAAAAAATTGAATAACTGCTTAGAGGAACTTGATAAAAAGACTGTAGCGGACGGTATTTTGTACCAGAAGGCCGGTGAGGATCCCAAGATCATACGGGGAGAAGATATTGACAAGGAGGTTATAAAGCTCGGTCTTTTCCTTGAACTGCACGAGATCAAATACACCGGTCTTGTGGCAGTATATGATTCAAGAAAATCTTTCAATCTTGGCGGCAAGAAGTATGTGTTTGGCCCGCTCATGATTATGCATAAGGGAGAGAAGAACACAGAATGCCTGACGGAAGACGAGATATGCTGTTCAGCGATCATACTTATGGATGCGGAAGTGAAGCTGAGCTATGACGGTACGGAGTTCAGGGCGTTTGAATTTAACTAACGGGGGGATCTTATGCAGGAGGAAGTATCAAAGAAAACGGTAAATCTTGCAATTACGACTACACGACTTACGGCACGGACTCTGATAAATGGCCTGCGTACATACATCCACTACAGGAATCATAAGAAGATGCATGATCCCTACAAGCATGGTAAGCAGACGGTGAAAGAGCTTATTAAGCAGGGGCAGGGCGCTTCCAGTATGGTAATAAGCAACGAGAGCCTCAAGGATTTCGAGAGGATCGCCAGGCGTTACGGTGTTGATTATGCCATAACCAAGGACAAGACATCCGATCCGCCAAACTATGTTATCTTTTTCAAGGCCCGGGATGCGGATGCCCTGCAGCTTATTGTGGATGAATACGGCGATAGGATGATGAATAGACGGGAACACCCCAGCGTCCTTGAGAAACTTGCTCATTTCAAGGCGGTAGTAGCCGAGCATTACCGGAAGGCCCGTGAGAAAACCAAGGAGCTTATCAGATGATCAATAGGAAAATCAAACGAAACACATTACTGGCGATGCCATATATACTTACAGGCCTCTTTTCAACAAATCTGGGGGAGGCCTGGCGGCTTGCAGGGAAAAGTGCGGATACAACGGCGAAGGTGCAGTGCTTGCTTGTCACCCTTCCGGTGGCATTTGGAAATCCGCTCCCCAGTATAAACGTATTTGATCTGCTCGTAGGCCTGACCGCTGCACTTCTGCTGCGTCTTGCGGTTTATCTTAAAAGTCAGAATGCCAAAAAGTTCAGGACCGGCGCCGAATACGGCTCGGCCAGATGGGGAAGTTCCAGAGATATCGAACCTTTTATGGATCCTGACTTTAAGAAGAATGTAATACTTACAAAGACGGAGCGGATCATGCTAAGCGGCAGGCCGGCAGACCCCACTTATGCGAGGAACAAAAATGTCCTCGTGATCGGTGGTTCCGGTTCCGGTAAGACGAGATTCTTTCTGCTGCCAAACCTAATGCAGATGCACTCTTCATATGTGGTAACAGATCCCAAAGGGGATATCATTAACCTCACAGGGACTATGCTGCTGAAACACGATTATGATGTCCGGGTCCTTAATACGATCAACTTCAAAAAGAGTCAACACTACAATCCATTCGCCTATATCCATTCGGAAAAGGACATCCTTAAGTTGGTAAACGCACTCATAGCAAATACTAAGGGAGATGGTAAGGCCGGTGAAGAGTTTTGGACCAAGGCCGAAACCCTTCTGTATACTGCTCTGATCGGGTATATCCATTATGAGGCACCTGTAGAGGAACAGAACTTCTCGACTTTGCTTGAATTTATCAACGCAATGGAGGTCAGGGAGGACGATGAAGACTTCAAAAACCCGGTAGACCTGATGTTTGAGGAACTGGGTGAAAAGGACCCGGACCACTTCGCAGTGAGACAATATAAAAAATATCTCCTTGCGGCAGGCAAGACCGCTAAATCAATCCTCATAAGCTGCGGTGCAAGGCTGGCCCCTTTCGACATCAAGGAGCTTCGGGATCTTACAGCATATGACGAGTTGGGCCTTGATACCATCGGGGATAAGAAGACCGCCTTATTCCTGATAATGAGCGATACCGATCCAACCTTCAACTTCTTGATTTCACTGGTATATACCCAGTTGTTTAACCTTTTATGCGAAAAAGCGGACGATGTATACGGCGGGCAGCTGCCGGTACACGTTCGCTGTCTTATTGATGAGACAGCGAACATCGGACAGATCCCCAACTTGGAGAGGCTTGTCGCTACCATCCGAAGCCGTGAGATATCAGCTTGCCTGATCTTGCAGGCAAAGTCACAGCTTAAGGCTATATACAAGGATAACGCGGATACCATAATAGGCAATATGGATTCCCAACTCTTCCTTGGAGGTACGGAGCCGACAACGTTAAAGGACTTAAACCAGATGCTCGGCAAGGAAACTATAGATACCTATAACACAGGTGAAAGCCGCGGTAACAATCCATCATATTCTATGAATTATCAGAAAATGGGGCATGAGCTCCTAAGTATCGATGAATTGGCTGTTATGAACGGTAACAAGTGCATCCTTCAACTGCGTGGTGTGCGTCCCTTCTTGTCGGACAAATATGACCTTACCGCTCATCCTAACTACAGGGAAACCGCGGATTACGATAAGAAGAACTACTTCAATGTCGAGAAGTATGTGAACCACAAGCTCCGCCTCAAACCCGATGAACAATATGATGTTATAGAAATGGCATAAGAAAGGGACACTTGGATTTGCATAAAATCTGAAAAGGTGTTTTGTACGGAATAATCAGACTAAGTATATTACATTAGAAGTGACATTTTTTGTAGTGACAAAATGTCACTTCTAATATATAATGATGTCACTTCTATTAGTGGAGGGACATATGATCAACTTAGGAAAAGAAACGGAAACACTTGAGTTTAAGAAAACTACAGGGGAAATGAAAGCCGCGATGATTTCTATCGCATCAATCTTAAACAAGCATGGTGTTGGAACATTATATTTTGGTGTAAAACCCAATGGAGATGTGACGGGGCAGGAAGTGTCGGAGTCATCATTGAGGGATGTTTCCAGAGCTGTATATGAGACTATTAAACCGCAGATATATCCTGCAATTACGGAAGAGGTATTTGAAGGTCATAGCACGATTAAGGTTGAGTTTAGCGGGGAAAGCACACCATATTCTGCTTCGGGAAGATATTATCTTAGAACGGCTGATGAAGACCGTGAAGTAACGCCTGAAGAACTTAAGGTATTCTTCGGTGCTAACAAATATCGGGAAAAATGGGAAAAAGGTTTATCTGATCTGACAGAAAAACAAGTGGATCGTTCTGCAATTAAGACGTTTTGGCAGAACGCGGTAGCGGCGGGAAGATTGCCGGCGGGTAGATATACATGTCCGATTATTCTAAACCGTTTTGGATTGGTAAGAGATGGAAAACTGACAAATGCGGGTGAAGCTCTTTTTGGAAATAATCATCCCATATCTTTGAAGGTTGGAATTTTTGCCACAGATGAAAAGCTGACAATCCTTGATATGAAAATGTTCGAGGATAATATTTTTAACCTCCTAAAGCATGCCGAAGAATATATTCTTTCACACATAAGATGGCGGGTTGAAATTGAAAGTATGGAAAGAGATGAAATTCCGGAAGTACCGGTGGCAGTTATAAGAGAGATTTTAGCCAACAGCTTTGCTCATGCCGTATATGGCGGAAGAACAATGCATGAAATATGCATACATCCAGGCAAGATCACTATTTATAGCCCAGGAGAATATGCAAGCAAATTTAAACCAGAGGAATATATCAAAAAGGATTTGGAGTCGGAAATAAGAAACCCTGCTATATCTAAGATATTATTCCTAAACAAATCCATAGAGAAGTTTGGAAGCGGATTTAAGAGAATTGATAGCCTCTGTAAAGACGCAGATATTGAATATTCATACGAGAACGGGCAGAATGGATTTAAGTTTATTATCCAGAGAAAGCCTATTAGAAGTGACATTGCGAATGTCACTTCTGATGTCACTTCTATTGGAGAATTGAACCTTACTGAGAAAACTATACTAGCTATTTTGAAGACAAAACCGGATGCTTCAAGAGATGAACTTGCTGAAAAAGCTTCAAAAACAGTAAGAACAGTGCAGAGAACCTTGAATTCGTTACGTGATAAAGGTTATATCGAACGTGAAGGTGCAAAACAGAATACCGTTTGGAGAATAAAAAAATAATCAGTAAATAATGATTTTCGGGAAGGGATCGGTATAAAATTCGGTCCCTTTTTTGGTTTGCGCGCCATGGGCGCGCTCTAACGGGTGAAAGTCCCGAACACGCCCAGATAGTGGGAAGTGTATAGCTGAACAGCAAGGGTGTCCATCGTGAGGTGGAATCTGAAGGAAGCTGTAGGCAAACCTCTGAACCGACGGACAGAAACCACATACAAGGCTAGGCTACGAGAGATAAGTTGGCCAAAAACAACGAAGTCTAATAACTATCACATTTGTAGTAGCAGAGTAAATGTGGCGGGGACATGGAGGGAAAGAGCGCGCACCTTAAGCGTGGAGGTCTCACAGAGGTTCCATTAGCCTAGTAATAACGAACTGTGAGAAGTCAGCAGAGCCCATAGTAGCTAAGAAGTCCTCGAAAGCGGATGGAGCAAAGGGGCGAACAATCAACAAGTTTGAGTATGTCTCGTATTGCAGAGGAGACAACATCTGCCGTAACCAATCGGGTAAAGGGTGGTCGATTCAAGCGGGACGGAAAGGAAAGAACGCATGGACACAAGTAGTCTAATGGGGCAGATATTATCCAGCGATAACCTCAACAGAGCATATCTGCAAGTCGTACGAAACAAAGGTGCAGAGGGCGTGGACGGAATGAAGTACACAGAACTCAAGGAACACCTTGAAAAGAACGGCGAAAGCATCAAGGAACAGCTGAGAACAAGGAAATACAAACCTCAGCCAGTACGAAGAGTGGAGATACCAAAGCCAGATGGTGGTGTCAGAAACCTAGGAGTACCAACGGTAACAGACAGATTCATACAACAAGCCATAGCACAGGTGCTCACGCCAATCTATGAGGAGCAATTCCATGACCATAGTTATGGATTTCGACCCAACAGGTGTGCTCAACAGGCAATCCTTACAGCGCTAGATATGATGAATGATGGCGATGATTGGATTGTAGACATGGACTTGGAAAAATTCTTTGATACAGTTAATCACGACAAGCTGATGACAATCATTGGTAGAACCATCAAGGACGGAGATGTTATCTCCATTGTGAGAAAATATCTTGTCAGCGGAATCATGATTGACGATGAATACGAGGATTCCATAGTGGGTACACCACAAGGCGGAAATCTCTCGCCACTATTGGCTAACATCATGCTAAACGAACTGGATAAGGAAATGGAAAAGCGAGGGCTTAACTTTGTACGATACGCGGACGACTGCATCATCATGGTCGGAAGTGAAATGTCTGCGAACAGAGTCATGAGAAACATCTCACGATTCATTGAGGAGAAACTGGGACTGAAAGTCAACGTAACCAAGAGTAAGGTAGATAGACCGACGGGACTTAAATATCTCGGGTTTGGATTCTATTTCGATCCAAAGGCGCACCAATTCAAGGCAAAGCCACATGCGAAATCAGTTGCAAAGTTCAAGAAAAGGATGAGGGAACTCACCTCCCGTAGTTGGGGCGTCAGCAACAGCTACAAAGTAGAGAAGTTGAATCTACTTATCAGAGGTTGGATTAACTACTTCAAAATAAGTAGCATGAAGTTACTCTGTAGTGAACTTGACATGAATATCAGGTTTAGACTCCGCATGTGTATTTGGAAACATTGGAAAACTCCACAGAACAGAGCAAAGAATCTAGTAAAACTTGGCATTGGTAGATATGCAGCCTGGACTACAGCTTACACTGGCAGAAGAATTGCGTATGTTTGCCAACGAAGAGTCTTGAACTTTGCTATCAACAAGGAAAGACTTACCCGTTTTGGGTTAGTCTCAATGCTAGACTACTACACCGAAAGGTGTGTTGCTTGTTAAGTTGATTGAACCGCCGTGTACCGAACGGTACGCACGGTGGTGTGAGAGGTCGGGAAATTCATTTGAATTTCCCTCCTACTCGATTTAGATATGCGTGAGAAACTATTTATAAAAAGGGGGTCAAGTACGTAAAATAGAATATTACCATACCAAAAAATGTAGTAGAATAGTTATATGCAAGGAGATAAGTGCGCAGTATTTTAGGGAGATAATTATATGCAAATAATTGAGATGTCAGACAACAGAGAACTATATGTTTTTTTAAAAGAAATTAATTTAAAATATAAAAATTTTGTAATGTATGGGAATGGTGAAGTCGCAAAATTGTTTTATGATGCTTTTGGGGAAATTATCAGTGACATGAAAAACCAGAGAGTTGTTTTAACTCAACCAAAGCAAGGCGAATCTTTGAAGGGGATACCTGTTGAACCTTTTTATATACTTCAAGATCTTAACGCTGATGAGTCTATCGTTGTTGTTGCTGCTCACGATAAATTCCATGATGAACTATTGCATATACTTAACTTGGTTTATCAAGGG
>JAFZSQ010000011.1 GCA_017619295.1 Lachnospiraceae bacterium
CAGAGATATCGCAATGGTATTCCAGAACTACGCTCTTTATCCTCATATGTCAGTTTACGACAACATGGCATTTGGTCTTAAGTTAAGAAAGCTTCCCAAGGATGAAATCGACAAGATGGTTAAGGAAGCAGCTAAGATCCTTGACTTAACTCCCCTCCTTGATCGTAAGCCCAAGGCTTTATCAGGTGGACAGAGACAGCGTGTAGCTATGGGTCGTGCTATCGTTCGTAACCCTAAGGTATTCCTTATGGATGAGCCTCTCTCAAACTTGGATGCTAAACTTCGTGTACAGATGAGAATTGAGATCGCTAAGCTTCACCAGAGACTTGGCACCACCATCATCTACGTTACACATGACCAGACCGAGGCTATGACACTTGGTACAAGAATCGTAGTTATGAAGGACGGTGTTATCCAGCAGGTTGACACACCTCAGAACCTTTACGAGAAGCCTCAGAACCTCTTCGTTGCAGGATTCATGGGATCACCTCAGATGAACTTCCTTGATGCAACAGTTAAGGTTACAGGCGAGACAGCAAACCTTGAGATCGGTGGACATTCTATTCCTCTTCCTCCCGCTAAGTCCAAAAAGCTTATCAAGGGTGGTTATGACGGAAAGGTTGTTACATTCGGTATCCGTCCTGAGGACGTTTATGATTCCGAGATGTTCATCGAGACATCACCTCAGAGCGTATTCGAGTCAACCGTTAAGGTTTACGAGCTCCTTGGTGCAGAAGTATTCTTATACTTCGATCTTGCTGACTTCCCTATCACTGCAAGAGTTGATTCTCGTACCACTTCAAGACCCGGCGATACAATCAAGTTCGCTCTTGATATCGAGAAGATTCACGTATTCGATAAGGAAACCGAGCAGGTTATCACAAACTAGTAAGAACTTTCATGGAGGTGCGAAATTCGCACCTCCATTTTTTTTACAGTAAGGCGGTCATGCGGATGCTCTACTTGCCTGAGTGCCCGAAATGAGTTATCATTACAGGTAGTAAACGGAGGAATAATAATGATTTCAAGTCAGGTTATTCAGAACAGCATAGACGAACTTAAAGCAGTAACTAAGATTGACATCGGAGTTTATGATTTGGACGGACATCCGGTGGCAATTACCATGGAGAAGAATGAAATACCGGAAGAAAGGATTACAGAATTCGCAGGCTCTGCAGCTGACAGTCAGGTTATCGGCGGAGAGCATCTTTTGAAGGTCCACGACGACGGTGAATTAATATATGTAATCGTTGCGGCAGGTAACAGTGAAGACGTTTATATGGTGGGCAGAATTGCCGCTTCACAGATTAAGAATCTGGCAATTGCCTACAAGGACAGATTCGACAGGAATAACTTTATCCAGAACCTGCTTCTTGATAACCTGCTTCTTGTTGATATTCATAACAGAGCAAAGAAGCTTCATATTGATGCCAACTGTCCAAGAGCAATTTTCTTAGTTGAGACAGATCTTGAGAAGGATTCAACTCCCATCGAGCTCATGAAGGGTATGTTTACCACTCAGGCCGGTGATTACATTACAACAGTTGACGAGTCCTGCATTATCCTTGTGAAATCCTTAAAGGATGGCAGAGAACCTGAAGACCTTGAGAAGACAGCAAGACTTATTTCCGATATGATGGGCGCCGAGGCCATGCTTAATGTAAGGGTAGCTTACGGAACAGTGGTTGAGGAGCTTAAGGACGTTTCCAAGTCATACAAGGAAGCAAAGATGGCTTTGGAAGTAGGTAAGATTTTCTATGTGGAGAAGAAGGTTGTGGCTTATTCCGCACTCGGAATCGGAAGACTTATTTATCAGCTTCCCATCAACCTTTGCAAAATGTTCATAGATGAAATATTTGAGGACAGAACCATTCCTGAGGAACTTGATGAAGAGACTCTTATGACCATCAACAAATTCTTCGAGAATAACCTTAATGTTTCCGAGACATCAAGACAGCTTTTCGTGCACAGAAACACTCTCGTTTACAGAATCGAGAAATTGCAGAAGGCCACAGGTCTTGATATAAGAACCTTTGATGATGCTTTGACATTTAAGATTGCACTTATGG
This sequence comes from Lachnospiraceae bacterium, assembly GCA_017619295.1. GTDB lineage: Bacteria > Bacillota > Clostridia > Lachnospirales > Lachnospiraceae > G11. Next base: position 2,070 of record JAFZSQ010000011.1, read on the forward strand.
TTGCAAACTATATGAATTATCTGGAGAAGAACACGTATTAAATAAAAAACGTGCATCCCATCCTGATTACCGATAGTTATGTCAGGCACCCCCACGGCACATGGACAATCCCGCTTAGTGCTGCTTTGTTCCCAACCTGACACGGTTCGCAGGCGCTCATTGCGCGGGACCAGGCATAAACTACCGGCAACCAAGATGCGATGCACGGCTATTACAGTTTACTTTCTGAAGAGTCGTTTGTCAATTCTTTTTCAAGCTTGTTTCGAAGCCTCAGTTCTTTGAAGAAGCGAGTCAGCATTTCGGAGCATTCGTTTTCCAAAACTCCCTTTACAACTTCAACCTGATGATTAAATTCCGGCATGTTAAGGATGTTTAAAATGGAACCTGCACATCCGGCCTTAGGATTCATGCATCCGATGACACATTTGGGGAATCTTGCCTGAACAATAGCGCCGGAGCACATCTGACAGGGCTCCAATGTGACGTATATAACGCAGTCTTCAAGACGCCAGTCGCCGGCCACCTTGCTGGCCTTTCTGATAGCGGAAAGCTCGGCATGGTTCAGGGTGTTCTTGTCGGTGTTACGTCTGTTGTAACCACGACCAATAATTATACCCTCGCGGACAATGACGCAGCCTATGGGAACTTCCCCCAGTTTATAGGCTTTCATGGCCTCTTTAAGAGCCTCTTTCATGAACTTTTCATCTTCGGTTAAAGGTTTCTTTTTCATATGGTAAATATTATAATGATTGTAAATTACAAAGTCAAAATCAGGGTACGAAAATGCAAATTCATGGATTGAACAAAACCACATTACTTGATTATCCGGGACGGGTAGCCTGCACGATTTTTACGGGAGGCTGCAACTTCAGATGCCCCTATTGCCATAATTCTGAGCTGGTGCTTAATCCTTCTGCACAGCCTTTGATATCTGAGGAGGAAATCTTTGCTTTCCTTAAGAAGAGACAAGGCATACTGGAGGGAGTTTGTGTAACAGGCGGAGAGCCCACGGTGAATCCCGATCTTTTGGACTTTTTAAGAAAGGTCAAGGAACTTGGTTATCCCATTAAGCTTGATTCCAACGGCTACAAACCTGAGGTTTTAAAGGAAGCAATCTCAGAAGGCCTTGTGGATTGCATAGCAATGGATGTTAAATCAGGCCCCACAAATTACCATGTGGCTGCGGGACTTAAGACCATGGATACAAATAAATTTTCCGAGTCCATAAATCTGATTATGAACTCAGGGATAGACTATGAATTCAGAACCACCGTGGTTAAAGGCATTCATACCGATTCAGATTTCGAGGAAATCGGAGAGTGGATAAAAGGGGCGAATAAGTATTTTATCCAGAACTACAGAGACAATGAAAATGTCATGGTCAAGGGATATGAAAGCTTCACGGATGAGGAGCTTAATCATATTTTAGGCATAGTAAAGAAGAACATTCCAAACGCCAAAATCAGGGGAGAGGAATAAAGAACAGGAACCATTTTTATGAAGAACTATTTGAAGTCATATATCGGTACAAGGGATTTCTACAAGAAAATGCTGACAATCCTTGTGCCGATTATTATTCAGAATGCCATAACGAATTTCGTAGGCATGCTTGATAACATAATGGTTGGACGAATCGGAACCGAGCAGATGAGCGGTGTTGCCATTTCCAACCAGTTGATTTTTGTATACAATCTTTGCATCTTTGGTGCCGTATCCGGTGCCGGTATTTTTACTGCCCAGTTTTACGGAAGCGGAGACGACAAGGGCGTAAGAGATACCATGAGATTCAAGCTCTTAATCACACTCTTTTTGGGAGCGCTCTTTACCGCAGCCTTTGGCGTGTTCGGAGAACCTTTAGTTGGTTTTTACCTGAAAGGAGAAGGAACTGCTGAGGCTATCAGAGCCACAAGCATGTATGCCTTAAAGTATATGGATGTGATGCTTCTTGGGCTTATTCCCTTTGCTTTGGTACAGGTTTATGCCGGAACCTTAAGAGAGTGCGGGGAGACGATTATTCCCATGCACGCGGGTCTTATCGCGGTTGGAACCAACCTGGTGCTTAACTACATTTTAATTTACGGTAAGCTTGGCTTGCCTGCTTTGGGCGTAATCGGTGCGGCGCTTGCCACGGTTATTTCCCGTTATGTGGAGCTTTTGATTGTGGTTATCTATGCCCATTTGCATGCAAAGAGATTCGGATTTATAAGGGGGCTTTACAGGACCTTAATCATTCCCTGGAATTTAGCCTGGAATATTGTCAAAACCGGCTTCCCTCTCCTCATCAACGAGACCATGTGGGCCGCAGGAATATCACTTATGGTTCAGAGCTTCTCTTTGAGGGGTATCGATGTTGTGGGTGGCATAAATATAGCCAACACCGTAGGAAACGTATTTAACGCAGTGTACATTTCCATGGGAAGTGCTACAGCTATTATTGTCGGTCAGGAACTTGGTGCGGGGAAACTTGATACCGTAAGAGGAACGGTTAAACAGATAATGGCATTCGGAGTTGTGGGAAGCGCCATAACGGGTGGACTTCTTGCTTTGACAAGCCCTTACTTCCCGCTGATTTATAATACGACAGATTCCGTAAGACACCTTGCTACGGGCTTCATCTGCTGCTCGGCTGTTTGCGCGCCTTTAAATGCCATTACAAACATGGCCTACTTCACAATAAGATCCGGAGGCAAAACCTTCATAACCTTCTTATTTGACAGTGTGTTTGTATGGTGCGTGAATGTTCCCGTAGCTTATCTTTTAAGTGTTTACTCACCCATTTCAATTATTCCTCTGGTTCTTATTGTATACAGCTTAGAGGCCATAAAGGGTGTAATCGGAATAGCACTTATAAAGAAAGGTGTGTGGATTAACAACATAGTAAGCGAATATTAGAAACGCTTCTTAACATATATTGCTTTCATAGGGCACATCTCCTGACAACAGAAGCAGGAGATGCAGCCCTTTTTTGTAAATATGGCTTTTTTGTTTTCAATCTTAATGATGTGGGCAGGGCAGCTTTCGGCACACTTTGCGCAGCCCACGCACTTGCTCTTGTCCACAGCGGGATAGGAGCGGAAAAGCTTCTTGGCAATTGCAAGGAAGGGCTTTCTTAAGAAGCCGGGCACATGGGATGAGAAATCAACCTGGGCGGCATCGGGAATCTTAAAGGCTGTGAGGTTATCGGGAATTTCGTCTCCGAGAAGTTCTATTTCATCTTCATGTACAAGGCCTTTTTCCTTGGCGATTTTAATCATTTCTACATCCATGGGCTCAATCTTCATAAGGCCTGCGGCAAACCAATCCTGTGTATAATGGTCCCTGGCACCGAGAAGCATGTGTAAAGGATGAGAATCTCCTCCTGTAGGGCCGTTTCCTTCCATGGCATCGATGGCATCTATAATTGTGAGGTCGGGTTTTACAACCTGACTTAATTCCACAAGCATGTTGGAGAAATCATGAAGGTTCGGGAACATGTAGTGCATTTGGGGTTTCTCAAGACCCGGAATGGTTCCGAAAAGGTTCTTGATTCCTCCGGAATACATGGTCATGGCATGGGTCTTAAGCTTGCAGATGTTTATGATGTAGTCAGCCTCCACTATTGGATTTATTAAGTGGAAGGAGTGACACTTGAATCCTTCGGGAGAATGAACATGTGTAGCTTCAAAATTGTCATTTAAAGTGAGAACGTCAGTAAGCTCATCCACCTTGCACTGGTGATATACGTTTCTCATGGCATTGTGGTCGTATAATCCACCGGAGCTTTCAGCCAGAATAACATTATCCACACCTTGCTCGTGAAGCCATTTGGCAACTGCACGGATTACGGTGGGATGAGTGGTTGTGGGATGGCTTGGATTTTTCCCCATGATAAGGTTAGGCTTAATAACAACCTTCATGTCGGGTCTTAAATCCTGGGCCACATTCTGATCGGCCATTATCTTGCAAACCGCCTCATAAACCTTTAAATTATCGTAAGTTTCAACGTTATAAAGTGATTGCTTCATGGGATTCTCCTTTTCTTTATTCTATAGTTTAACTTTATTATTCAGAATTGTCTATCGAATATAAAACATTGTTTTGCAAATTTACAATATAGGGGGAGATGTTGTATAATAGATTCGATACCGATAATTGTTTCGTTTATTTTTTAGGGAGAGTATTATGAAAAAGTTATACGATGCGATTATTCTTGTATTCTTTTTGGCTGTGATCGTTACAATGTTTGTATTGCAGAGCAGCAAGCTTGAACTGTGTATAGCTATTATAGCTACCATCATCTTTGCCATTTCGGTTCTGGTGACGGCAGTTCAGAACAAAAAGTACAGTACCATGTAGTATCAACTAGAAGAAGCAGAGAGGTCACGGACTTCCCTGCTTCTTTTCTTTCGCTTTGAAAGCGGAGTCGGAGGGATTCGAACCCTCGTGCCCCGGAGGGCTAACGCATTTCGAGTGCGCCCCGTTATGACCACTTCGATACGACTCCAAAATACTAATCTATTGTATAGTAGAGGGTGGATTTTGGCAAGGGGATAAAGTATAATTATATGTAGTATGGGCACAGCTTATAAAGGAGGTTACGGCATGAGAAGAATTGGTATGTTAACCAGCGGCGGCGATTGCCAGGCACTTAACGCAGCCATGCGTGGAGTCGGAAAGACTCTGTTGAAGAGCGGCGAACAGGTTGAGATTTATGGCTTCCTTAACGGTTACAGAGGCCTTATCAGATCTGAGTTTAAAATGCTTAGTCACTCTGATTTTTCGGGCATATTGACTCAGGGCGGAACGATGCTCGGAACATCCCGAACACCCTTTAAGACCATCAGAGAGCCTGACGAGGACGGAAACGATAAGGTTGAATGCATGAAGCACACATATTATAAGCTCATGCTTGACTGCCTTGTAATTCTCGGTGGTAACGGAACTCATAAGACTGCAAACCTTTTGAGAGAAGAAGGCTTAAACGTAATTACTCTTCCAAAGACCATTGACAATGACCTTTGGGGAACAGACATGACCTTCGGTTTCCAGAGTGCGGTTGATATAGCTACCGAGTGCATTGACTGTATTCATACCACGGCTTCATCCCACGGAAGAATATTCATAGTGGAAGTCATGGGACACAAGGTTGGTTATCTTACACTTAATGCAGGTATGGCAGGCGGTGCGGATATCATTCTTATCCCTGAGATTCCTTATGACATAGATAAGATAGTTGAAAAGATTAAAGAACGTGAGAGATACGGAAGTACCTTCACGATTCTGGCTGTTGCCGAGGGAGCTATCTCCAAGGAAAGAGCGGCAATGTCCAAGAAGGAATTAAAGGATGCCATGAAGAATTACAAATATCCTTCAGTGTCCTATGAAATAGCAGACAAACTGGCAAAAGAAACGGGCCATGAGGTAAGGGTTACCGTTCCCGGCCATACACAAAGAGGCGGAAGCCCCTGCGCTTACGACAGAGTGTTTGCAAGCCGTCTCGGAGCAGAGGCAGGCAGATTGATTCTTGAAGAGAAGTACGGTTTCATGGTTGGTTACAAGAACAGGGAAATCGTTCAGGTTCCTCTTGAAGAAGTTGCCGGAAAGCTTAAGAGCGTGGATCCCGACGCGGCAATCATTAAGGAAGCAAAGATGTTAGGCATCTGCTTCGGAGATTAATTTAGATAAGGAAGTATTAACATGTCCTATACAGCCCTATACAGGAAGTTTCGTCCGGCGAATTTCTCGGACGTAAAAGGACAAGATCATATAGTTACCACTTTGGTTAACCAGCTTAAAGCCGGAAGAATAGGCCATGCTTATCTTTTTACCGGAACAAGAGGAACGGGTAAAACGTCCGTTGCCAAGATCTTCGCGAGAGCGGTTAACTGCGAGAACCCTGTGGACGGAAATCCTTGTGGAGAATGCCCTACATGTAAGGCCATTGCTTCAGGGGCTGCGATGAACGTGATGGAGATTGACGCCGCATCCAACAACGGTGTCGACAACATCAGGGATATAGTGGAGGAGGTTTCGTATTCTCCCGCCCTCGGAAAGTATAAAGTTTACATCATAGATGAGGTTCATATGCTTTCTATAGGCGCTTTCAATGCCCTTCTTAAGACATTGGAAGAGCCTCCTAGTTATGTCATATTTATTCTTGCCACAACTGAGGTTCACAAGATTCCCATTACAATCCTTTCCAGATGTCAGCGCTACGATTTCAGAAGAATCGGAATTGATGTCATATCCGACAGACTTAAGGAGCTTGTGGATAAGGAAAATGTTGTTGTGGAGGAGAAGGCTTTAAAGTACATTGCCAAAGTTGCGGACGGTTCCATGAGAGACGCCTTAAGTCTCCTTGACCAGTGCATTGCCTTCCATCTTGGCAAGGATCTCACCTACGACATGGTACTTGACGTTCTTGGTGCAGTAGATACTGCTGTTTTTAGCAAGATGTTTAAGTATATAGTAGGCAAAAACGTCGTCTCTCTCATAAAGCAATTAGAAGAAGTAGTAATGCAAGGCAGAGAGCTTACCCAGTTTGTGACAGATTTCACCTGGTACTTAAGAAACCTTATGATGATCAAGAGTACAGATCACGCCGAGGACCTTTTGGATGTATCAAGTGATAACTTTAAACTTCTAAAAGAAGATGCGGAAATGTGTGATGCCGAGACCATAATCAGATACATCAGGATTTTCTCGGAACTTTCCACAAGCATAAGATATTCTTCCTCAAAGAGGATTCTGACAGAGATAGCGCTCATTAAGTTATGTAAACCTGAAATGGAAACATCAAATGATGCTTTGGCTGACAGAATAAGAAACGTGGAAGATAAAATTGAAAAGGGACTGGTGAACTTAGCAGCAGCACCTCAGGCACCTGCGGGAGGCCCTTTGGAAAGTGCTCCACAGGCCCCAAAGAAAGCGCCCCTTCCCAGTGCAATTCCTGAGGATATAGAGAGGATTGTGGAGAGGTGGAATTCCGTAGTGAATAATGCACCGGCACAGCTTAAGGGCGTTCTTGCCCAGACCTATCCAAGCCTTGGGGAAGGAAACACATTGATTGTGGCGGCGGCAGATATTTATGCAGAGCACTTCTTTACATCAGACGATCACAAGGTTCAATTTGAAACTTTGCTTGAGGAAATAACCGGAAAGAAGGTTTCTGTTGAATACAGAGTTTCAGGCTCTAAAGAAGAAAGAGAAATGAAGTACCCCAACCTTTTGGACTGTATAAACATGGATGTTGAGGTAGAATCATAAACAGGAGGAATTATTAAATGGCAAAAAGAGGAAACGGCTTTCCCGGAGGAGGAATCCCGGGAAATATGAATAATTTGATGAAGCAGGCTCAGCGCATGCAGCGTCAGATGGAAGAAAGCCAGAAGGAAATGGAGACCAAGGAGTTTTCTGCAAAGGCCGGCGGCGGAGCAGTTGAAGTCGTTGTTAACGGAAGCAAGGAAATCCTTAAGGTTACTTTGACTCCCGAGGTTGTGGATCCCGATGATATTGAAATGCTTCAGGATTTAATTGTTGCGGCAACAAACGAAGCTCTCAAATCGGTTGATGAAGCAAACCAGGCTATGATGAGCAAAATGACAGGCGGACTCGGAGGATTTCCCTTCTAATGGAGCTTTACAGCGGACATATCAATAAGTTAATAGATGAGCTTTCAAACCTTCCGGGTATAGGATCCAAAACCGCCCAGAGGCTGGCTTTTCATATAATAAATATGCCTGCTGAAAAGGTTAAGAGACTTGCGGATACATTGGTGGACGCCAAGGAGAACATAAAGTACTGCTCTTGCTGTCAGACTTTAACAGATAAGGAAATCTGCCCCATCTGTTCCAATCCAAGGAGAAACAAAAGCCAGATTATGGTGGTTGAAACTCCAAGGGATTTGGCAGCGTATGAGAAGACCGGCAAGTATGACGGCGTGTATCACGTTCTTCATGGTGCTATTTCTCCCATGCTTGGAATCGGACCCAACGAAATAAGACTTAAGGAATTGATGGTAAGACTTCAGAGTGATGTGGAAGAGGTAATAATCGCCACAAACTCAAGCCTTGAGGGTGAGACCACAGCCATGTACATAAGCAAGATGATTAAACCCACGGGAATTAAGGTTACAAGAATTGCAAGCGGAGTTCCCGTTGGAGGAGACCTTGAATATATAGATGAAGTAACACTATTACGTGCCCTTGAGGGTCGTACGGAGTTATAGGAGTTTTATATATGTCAAAAGAGGACATGGGTGAATTACTGAAGAAGCACCGACTGGTTTTCGCCGGTCGGATTCTTTTGGCGATAGTGGCCATTGCCGCTCTCGCTGTTTTCATTTATTTTCAGTACACCAACAGACAATACACCGAGATGGCAATGGGTCCTGTTCTTGTGAGACAGAGCGTTTCCGGAACAACGGATATTGCCATTGGAGACAACCTTATAACATACAGCTGCGATGGTGCGTCCTGCATGAACAGTTCCGGAGATGCTATCTGGAATCAGACCTTTGAAATGCAGAACCCCATGGAGGCTCACTGCGGAAACGTTGTTGCCTTTGCCGATTACGACGGCAGAGACGTTTATGTCATGGACAATGAGAAAATCCTTGGCCAGCTCAGTACCAACATGCCCATCAGAAAACTTGATGTGACATCAAACGGAGTTATAATGACTATCCAGGAGGACTCCAAGGTTACATGGATTTATCTCTATGACACAACCGGAAAGACACTGGCATACTTTTCCACCAGAATGAGTAATACCGGATACCCTACTGCAGTTTCGGTTTCACCGAAGGCTAAACTTGTGGGCATCGGATACACGTATCCGGAGGCCGGAGAGCTTAAAACCAGAGTTGCATTCTACAACTTCGGCGATGTCGGTGAGAATGAGATTGACCATCTGGTAAGTGTTTATAATTACTCCGACACCTTTGTGCCCTTCATTAAATTCATGAACGACTCAACAGCTTTTGCTGTTGCTGATAACAGATTCATGATTTACTCGGGAAGTGAAGTGCCTGAGATTAAGAAAGAACTTCTTTTGGACAGACAGGTTCTTTCGGTTTACAACAACGAATCCTACATTGGATTGATTTTCTACAATGATGATACGGAGCATCCCTTCAGACTTGAGGTTTACAATACCTCAGGTGAAATGGTAACGGAGATTCCTTTGGCTTTTACCGGAGTGGCGGATGTGAAGGTCGTATTTGACGAGGGAAGCATCATAGCTTACTCAGAGTCAATGTGCTATGTTTACAATATGTCAGGGCGAATCAAGTACGAGGGAAGCTTTGACAACGGAGTCAGAATAATATCGCCCAGAAACGGCAATTACAAATATATGATCGTTACCAACGATTCCATATATACCGCGGGCTTGAATTAACGGGGAAATAAATTGAACTTTTTACTTATTATTTTAATTTTAATCGGTGTCTGGAGAATCGTGGACGGATACAAAAACGGAATAGTCAAGGAGATTATTTCGCTTATTACGCTGGTGATTCTGGCTTTGGCCACTGTTCTGATTTCCAGAGCCATCAGTGCATACTTTGATAAACAGATAATCAACATGGCAGCGGCAGTATTGATGTTCTTGATTCTCTGCCTTGCCCATACAGCTTTAAAGTTTGTATTTTTCTCTGCGAAGCTTATTTCAAAGCTTCCTGTGATTTCTACATTCAATAAGCTTATAGGCGGATTGTTCGGAGTTGTGGAGACAATCCTTTTCGCATGGGTTATTTTCACCTTTGCCATGTATATGGATCTTGGAGTTTTGGGCGAGGAGATTATGCTTTACACAAAGGATAATGCTGTGCTTACCTTCATATATGAAAGAAACTATCTTGCTTACGGGGCAAGTCAGATAATACCGCACATACCCTTCCTGAAATTCCTTCTGGATGAGGAAGTACTCAGTAAATGGACAAAATTCACTTCATTATAAAAATCATCTCTGTTCTGGCAATCATATGGTTTATGATTCCCATGGTGGGCTTCGGCATTGTCAACATAGGGAACGCAACGGGAACCGGCGTGTTCCTCGTGGTTTTCTTATGCGACCTGTTCAGAAATCCACTGGGGAGATTAATCAGATTTTTATGGGGTAAAATCCCCGGCAAAGTCTTGATTATCCTTGTGGCCCTGGCTATATTGGGAATTTTTTTAACCGCCATGACAGAGACTTTCTTTATTGTAAAAGAGAATTTCAACAAGCCAAAAGGGGATACCACCCTTGTGGTTTTGGGCTGCGCGGTTTACGGAGAGACCCCCAGTAAGATTCTTGCAAGAAGAGTTGATGCCGCAGGAAAGTATCTGGAGGAACATCCTGAGGCAGTAGCGGTTTTGTCAGGGGGCAAAGGAGAAGGCGAGAACATCTCGGAAGCGGAGTGCATGTACAGGAGACTTATCGCCCGTGGAATCGATTCTTCAAGACTTTACAAGGAAGACAAATCCTCGTCAACAAGAGAGAACCTTTTGTATTCCCTTGAAATAATAAAAGAGAAAAACCTTCCGGGTACAATCACCATAACCACCAGCGGATTCCATGCCTTCAGGGCAAGCCTCGTGGCTAAGGATTTGAACCTTGAAACTTTTTCTCTCACATGTACCACTCCGTGGTATGCTCTTCCTACATATTATATTAGGGAACTTTACGGAGTGCTGTATCAGTTGTTTTTATAAATGTGCAACATGCAGCAAACAAAGAATAATCAAAAAAATCAAATTATAAATTGTGAAGGCAGCGAAATATTTTCCGCTGCTTTCTTTATGCTCTTTGGTGTAGGCCTTGAAAGAAATAAGGCTGGCCATTGAAGCAATCAGGGTTCCTAAGCCGCCCACGTTTACACCGGCCAAAAGCTCTTTGTATTCGGTGGTGAAACCGGAAAGCATAAGTGTGGCAGGAACGTTACTTATAAACTGGCTTGTGATAACGGACAGGGCAAATTCTTTTCCTTCCATTATATTGCTTAAGAAATTGCTGACCACATTAATCTTTGCAAGGTTTCCCGTGAAGATAAAGAAACCGATGAAAGTAAGAAGCAAAATGTAATCGGCTCTAAAAAGAATCTGGTAATCCATTATGGCAACAACGATAAAAACTCCCGCCACCATGAAATACCAGGGAATGATTCGAACCACCGAAAGCAAAGCTACTATAAATAGAAGACAGTAAATCACAATCTGAGGAATGCTTCCGAATCCGCTTACGAGATTTGAGTCGGAGGTGGTTTCAAGTTTTGCGTTTCTGTTTGGAATCAGAAAAATCACAAGCCCCAACATTATTGCGGAGACCACTGTATAAGGAAGCATTACTGAAATGAATTCTATTAAGCTCATTCCGGTAAGCCCATAGATGTAAAGGTTTTGAGGATTGCCGATGGGGGTAAGCATGCTTCCTAAGTTGGCTGCGATTGTCTGGAAAACAATGACGGGAATCATTAAGTCATCTCTTCCGCAGCTGTGAAGAACCATCAATGCGAAGGGCACGAAAGTAATAAGCGCCACGTCATTTGTGATAAACATACTTCCTATGAAGCACATAAAGATAAGAACCGCAGCTAACTGCCAGGCCTTCTTTACGCCCTTCATAAGCTTGCCGGCAATCTTTTCAAATACTGTATTCTGTCTGAAGCCCTGAATAATGACCATAAGTCCCCAGAGGATTCCCAAGGATCTGAAATCGATATATCCGATATATTCTTTTGAGGGTCTCACAAAGAAAGCGGAGACTATGGCTAAAAGCCAGGCTGCCATAAGGACAGGGTCGAGTTTCTTTAATAGTTTCATAATGTATTCTTTCTATATATAGTGTTCTTTCGATAGTTTATTCCCAGGTAATGACAGCGTCAAGAGAAAGCCCAAAAAAATTTTTTCTTTTGCCCAAATAGTTGTTGACATTGAAAAACCGATTTGTTAGTATATATAAGTCGCACGTAAATGCGGCACAAAACGTACCTTGACAAATGAACAACAATGCAACCCTGAAACAATTCCTAAAAAATTGTTCAGAGAACAAAAACCTTTAATTAGTAAATTTTCGGTTTAGATAGCCAGACTATTTTGACCGGATCAACAAACATTTAACATGAGAGTTTGATCCTGGCTCAG
>JAFZSQ010000012.1 GCA_017619295.1 Lachnospiraceae bacterium
GGGTTTGGTAATAAAATCCTTTGCACCATACTTAACCGCCTCAGTCATTTTAGACTTCTGACCGGCACTGGTTACCATTACGACCCTGGCCTTGGGATCGTATTCCATAATGTTCTTAAGAGAATCAATTCCATTCATAACAGGCATGGTTATATCCATGCTTACCACGTCAGGTTTCTTCTCCTTGTACATTTCGATAGCCACCTCACCATCGGTAGCTTCCCCAACAATCTCATGACCTTCAGATTCAAAGATATTTTTAAGAATCCTCCTTGAAGTTCTGGAGTCGTCAACAATTAGTATTTTCGCCATACCTAAGCCCTCTTGTCATTCCCAAAGAATAAGCCTTAATTTCTCTCCCCTAATCAATAACGGAATCTCACACATAATGTTATCCGCCGTTCTGATACGCTTCTCTGCCATCATATCCGGTGGCAGCAATTCCAAATCGATTCCCTGAGTACTTCTCATGGAAACATAAAGACCATTGATACAGTTCAGAAGTTCCGCACATGAATCCAATGCATCCATGTCCAAATTATGGAAATCTTCCATTGCAAAAAGGTTTGCTGCTTTGAGGAACCCTCCATCCTCTTCCATCAAGCCCATTGTAAACGCCGGATCACCGCCTGAATCGTCAACGGTCTGGAATGAGCCAACCCCTTCTGACTTTAATGATTGTATAATGGTTGCCTTCTTAAGTGCAACCTCCCTGTCTACACATCTTATTATTGTTCGAATAGCTATTCCGATTTGCTCTTTGAACATCATAAGCTCGTCAGGGATATACGCGTTAATTATTCGATCGATATCGCCACTCTTTAAGGCGTCTATAAGTTCCGGCTTTAAACCGTTATCTTCAACATAATCCTCAATTATTTCAAGAGCCTTCTCGCCCTTAATCAAATCCATATCCTCAAGGGCCTGAAGAAAAACCACGTACTCATTATGCTGTTTCGACAAAAGATAGTCAACCTGATCATTGGTAAGATATCCCATGTCAATGGCAATCTCACCGAACTTCTTATCAACTTTGGCCTGTCGCTTATTTACATTCTTTGTCTGCTCTTCTGTCATTAAGCCTTCGGAAACGGCAATCAAACCAAGTCTGACTCTCTCTTCCTCGGTAATACGGATAAGTGCTTTAAACTCCTCCATACTGATCTGCCCGATTTCCACCAGGTAATAACCCAGTATGTTGGCAACCATATAAACCCTCTCAAATACAATTACCCAATCGGTACGTGTTCTTTATAGTAAAAAAAGGGGCAGGTATTATCCTGCCCCCACATGAATCTTATTTTTTCTGCAAGAAGCTGGGAATTTCCAGTGACTTGTTTGAAATACTGCTGTGTAGTTCAGTCGGCGATTTAATTTCAAATACCGGTTCAACCCCTGCAGGTTTAACAGGTGTCGGATTGAAGCCCTGAACTCCCGGAGTCATGGTTGTGTTTGCAAATGTCTTATTCCTGAAAGGATTGACAGCTGAAGTCTTGGGAGCACCAAGGCCTGTTGCAATAACCGTAATCTCGCAAGTGTCGGGTCTGGACTCATCATATCTGGTACCAAAGATGATGTTAACATCTTCTCCTGTGAGCTCGCCAACATAGCCGGCTGCATCAACAGCGTCGTTAAGTGAAACATCACCGGTAACATTGATGATAACCTGACTTGCTCCGGTAATTGTTGTCTCAAGAAGGGGACTTTCAACTGCCATCTTGATAGCTTCAAGGGCCTTGTCATCACCCTTGCCCACACCGATACCGATATGTGCAATACCCTTCTCCTTCATTGCAGTCTGAATATCTGCGAAGTCGAGGTTGATGTCCTGAGGAACATTTATCAAATCAGTGATACCCTTAACAGCCTGCTGTAAAACCTCATCGGCCTTCTTCATAGCTTCGGGCATCTTCATATTCTTATTTACTAAATCTTTAAGCTTATCGTTAGGAATGATAATCAGAGTATCAACCTGTTCTCTGATACGTTCAATACCCATGAGGGCATTCTTCATTCTAATCTTACCTTCAAATGTGAAAGGTCTTGTAACAACGCCTACGGTAAGGATTCCCATTTCCTTGGCAATTGAAGCTATAACAGGAGCTGCTCCGGTACCGGTTCCGCCACCCATACCGCAAGTAACAAAAACCATGTCTGCGCCCTTAAGAGCGTTCTGGATATCTTCTGCACTTTCTTCTGCTGCTTTCTCACCAATTTCGGGCTTACTGCCTGCACCGAGTCCCTTGGTTAATTTCTCACCTATCTGAATGCATTTGGGGGCCTTACATAATCTGAGTGCCTGCATATCGGTATTTACGCCGATAAACTCTACTCCGGTAATTCCCTCTGCCACCATTCTGTTTACTGCGTTATTGCCTGCTCCGCCTACGCCAACAACAATGATTCTTGCTGCGGAATCAGAATCATTTGTTTTAATTTCAAGCAACGGTAGATCCTCCTTTAAGTACCTCAAAAATCCCACTCATTTATCATATAATTATTTTAATAAAATTGCAACACTAATCATCCTTAAGATTATCGGGCAAAAATATTATACTTTCAGACTTTCCGGTCTTGTCTTTCATGTCCAAAACGCCCTTTTTGCCCTCTAAGCTCGGAAGGATTTTAGGGAGTCTCATGATTCTCTCATCAAGATCATCAACATTTCCGAATTCTGCCCTGATATCGCCAAAATATAGTGTAAGACCGCCACCCGGACCAAAATCCATTCGTCTGCAATCCAGTGAATATTTAGTCAGAAGCTGATTTGTGGAAAGAATCTTTTTGAATATGGTTTCATCTTCCACCGGTAAAGGTTTGCCAAGAACCATATAATCAAAAGATAAACCTGTAATCTGGCATATGCCTTCGGTCTTAACATTGGAACTTTCAACTACTGTTCCGTCCTTGTCGAAATACATGTACTTGCCAAGATATTCCACATATCCTGCCAGAGCCTTCTCATAAACACTGATTCTTATGGTGTCGTTTGAAATAATGCTGACCTGGATTGTATCTACAAAAGGTACATCCTTAAGTTCCTTATTCTTATATTTCAATGAAAGATATAACGAATTGTCCCCCAGGGGTCCATCCATTACAATTTCTTTTATCTCATCGGAGGTGTAATGAACATTTCCATCAACATAAATATTCACTACTTTATAATGCATAAGCATGTAGTAAATAAATGACACCACCGCAAGGATAATCAATAATATGGTAAGCGTCTTCACTATAAAACGCTTCTTTTTTCTTTTTGATAATTCCGATTCAAACTGATACATCAGGCATCCTTCAACTCTATACTTCTGGCAACGTTAAGGCATACCCCGATTTCCGCCATCTGAAAGAGAATGGCACTTCCGCCGTAACTGATAAACGGAAGGGAAATACCGGTGTTGGGAACAGTGTTGGTAACAACCGCAACATTAAGGATAACCTGAATAGCCACGTGTCCCAAAACGCCCACTACAAATAATGCGCCGAACATGTCGGTGGCATTATTGGCAATAACCACAAGTCTCCAAACAAGCAATACGAACATAAGAAGAATTGCGATGGCACCGAAAAGGCCAAGTTCCTCACAGATAATGGAGAAAATCATGTCGTTTTGTGCCTCGGGAATATATCCGAGTTTCTGAATACTCTGTCCGAGACCCTTTCCCCAGATACCGCCTGAACCTATTGCATAGAGACCCTGCAATGTCTGGAATCCTGTGTCACTCGCATAGGCCTCGGGATCAAGCCATGCCAATATTCTGGCTCCTCGGAATCCAAGCTTATCAGAAAATCTTGTTACTATAAGTACTACCAGCGCTCCTGCCGCCAAAACACCCGCAGCAAGAATAATAAATCTCTTATACTCCGGACTTGCCACAAAAAGCATAACTGCTGTAATACCCATAATGATAATTGCCGAACTAAGGTTATCAGTTATGAAGTAAATCATGGCTGTGTGTGGCAAAGCCATAAGGATAACTGTCCAGAAACCCTTTCTTGATCTGATAGCGGGACCAAGTCTGGTTATGAAACTGGCCAGAAACAAAATCAAACACAGCTTGGCAATCTCTGCAGGCTGAAGTGAAAATCTGTCGTTAGGACCAATGAAAATCCATCGTCTCGCACCATTTCTTTTGGGGAAGAACAATACGCAGGGTATTAACGCCATTGATACAAAATATGCAATGGTTGAGAATCTTTCCCAAAAATGGTAAGGAATAAAACTTAAGACCAGCATTACGCCAATTCCGAGAGCTGACCAGATGCCCTGTCTCTTAAGCCAGTAAGCTGCATCGTTATATTTCTGTGATGCCATGTAGGAACTGGACGAGTAAAGCATAATAAGTCCAAAGCCCACCAAAAAGATAATGATAAACACCAAAGAATAGTCAAAGTAGTATTCAGTTTTCTTTTTGCGACGACTGAAGCTCTCTGCCATTAACTCTTCCTCAAGTCCTATAAGTCATTAACCATCTCTTTGAACTGTCTGCCCCTCTCCTCGTAGTTGGGGAACATACCCCAGCTTGCGCAGGCGGGAGAAAGCAAAACCGCATCTCCGCTTCGAGCATTGGCAACGCATATATCAAAGCATTCTTTAAATGAATCTGCAAAACAATAGTCAGTGAAGCCATGAGAGGCAGCGCATTTGGCTATTGCTTCTCTTGTCTGTCCGATAAGAACCAGCTTCTTAACCTTTCCGTCAAAAGCTTCTATCCACTCATCATAAGTGTTGCCCTTATCGTATCCGCCACCGATTAATATGGTAGGTTTGCTCATGGCTTTAATTCCCTGAATAGCCGCATCCGGATTGGTGCCCTTGGAGTCGTTGTAGTAGTCTACACCGTTCTTTGTGGCTACATACTCAATCCTGTGCTCTACAGCCTTGAATTCCTTTACAGCCTCAAGAATCTTATCCATGGAAACGCCCATGCCTCTTCCGATTGCAATGGCCGCCATAACATTTTCAATATTGCAAACACCAACAAGGTTCATGTCGGTATTCACATTTAAAATCTGCTCTTCCTTCTCGCCGTCTGTATAGAAGATATACTCGTCTTTGAAGAAATATCCCTTCGGGGGCTTAGCAGATGATGAGAACCATACAACACTTGCGGGGCATTTGTCTCCAAACTCTCTTGTGTAGGAATTATCGTAATTTAAAACGCAGATTTCATCCTTTGTCTGGTTCATGGCAATGTCACATTTCACCTTGTTGTAACATTCCATTGTATGGTGCCTGTTCAAATGATCCGGTGTCACGTTAAGAATAGCTGACACCGTAGGATGAAACTCGTTTATTGTTTCAAGCTGGAATGAGCTGACCTCCGCAACAATTGCGCCCTCTTCTTTTGTATCGAGAGCCTCAAGAGTTAAGGGATTGCCTATATTTCCAACCACAAAAACGGGCTTGTATTCTTTTTTAAGTATTTCTCCGACAAGACTCGTTGTGGTTGTCTTTCCGTTGGTACCTGTAATGGCTGCAAGTTTGCCCTTTGAAGCCAGGTAGCCAAGCTCAAGTTCTCCCCAAATGGGAGTACCTTTGTCCGCAAACTCCTTCACGATTCCCAAATCAGTGGGAACACCGGGGCTTGGAACCACAACGTCTATGGAATCAGAAACTTCCGAAGGAAGTTCCTTGACTATAATCTCACATTTTAATTCTTCGGGAACTCTTCCCTTTATCTCAGTAACGTCTGCGTTTTCGCCTCCGTCAAAGAGAATACAGCGGGCTCCGAGCGCGTTTAAGAGTTTTAAAGCTCCCAATCCGCTTTTCCCCGAGCCTATAATCAATACTTTCTTATTGGTAAAATCATACATATCTAAAACACACCTCTGTTACCACAATCCCGCGAAGCCAATTACACATGCCACTACGGTTACTATGGTGAATACTCCAACAACTTTGGTCTCTGACCAGCCACCTTTTTCAAAGTGATGATGAATGGGAGCCATTCTAAACAATCTCTTTCCTTTGGTTATCTTAAAATAAGATACCTGAATAATTACGCTTAAAACTTCCACAAAATAAATGATTCCGACAATGGGAATAAATAAAGGAAGCTCCAACATATATGCACAGCCTGCGACGAATCCACCGAGAGCCAGGGAACCTGTGTCTCCCATAAAGATTTTCGCAGGATGAAGGTTATACACCAAATATCCCAAAAGTCCGCCAAGAAATGCTGCGGCTATGGGCTCAACTCCACCCTTTAATATAAGAGATGCTATGGCAAAGAATCCTGCCACTACGCTTGTAACACTGCTCGAAAGGCCATCTACACCGTCTGTGAAATTTGTTCCGTTAACGGTTGCTATGGCGATGAAAAACATAGCAGGAATAGCCCAAAGCCCAAGGTCGAGACGTATGCCTTCCGCAAAAGGGACCTTAAGTGTTAAATCAAGCTCAGTAAATAAAGAAGCAACAAAATAAAATGCTGCGCATACTACAATCTGAAGCCCCATCTTCTGCCATGCTTTAAGACCCATTGATCTTTTGAGCACAACTTTGATGTAGTCATCTATAAATCCCACAGCGGCAAATCCCCACATGAGAATCAGTACAGGAATAACCTTAGGGAAACTCCTTGCATAACAAATCGAAACGATTGTGGTCGGTATAAGGAAAATAAAACCGCCCATCATCGGTGTTCCCATTTTCTTAAGATGGCTTTCCGGTCCTTCACTCCTTATGGTCTGGCCGGCTTTGACCCTTGCCATAAATTTAATCCATGAAGGTCCGATTAAAATGGCTATGGCCAGAGAAACAAGGAATCCGGGTAAAATCTGTAACATAAACTACGCCTTCTTTCTGTCGGTACACATTATCTTTTCTATTATAGTAGATAATGTCAAATTATGAAAGCGAATTGATTTATTAGCCGTCAACCGCCGTAAAATCGCTTCTTGACATATTCTGTCCCGTGTCGGGATCGATCAAATCTCCTGATTCGGGATCCTTTAAGTAGCCTGTCGCAGGGTCCACGGGGAAGTTTTTCCACTGAAGATTAAGACCGCCGTTAGGATCGGCAGCTGCTGCATCTCCTGTTGCTCCCTCTGCAGGTGTACCTTCGGTATTCTCACCTTCGGCAGGTGTTTCAGTAGTCTCCTCAGGAGGTGCTGTATAAGCAAGTGTAATCTCAAGCTGTTTTGCAGCCAGCTCCTGCTGTTCCTTCTCAGATATAGGCTCCGTCATATATATACCCATGTAAGGAAGGGTTTCTGTCAGTATATCTCTTGTAAGTGTGCAGGCAAGTTTAACGTTATCCTGCACCCAGTCGTTTACTCTGTCTATAACAACATAAATGGCAATCTTTGGATTGTCTGCAGGTGCATATCCCATAAAGGAAACTACGTATTCGTTATTACCTCTGGGGAGGGTCTCGGCTGTTCCTGTTTTGCCGCCTATTCTGTAGCCTGCAGGTCTTGCCGCTTTACCTGTTCCTTCTGTAACAACTCCGTTGCAGTAATCAATGATTGTATTGGATGTTGATGTGGAAATTGTCTTCCTTAATACTCTGGGTTCAATGTTCTGTATTGTTGCACCACTGCCGGAAACAATCTTCTTAACCATGTGGGGCTCATAATAATACCCACCGTTAATAAGTGAACAGAAACCGGTAATCATCTGAATCATCGAAACGTTAAAGCCCTGTCCGAATGAGCTGGTTGCCAACTCTGCAGGTCGCATGTTTGATGAGTTGTAAACAACTGCATTGGTTCTTGCTTCGCCCGCAAGATCTATATTGGTCTTCAAACCGAAGTTATAGCTCTGCTGGTACTGTAAAAATATATCCTTACCTATTGTAAGGCTCATCTGCATAAGTGCTACGTTGCATGACTGCTCTACAGCCTGCTTAACATTTACTGTTCCGCAGCCGCCATATTTGTAGTTATGGCACTTGATTCTCTTATCTGCTACCTCATAGGCACCGGTACAGGTATAGGACTCATTTCCGGTAAGCTTACCCGATTCAAGTCCGCAGGCAACAGTGAAGGGCTTCATTGTTGATCCGGGCTCATATGTCTCGCTTATGCAGAAATTCTTCCATAAGCCATTGAGCTTTTCGTAAAACTCTTCATCTGTAAAAGCGTCTATGGCCTCCTGTGAGTAATACATGCTGAGATCCTTGGGATTGTTTAAATCAAAATTGGGATAACTTGCCATTGCAAGCACATCGCCGTTATTAACATCCATGATGATGCATCCAAGGTTATTTGCGCCAAGGCCTTCTCTTGCCCTGTTTGCATATGTATCATTGAAGCTCTTGAGATTTCTTTCAACAATCGACTGGATTGTGGCATCAATGGTAGTAACAAGACTGTAGCCATCCACAGCAGGCTTTGTTGTTCTCTCGAGGTTCTCGTCCTCGTCAAGATAGCCGTATTCTCTTCCGGGTGTACCGTTTAATACATCATCGTAATACTCTTCAAGTCCGTATGTACCGTTATTTTCAGCATTGGTAAAACCGATAATGTCACACGCAAGGGTTCCGTTTGGATAATTTCTCTTATAGTTATCCTCAAACCATATTCCCTTGACGTTTTTAGAGGCAGTTTCATCGTTCATGAAGTTGAGATAACCCTCTACCTCGTTATATGTAAGGCCCTTTGCAGCCACATAATAAGCAGATTTCGGGTTCTCTTTAACCCACTTTCTGACAGCATTCATGTCAATGTCAAAATACTTATCAAGTGCTGCCATGGTAGGCTCGTAATATGCCTCTTTATCGTTTATAACTTTGGAATCGATGATAAGATTATAGATTTTCTCGCTGACAGCAAGAGGGTTGCCGTTAGAATCAAAAATATCGCCTCTTCTGGCGACGAGAGTCTTGGAAGTGTATTCCTGTTGCTCTAAAACCTGCTTCTTGTATTGCTCACCATTGTCCCTGTTTATATAAATGAGACGAAGGCTTAATCCCACAAAAGCCAGTAGCACTATTCCAAACAGCACTACCAGCTTTTTCTGCATTCTTATTGTAAATCTTCTTTCTTCTCTTTCAGACCTGTTAGCCATGTTACTCTACCGTCCTTAAGGAATATCTGCCACCTGTTTAACGTAGTCGCTTCCTTCTCCGGAATATGTGACAATCTGACCTTCTGTGGCATAAGTCATTCCAAGTTCACCGATGGCAATCTGTTTAACCTTCTCGAGGTCAATGTTACCTGTTGCTCTGCTGTAAGCCTCATCATTTGAAAGCTTTAATGTGTTAAGCTCGCTTTCAAGTCTTGATATGGTCTTAACATTGCCGGTAATCTCTGACTGAAGTCTGATATAGAATATCAAAACAAGAGCTGTAACAACCATTGCCGCGGTGAGAAACAGTATATACCCGGGATTCATCCTTTTGGCATACTGTCTGTTTCTGACGGTATGGTGGCTCAGTCTCTTTATGGGCTCTTCAATCTCCTGCTGCACCGTCTTAGGTGCAACGCTGCCCTGTACATAGTAGAGATCGCGTCTGTATGAAGTTGTCTCGTTAATTTCTCTTCTCTGTTTCATCTGTGCCATTTTTTCACTTCCTTGTGATTAACAAGTTTTCTCAAAAACACGTAACTTTGCGCTTTTGGATCTGGAATTTATCGAAAGCTCCTCATCCGTGGGGAGGATCGGTTTGCCTGTTATCACTTTTCCTAATGGTTTCTTGCCGCATACACAAACCGGAAAGTCCGGAGGGCATGTGCAGGGGTTCTGCGCTTTCTTGAAAGCACTCTTAACTATTCTGTCTTCCAATGAATGGAAGGTTATGATGCAAAGTCTTCCGCCGGGATTAAGGAAGTCAATCATTCCGTCCAGTGAATTCTTCAAAACATCCAGTTCTCTGTTACACTCAATTCTTATGGCCTGGAATGTTCTCTTTGAAGGATGACCTCCTGTCGCCCTTATCTTGGCAGGTATGGAAGCTTTAATGATTTCATTTAGTTGCCCCGTTGTCTTGATGGGCTCTTTAGCCCTTTCTGCCACGATGTGCTTTGCTATATTCTTTGCGAAGTTATCTTCGCCGTAATCTCTTATTATTCTGTAAAGATCGAATTCGGAGTAGTTGTTTACAATGTCTGCAGCTGTAAGAGTTTGTCTGTCGTCCATTCTCATGTCCAGCGCCGAATCATATCTGTAGGAGAAGCCTCTGTCTTCGTTATCCAGCTGATATGATGAAACTCCAAGGTCAAGTATTATTCCGTCGACTCCTGTGACTCCGATTTCCTTAAGTCTTTCAACTGCGAATTCGTAATTGGAACGGATAATTGTTATTACATTACCGAACTCTTTAAGTCTTTCTCCTGCAGCTTCTATTGCAGCTTCATCCTGGTCTATACCGTACAGGTGACCTTCCTTTGACAGGCTCTTACATATTTCATAAGAATGTCCGCCACCACCCAGGGTTCCGTCGACGTATATTCCGTCAGGCTTAATCTTAAGTTCGTCGATTGTCTCCTTAAGGAGAACCGAATAATGATTAAATTCCATTCGCTAAAACCTAAATTCGAATGCCCCAATCGGCCATCTTCTCCAGGGTATCTGCAATATCCTGATCTTCGCTTGCTGCTTCGAAGCGTTCCTTGCTCCAGATTTCTATCTTGTCTGCCATTCCTGTAAGGATTACATCCTTCTCAAGCCCGGCATAATCTCTCAAATCCTGTGGTATAAGTATTCTTCCTAACTTATCTACTTCTACGTCTGCCGCACCTGAAAGGAAGAATCTCGCAACCTGTCTTACTTCCTTACGGTTCATTGGCATTTCTTTCAATGTCTCTTCGAAGGCTTTCCATCCTTCATCGTCGTAGATGTTAAGGCATCCGTCCGCTCCCTTGGTAACAACAAATGTGTCTCCCAACTGATCACGGAACTTGGAAGGAACTATCAATCGTCCCTTGGCGTCGATCGTATGAACATATTTACCTTTATACATAGCGATCACCGCCCTCCAATATGGCCTTTCTTAATTCTTAAGAATTACCACTTTAAACCACTTCTTACCACTTTCTACCACTTTTAAGGTTATTTTACTCCATTTTCTCCCACAATGCAAGTAAAAAAACGCGATTTTTCGGCACTCCTTAAAATCGCGATTCAAAAAAGATGCAAAAAAGCCCAACATCTGGTGTTGGGCTTTTCGGTCACATCCTATATTTTGTTAAGAAATTCTTAATATTTTATGTGAAAAATTTTTTTTGAAAATCTACAGATTTTCTCTTTCTATTCTATGGCTTCTTCTGTACTGAGCCGGGGTCACATCGTAGCTATCCTTGAACTTCTTTATGAAGTAGTTTGTGGAGTTGAAACCTATTACGGTTATGATTTCCTCCAGAGTCTTATCTGTTTCAATAAGAAGCTTTGATGCCTCCTCCATCTTGCAGTCGTTTACAAACTGGGTAAAGTTTAATCCCTTCTCCTCCTTAAACAGCCTGCTTAGATATTTGGGGGCAAGATAAACCTTTGAGGCAACATAATCAAGAGATATATCTTCATCAAGATGCTCTCTCACTATCTTTTCTACAAGTTCCACCACATTGTCTGTGGGATTGGTCTTATTCTGTGCTGCCGTTTCAAAGGCCCAGAGAATCTTCTTATATAACCAGTTGCAGAAATCATCTACATCAAAAACGTCCGTTAACTCTAAGAGCAATTGCGAATCATCATAGGTCTTTGATTTCTTCATTATGTCTCTTAGGAAGTGGTTGAATAAGAACAGGTACCTCATGGATATGCTGTTCATGTATTCAGATGTGCCCTGAATAAGCATAGCTGCCTTATTGTACTCTTCAAGGATAGCTTTGACTGTTTCCGCGTCATTGCTTACAAGGGCTTCGGCAAAGGAGTCATATCTGGGATCAAAGAAGCTCTGGGTATCCTTATCGCCCAAAAGTATCTTAACTTCTTCGGCATCCATTGTCGCAAGGTCCATTCTGTACCTGTAAGGAATATAGTAGTCATACTCCATTGCCTTTGATATCTTTGCATATTCCGAAGATATCTGGCTAAGTTTATACACAGGACCGCTCTGCCATACAACCAGATCGATGTTGAAGGTTATCTTTACGAAGTCCTTAAACTTCGCATAGAGATTCTCCATTCTGTCTTCCCCGTCAGCCATACAGGAAGCTATAATAACTACCCTGCCGTTGTAAAGGTCCAAAGACATGCATCGCATCTCTTCATCTTCATAATCCTCAAGATACTTTGTCATGTTGTAGGTCATGGCGTTTCTTGTGGGCTCATCCACCTTACCCATAACCTTGCCATGGAAAGTAGCCACCATACAGAAATGACTTACGTACTCATTCTTGTCTCCGATTTCCTCGAGAATTTTATCTATTCTCTCATCCGATATATCACTCGAATTGATAATTTCTCTGACAAGGTCATGTCTGACGACGTTTACTCTTTCTTTGTAAGCCTCATCCTTATTGCCCACCAGAACGCAAAGTTCATTTATGGTTCTGTCGAGATATAAAAGCTCATTCTCTTTGGCCTTTCTCGCAAGTTTAAGGCCATCAAGCTTATTAACCATGCTTCCTATGGGGTTATACACCCTCTTAGCGAAACGGTATGCAATAATAAGACCTACCACCACGATTATAAGAGACAGTAAGGCAATTCTTCTTACAAGAATACGGATATCCTTGTAGTACTCGTCTGCAGGGGTTACTGAAACCACCTTCCACCCGGGAATTGCAAGAGGCTGACTTATAAGAATCATCCCATCATAATTATACGCTGCATTCACCGAACCGTTTATAATATCGGAACTCTCTCCCGGCAATTTGTCATTAAGAACCTTGGCAAAAAGAGAATCGTCACCTCCGCATGCCACAACTTCTCCCTTATCATCCAGTAAAGCCGCAAAGCCCGAGTTGTCGTCGGCATACTCAAGAAGAATCGTATCAAGAGTATTAATAGGTACATTTACAATCAGATATCCCTTTAACTTTGAAATATCCTTTGTAAAAACCGGGTAATGTGCTCCAAAGCTCAAAACCTTATCTGTTTTGGAGTTTGATGTCACTTCCCTCGTGAACAGATATCTGCCTGATGAATTGTACTTTACAGGCACCCCGGCTTCATCGAATTCTTCCGAGATACTTGTTCCGCTTTCCTCGGTATAGCTGATTCCGTTAGCCGAAGATATTATCATGTTATTGGGAAAAACATAAAACTCTATACCTGATACTTCCTTGTCATACTGGGCATTCAAAATCTCCAGGTATTTAAGGACAGTATTCATGCTGTCAAAATCATTTCTGCTTCCGTGATTCAGGAAATGCTTAAGGGCATCATCTCTGTTGGCCATGTTTGCAAGATCCACGATGATATTGTTACAGTCCCCAAACAAAGTATCCATGTGCTGTCCGA
The DNA here is from genome assembly GCA_017619295.1 of Lachnospiraceae bacterium. Classification (GTDB taxonomy): domain Bacteria; phylum Bacillota; class Clostridia; order Lachnospirales; family Lachnospiraceae; genus G11. Next base: position 13,358 of record JAFZSQ010000012.1, read on the forward strand.
GATACTGTATTTTTTCCTGCTCAAGGATTTCAACCTTCTGCCTGTACTCACCGGAAAATTGCGCAGCATACCCCGCTCCCATACAAAGACTCACAATCAAAACGAGTCCTATAAAGGATAGCATCAGTCTATTAAAGATGGTGTCGTACTTGGTAAGCTTTCGCTTCAGTTTAAACATAGGAATCCCCATTTCCCGTTTATGTTAAAAGAGTGATTTATATTTCTCATAGGCATTATTCTGAAGTTCTTCCGCTTCCTCTATGCCCATGCTTATAATCTTATTTACAAAGCTGTCAAATTCATCCATGCTTCTGTCGCCCGTAATAAACTTAATCAGTTCCTCGTCCGCATAAGATATTATGGGCTCCATTATGGCGTCATATCTGTCCTTTGAATCCTCATCCATGGTAAGAACAGGGTTCATTGGATAAAACAAATTATTGTTATCGTAATAAAGAAGCTGATAGCAAGCTTCATCGCTTCCCGCCTGGGCGATTTCATATTCAGGCATCTGTCTCATGCCGATATAGGCCTGGCAGCCGTTTCTCATAACCCACTCCGTGGTTCCTTCTGCCACTACCTTGTCCGAATACTTATAATCGTCACCCTTCTTTACGAAGCTCTCATTCTCGATTCCAAAGTTAAAGAGAACAGAGCCTTCATCACTGTATACATAATCAAAGATTTCAAGAATCTTATCCGCCTTTTCCGTTTCGGAATATATGGACCATCCATAGCCCACGGTCTTGGCCTGCTGCGAAAAAGTCCTTGGCTCATCCCCCGCATTTAATACAGGAGGATCCACAATCTCCCAGTTTGTATCCGGGTCATTGGCCAAAACCTGCGGATTGTCATTCATTCCTGCAAGGTATCCGCTCCAATAACATCCGGCCCCGGCAAGGTTATTCAGCACATGGTAATCACATGTGTTTTCCCTGGTCATGAATTCCTTATCAACAAGGCCCTCAGCGTACCACTTCTGCATGGTCTCAAGATATGCTCTGCACTCTTCCGTTATGGGTGCAAATACTTTTCTGTCATCAATAACGGTAAAAAAGTCTTTATTCTTAGTAAGCTCTATGCCCCATGCATCCGAGAACATGTGGCAGTAGTTTTCCCATGCGTTATCAAGAAACAGCGGCGTAACCTTTCCTCGATTCAGGTTGCAGGCTTTAAAAGCACTTAGTACGTTATACCAGTCATCTATTGTTACGGGTTTTGAAAGGCCAAGCTTATCAAGCCAGTCCTTACGAATCATGTAGCCCATGGCAGATTTAACTGCCGACTGCATGGGAACCACGTAAAGATGTCCGTCCGATGATATACTCTGAGCCATAACCTCAGGATTATCCAGCAAATACTTCTTTAAGTTGGGATATCTGTCATCAATCAGTTCATCGAGAGCAAGAAAAGCACCTTCCTCTCCATACTGCTTTAATAATGAAATATTGCCTGCCGTAATATCCGGGATTTCTCCTGAAGATACAATAACACTTAGCTTGGCAGTTGCCTCATTACTCGGGGTTGTATCAATGTCAAACGCTACTCCCATACGCTTTGAGAGCTCTGCTATTGTTAATGTATCCATGGAATATAATGAATCGCTTCTTCTGCTTGGAAGAAAAATAGAAATAACCTGCTCATCGGTTTCTGACGAAGCAGGGGCTTCCTTAGCCTTACGCTCTGCCGTCTTAACGTCGTCACAAGCAGTCAAAGTCAATATAAGAACAACTGAAAGAATCAAAGGTAGTATTTTATGTTTCATAACTATTCCCCTTTTATGGAAATTATACTACCAATGATATCTTTCAGTCATCTTTCTTTTTGGCGGTTTAACGCTACCCCTTAATTTCTGGGATTGCCGTCAACATACACCTGGCACTCCGAAGCATCTGCATATCCCTCGTTAGGATATGTTTCATTCTGAGGCTTATCTCCTGCCTCATTGTAGGGAGTGATTTTTACATAATCAACAAGCATTTCTCCTTCGGCGAAATCCGGATTTCCTGCCCAATATTTAGGGAACCAGACTCCTACCCAGAAGCGTCCTGCCTTGTTGGGAATAAACTCGGTGTTTGTGCATATAAGTTCGCCATCTACATAATACTCGACTCTGGCCTGTTCGTTATCGTCACCTGTATGCCATACAAACTTGTATACATGCCACTCTCCGTCGTTTTGAGGAGTCGGCATTGGTGTGCGTTTACTTATATACTCATCATCATTTTCACCTATCCAGCTGTTACACAGTGAATAGTTATAGGATATCTCACCTGTATCCGGAGACTTTCCGGGCATCTCAATATCAATCTCGTGATTGATAACACTGTAATCGCCGTTTCCGGTATAATCATCCTCTCCGGGATAGTGCTCCTCATACTCAAAGGTCCAGATAGCCGAACATGCTCCAAGGTTAGGCATTACCTTTGCTTTAACCTCATATTCTCCGGAAGCGAAATAGTCTTTTGTTACAATACATGCTCCGCATCTTCTTCCGTCACCGGTTCTTTCGCCTCTGTTATTAACACCGGATATATTTCCTTCGTAGTTGTCTCCGTGAGCGCTCAAAACAAGAACTCCGTTTTCAACATGGACATTTTCGGGAACTACACCGTTGTTATATAACTGTGTTCTCTCGGCGTCTACATAGCCGCCCCAGTTTCTCTTAGCTACAAGCCATGTATCTGAGCTAAGAACTCCACTGTTAAAATCATCAAAAATCGCCGGTTCTCTCACTTCAATTTCCTCTCCGGGGTTATCGGGATTCTCCTCATTTCCTGTCTGAACTCTGGGGTTACCGTCAACATATACCTGACAGTCCTCAATTGCAGCATAACCATCATTGGGATATGACTCATTCTGAGGCTTATCTCCGGCTTCGTGGAAGGGGGTGATTTTAACATAATCTACAAGCATCTCTTCCTCTGCAAAATCGGGATCCCCCGCCCAGTTCTTGGGGAACCATACGCCTACCCAGAATCTGCCGGCCTTGGTGGGAATAAACTCGGTGTTTGTACATACAAGAGTATCGTCAACGTAGTAATCTACCCTCGCCTGTCCATTATCATCTCCCGTGTGCCAGGTAAACTTATAAGTATGCCACTCACCATCGTTCTGAGGGCCGGGCATTAAAGTTCTGTTACTTACATACTCATCATCATTCTCACCAATCCATGAATTGCAAAGAGAATAGTCATAGGATATCTCTTCTGTGTCGGGATTCTTACCGGGCATTTCTATATCAATCTCATGGTTTACTACAAAGTAGTCTCCGTCACCCTGGAATCCTTCATCCCCGGGATAAAGTTCCTCGTATTCAAAGGTCCAGATAGCTGAACATGCACCAAGCTTAGGCATTATCTTTGCCTTCACTTCATATTCTCCGGATGCATAGTAATCTTTGGTTACGATACACGCGCCACAGCGTTTTCCGTCTCCGGTTCGTACGCCCCTGTTGTTAACACCCGAAATATCACCTTCGTAATTGTTTCCGTGGGCGCTGAGTATAAGCATTCCGTCTTCCACATGCACATTCTCGGGCACAACACCGTTGTTATAGAGTTTTGTTCTCTCGGCGTCTACATAACCTCCCCAGTTTCTGCACGCCACAAGCCACTTGTCGGAATCAAGCTTGCCATCTGTAAATTCATCATAAATCGCAGGTTCCAAAGCTTCATTTCCGTTTTCCGGGTTTTCGGGGTTTTCGCCCTGGTTTCCGGATTCACTTCTGGGATTTCCGTCAACATATACCCTGCAATCCTCTATTGCGGCATAACCTGAATCGGGATAAGTCTCATTCTGGGGCTCATCGCCTGCTTCGTTGAAGGGAGTGATTTTAACATAATCAACAAGCATCTCTCCCTCGGCAAAATCCGGATTCCCGGCCCAGTTCTTGGGGAACCATACGCCTACCCAGAATCGTCCCGCTTTGGTGGGAATAAACTTGGTATTTGTACATACAAGAGTTCCGTCCACATAGTACTCTACCCTTGCCTGCTCATTGTCATCTCCTGTGTGCCATGCGAACTTATATGTATGCCACTCTCCGTCATTCTGAGGACCGGGAAGGGTGCTTCCGCTGCTTACATATTCGTTCTCATTTTCGCCAACCCAGCTGTTACACAAAGCATAGTCATAGGATATGGGACCTTCTTCACTCAGGCGACCGGGCATCTCAATGTCTATCTCATGATTTACGGCGTAGTATTCGCCCTCACCCTGAAAGCCCTCCTGGCCGGGATAATACTCTTCATACTCAAAAGTCCAGATAGCAGAGCATGCTCCCATATTGGGCATTACCTTTGCTTTGACTTCATATTCACCGGATGCATAGTAATCTTTGGTGACGATGCAGGCACCGCATCGTTTTCCGTCTCCGGTTCGAACGCCCTTATTGTTAACACCCGAAATATCACCTTCGTAATTGTTACCATGGGCACTTAAAACAAGAATTCCATCTTCCACATGAACGTTTTCAGGAACAACTCCGTTGTTATAGAGCTCCGTCCTTTCAGCGTCCGCATATCCACCCCAGTTTCTCATAGCCACAAGCCACGTGTCTGAATTCAGTTTGCCCTCATCAAACTCGTCGTAGATTGCAGGCTGTAATGTCTCATTTCCCTCTTCCGGATTTTCGGGATTCTCTCCCGGATCTTCCGTCCCTTCGTTATTTCCATTACCATTTTCATTATTACCTCCGTTCTCCGTTCCCGGAACGTCAATAATAACCTGTGGTACACTGCACCCTGCTGTTGTAAGCAGCAAAACAAATGCTGTCAACAAACCCAATAACTTTTTAATTTTCATATGTTAATCCCCAATTAATCTGTTTACTTTCTCTCTAAAGTCAATATAGCATTTGATAAATCTTGGATAATCGGTAAAGGTGATTGCTCCAAGCTCCTCATTTATCAAATCTTTTACAAAAGTCTTTCCCTTTTTCTTTTCAAGAAGTTTAAGTGCTCTTATGTCCTGGAAAGCATCCCTTAAAAGTTTAAGTCTTAACGAGTCTAAAGGTTCTCCTTCAGATCCCGGGTAAACAAGAAATGCATCTCCCGATTCCGCGAAGCCGTCACAGTCCGTTTGAACAAAGGGATTGATTGGCCTCATTGAATATTGGCTAAAGTAGAAATTATAACCCCAGTGTAAAAATCCTACTATGTCGTAAAGATAAAGCTGAATTCCAATTACCCTTGTTCTGTATGAGGGCATTGCAAAGTATCTGTTGGAAAGCTTTACCCTTGCATCGCAGCAATAATAAGTCCATAAGTCACCTACGCCGGCATCAATAAACTGTTTTACGGCAGAAGTGGAAGGTACCGGTTTATTCAAAACCTTCTTTTCATAGAAACTGTAGTTTGACATGGCGTCTATGATTCGGTCTTCAGGCACGAATTGTTTGATCAAATCATAGCCGGCCTTATAGTTATCTATACTGCTCTCCCTTGGTTCATCGGAGATATGATAGAAAGTCCTGTCAAATACGTTCAGTTTCTTTAGTTCTTCCACAAGTTCAGGCATAAACTGCTGTAAAAAACAGGAATATCTCACATCATCCGATGGCACATCCCATCCGAATATTCTCTTTATGCCGTCACCTGTTTCAGCCATAACCTTAGGTGTTGCCTTGGCTCCCCATTGTGTGAAAAGATGGCCCATCTCAAAATACTCATAGCCGCACTTCTTTGCAAGGTTTATAAACCTGTCAAAAAGTTCAAAGTCAAATTCGTACTTTGAGTCACCAATCATTTTGACCTTAACAAGCTGAGTCGTTGGACGTTCTTTTCCTACTTCAGTATCGAGGGCGTAAGTAAATATCGGCGTCAGAATCATATTGATTCCGTTTTCCGTAGCCTTTTTCATAAACCTCTCGATTATTTCGAAATGCTTTTCATCAAAGGCAGATGTGTGGTAATAGCTCATAAGTGTGTCACAGTAAAACCACTCAGTATGAATTGTCTCCTGCTTCGGAAGCAATTCATCGATAATATCTATTTCGATATTCGCTCTGCCCAACTCATTCTTTTCATCATCAGAAAAGACAATTTCAAGAGGGTGCCTGCCGCTTATGTTTTCTTTCGGCTCCACATCTATCCATAAGGTTAAAAGTCTGTGATTTGTGAGGAAAAGTTCTTCATCCTCACTAACCGGCAGTAGCAAGTCAGGGAAAAGCCCTGACTTGCTGCCAATAATATCCTTGTCATGTTCTTCATCCAGAATCGGAGTTGCGGAAGGCATCTCCATGACTCTGAAAGTCTTCACGAAATCTTTAATGGGACTCTCGGCACGAACAAAATAATTAAGTTTCTTGTTCCAGCCGTCTTCCATTTGATATGCCACCTGAAATGAAGCAGTTTCATTTTTAAGAAGTGAAAGCTTCTTTATTTCCTTGGTGTTTTCTATCAAACCGTCCGTAAGACATTTTTCAAGTGAAGATATTGTTCTAATCTTAATCTTTGACATAAATTTTATTTGAAGTTTGCAGCATACTTTTCATATGCTTCGTTCTGAAGTTCTGTTGCTCTCTCGATATTCATTGACTCAAGAGTTTCAACAAACTGATCATACTCATCCATGCTCTTTGCGCCTGTGAAGAACTTGAGCATTTCTTCTTCTGCATATGTAGCTACAGCGCCCATGATTGCATCGTACTCATCCTGAGAATCCTCATCAAGAGTAAGTGTAGGGTTCAAAGGATAGAATAAGTTGTTCTCGTCATAGTAGAAAAGCTGCTTGCATGCATCGTCGCTTGCGCACTGAGCCTTCTCATAATCAGGAAGCTGCCTCATTCCGATTAAAGCCTGTAAACCGTTGGACTGAACCCATGCAGTTGAACCAAAATCGTATACCATCTGAGTATATGTGGGAACGCCATCCTTGTACTCGTAGCTGTATCCCTCTTCGCCGAAGTTGAAGAGCATTGATCCTTCATCTGAGTATACATACTCAAACATCTGAAGCGCTCTGTCAATGTTCTCACAGTCAGCTGAAATAGCCCATGAGTGACCTACTGTCTTAGCCTGCTGAGAGAATGTCTTGGGAGCATCACCTTTGTTGAGTACAGGGGGATTAATTACCTGCCAGTTTGTGTTGGGATCGTTTGCTTTTACCTCTTCGTTCTCATTAAAGCCTGCAAGGTAACCTGTCCAGTAGCAGCCTGCTCCTGCAAGGTCGTTAAGAACGTGGTAGTTACATGTATCCTCACGAGTGATAAACTCGGGATCGATAAGTCCCTCTTTGTACCACTTCTGCATTTCTGTTAAGTAAGCCTTTGCCTCATCTGTCATGGGAGCAAATACCATCTTGCCATCCTTAACTGTCCAGAAGTTGTTGTTAGGGTTAAGTTCAATACCCCATGCATCTGAGAAGTTGTTGTAGTATAATTCCCAAGCTCTGTCTAAGAACAAAGGAGCAATTCCCTTAGCCTTCTTAAACTCTGTAAGAACGTTGTACCAGTCATCAATTGTCTCAGGTCTTTCCAATCCAAGTTCATCAAGCCAGTCCTGACGAATCATGTAACCCATTGCTGTTCTCATTGCTGTAAGCATGGGAATAACATAGAGGTGACCGTCTGATGATACGCACTGAGCCATAACTTCAGGATCATCAATGACATATTTCTTTAAGTTGGGATATTTGTCGTCAATAAGCTCATCAAGAGCAACAAACGCACCATCTCTTCCGAACTGCTTCAAAATGTTCATGTTGCCTGCGCAGATATCAGGAATATCTCCTGATGAGATAATGCTTGAAAGTTTAGCCTTTGCTTCACTGTTGATTACAGTGTCAATGTCAAAGGTAACATTCATCTTTTCACTGAGTGCCTTAAGTGTCAATGTGTTCTCGTCGTAAAGAGCATCTGCTTTTCTGCTGGGAATGAAAATTGAAAATTCAACATTCTCAGAAAGATCCGGCTCTGCTACTTCAGCTTCGGTAGTTCCCTCAGCTTCTGCTGCTTCGGAGACTTCCTCTGTTTTTTCCGCTGCGGGTGCAGCTGTGTCTGTGCTGCCACATGCACATAATCCTGCAACCATGGTTAATGCAAGTGCAAGTGAAACTAACTTTTTCTTAAACATTTTCTTCCTCCTTTGTGTTTAAAAATGTTTTGTGTTTTATTCTTTAACACTGCCCACCAGCGCTCCGCTTACAAAGTATTTCTGTAAGAAAGGATAAATGCATATGATAGGCAATGCTGTAATAACGATTGCTGCGAACTTAATAGTCATGGGGAATGACTGCTGACCTGCCGTAAGGGCTGATGCAACGTCTTCACTGAGCTGACTGTTAATAACAATTCTCTGTAAGATGACCTGTACGGGAAGTTTCTTTTCATCCTGAATAAGCATCATCTCCCAGAAATATGAGTTCCATCTTCCTATTGCGTAATAAAGGGCAATGGCTGCCATTATAGGTTTCGAAAGAGGAATCATTATCTTCATTAAAATGGTGATATCATTGGCGCCTTCGATTCTCGCCGATTCCTCCAATGAATCCGGTAGGCTTTCAAAATGTGTTCTGAAAATGATTACGTAGTAAGCGCTGACCGCTCCGTAAATCAGAACTGCAATTCTTGAATCCAAAAGGCCGAGGTTCTTCATTGTCAAATAGAAGGGAATCTGTCCGCCTCCAAACCACATGGTAAATACCAGAATGAAGGACATTACCTTTCTTGCACCCCACCTTTTCTTTGAAAGGGGATATGCCGCAAGAATTGTGAAAGCCAGGTTAATAAGTGTTCCGACCACCGTGTAGAAAATGGTGTTTCCATATGCTGTCCATATGCCTTTGTACTGCGCTACTACTCTATAGGCCTCCGCCGTAAACTCCACAGGCCACAGTACAACTTTGTTTCTCATGACCGCAGTTGTGGAGCTCAGGGAAGCCGAAACCATGTAGATAAAGGGATACAATATAGTAATGCAAAGAACTATGATTAAGAAGTAGCAAAAGAAGATGTATAACTTCTCGCCAATGTTTATTTTTGACCTCATCTTTCTGCTCCCTCCTACCAAAGTGTCGTTCCGTCAAGTTTTCTGGTTATCTTATTGGCCGCAAATACCATAATGAAACCAACCACATTCTGGAAAAGTGAAACAGCTTGTGCATAGCTGTATTTCATGTCCTGCAATCCAACTCTGTATACATAGGAGTTAAATACGTCGGCAGTTTCATATGTAAGAGGATTGTAGAGAAGGATTATCTTCTCATGTCCTACGGCAATAACACTTCCGAGTCTTATAATGAACATCATTACAATGGTGGGTATCAGGCAGGGGATTGTAATGTACAACATTTTCTGGAATTTATTGGCTCCGTCTACTGTGGCTGCCTCATATTGTTCCTGAGGAATGCCGGACAGTGCAGCAAGATATATGATTGCCGAGAAGCCTACGCCCTGCCAGATATCACTTGCCAAATATATAAACCGGAAATATTTTGATTCCTGTAAAAAGAAAATGGGTTCTTTTCCCAGGGCCTGTAAAACACCGTTAACAACACCCTCTGTAGAGAGGAACTGTATGAGCATTGATGCCACAACAACCACTGAGATAAAGTAAGGTAAGTAAGAAATTGTCTGGGTAATCTTTTTAAAGTGCTTGTTCTTCACTTCATTAAAGGCAATGGCCAAAATGATAGGAAGCGGGAATCCAAAGATTATTCCGTATATATTTATCAGTAATGTGTTTTTCAAAAGTCTGAAGAAATAAGGATCTGCAAACAGGGTCTGGAAATTTTTCAAGCCAACCCATTTGCTTCCGAATATTCCTTTAACTACGCTGTACTTCTGGAAGGCTATAGCAATTCCTCCCATAGGAACATAAGCAAATATTATGTACCAGATTAAAACCGGTAAGAACATTAAATAGAGAAACTTGTTTGTTTTGATCTCCTTTAATATCCTTCGTTTTCGATCTCCTTTTTTCAAAAGCCCTTCCTCCTTTTTCCGTGTCGCTCTAAGGCCATCCTATATAAAGAAATGCTTCTCAACAATCACACGTTTTCCACCTGATAGCACCCATTCCACAAAAGTTAAACTTTTTCCACCTCAACCCATAAGAAGGTGGATTTAGTAGAATCAGGGCACAAAAAAAGAGACAAGTTTCCTTGTCTCTTTAAAATCTTGAAATTATTTTATTATTTCAGCTTACAGAATGGTTTCCATGGTGGTCTTAAGGGGCTTCATGCCCATGGCTTCATAGAACTTTCTGGCTGTGGGGTTTGTATCCCACACATTTAAAGTTATACGATAACAGCCACTCTCTTTTGCAAACTTAACTACATGCTCGTAAAGCTCTGTAGCGATATGCTGTCCTCTGCATTTCTCATCAACGCAGATATCATCTATATATAATGTAAGCATATCGTGGAGATTTGCCACGCCTTTGGTCTCTTCAAAGATACAGAAAGCGTAGCCCTGAACAACACCTGCCAAATCCGTATAGACGAAAACCGGAGTCTTGTCATCTCCGAAGATGTCAAGTATCTCTATGTCAGTATACTTCTTGGTACCGTGGATAAAGATATCCGGACGTCCGTCCGCATGAACTTCAAGCACCTGATGAAGTAAATCGTTAACTCTGTTAAGATCTCCGGCTTTGGCTCTTCTAATCATTTGCTTTCTCCTAAACGTTGAATCTGAAGAGAATAACATCTCCATCCTGAACAACGTAATCCTTGCCTTCCATACGAACCATTGCTTTCTCTCTTGCTGCTGCAAGGGAACCGGTCTCAAGAAGATCCTTATAGTTTACAACCTCTGCTTTAATGAATCCTCTCTCAAAGTCGGTGTGAATCTTGCCGGCTGCCTGAGGTGCCTTAGTGCCAATCTTAATGGTCCAGGCTCTTGTCTCGTCCTCACCTGCGGTAAGGAAGCTCATAAGTCCAAGGGTCTTATAGCTTGCAGCGATGAGCTTCTCAAGACCTGACTCTTTAAGACCTAAGTCTTCCAAAAACATAGCCTTCTCATCATCGTCAAGTTCCGAAATCTCCTGCTCAATCTGAGCACAGATAACAAATACTTCACTGTTCTCTTTTGATGCGTACTCTCTTACTTTTGCAACATAAGCATTGCTTGCACCGTCGTCTGCAACTTCATCCTCTGCAACGTTTGCAGCATAGATTACAGGCTTATATGTAAGGAAGTTGAACTCCTTCATAAGAGTAAGTTCATCTTCATCCAAGTCTTCCATGGTCTTAGCCATCTTGCCTGCCTCAAGATGTGCCTTGCACTTCTCAAGGAGAGCATTCTCTTTTGCCAGACTCTTATCCATTCTTGCAGCCTTGGAAACTTTGGAAAGTCTTCTCTCCAAAACTTCAAGGTCTGAGAAAATAAGTTCAAAGTTTATGGTCTCAATATCACGAAGAGGATCAACACTTCCGTCAACGTGAATAACATTTGAATCTTCAAAGCAACGTACAACGTGTACGATTGCATCTACCTCTCTGATGTTTGCAAGGAACTGGTTACCAAGTCCTTCACCTTTGGAAGCACCCTTAACAAGTCCTGCGATATCAACGAACTCAATTGTTGCAGGAGTTACCTTCTTTGAGTTATACATCTCACCGAGCTGTTTAATTCTCTCATCAGGTACCGCAACAATGCCTACGTTAGGGTCTATGGTACAAAACGGGAAGTTTGCTGCCTGTGCTCCCGCCTTGGTAAGCGAATTGAAAAGTGTACTTTTGCCTACATTGGGTAAACCAACGATTCCTAGTTTCATAATATATTCATCTCCTTTGATTTTCCTTTATTTTACGGGCTTTCCGCGATTTGCGATTTTGACCGAGTACCACATCGAGTACCACGGAGATGAATTTCGCATCAAGTTTTATACCACTTTTAACGCGTCAGCCACTAAGTCAATTTCTCTATGTTTTTCATCCTCTGTAATATGAACATACAGATTCATGGTAATACC
>JAFZSQ010000013.1 GCA_017619295.1 Lachnospiraceae bacterium
ACGGACATTGTGATTGCCGGCAGGAAATAGATAACACGGAAAACCGACAGACCTTTGATTTTGGTATTTAAAAGGACTGCGACTAACAGTGAGAGTATCAAGGTCAGGGGCACGATAATGATGACATACTTAAAGGTGTTGCCCAGTGTCTGCCACATTTCCTGATCCTGAAACATCGTGGTGTAATTCTCAAGTCCGATAAATCCCTGATCTTTATCGAATGCTCCGATATTGTGAAAACTGTCTCTTATTACCCTGAAGAAGGGGTAAAAATAGAAAATAATAAGACCGATGGTAACGGGGGCTATAAACAATAGCCCCCAGAAAATCTCGGTCTTCTGTCTGTGGTTCATTTTTTTCATGACCGCGTTACCTCAAAAGTGTTTGTTTCGGTTTACAAATTATTCAGAAGCGAGAAGTGCGTCCATCTGCTCAGCGATGGTGTCGCATGCATCATCAAGAGATTTGTTAAGTGAGAATACTTCGATAAGCTCTGTCCAAATGAGGTTATCCCACTCAGCTGCTGTCTTGGATGTAGGATAAGGATAAGACATGTTCTGAGCTTCATCAGCGTAAACTGCCATGTTGAACTCAGGGAATCTCTCGAAGTAAAGTGCTGAGTAATCCTTGTGTGAAGGGATTGCAGCACCACACTTGCCAAGTGCTTCGTTAGCTTCAGGACCTGCAAGGTACTCACACCATGCCCAAGCTGTCTCGGGATACTGTGTTGAAGCTGAAATACAGTTTGCTTTACCGTGGATAACTGATACTCTCTTACCGTTTACAGTAGGAAGGTATGTGCAGTCACATTTATTCTTGAACTCTTCGTCACCTGAGAACTCAGCTGCGTTCCAGTCACCTGCTGTAAGCATTGCGAGCTTACCTGCCATGAACTGCTGTGATGCAGGGTTCTCTGTGAGGGATTCCTGTGAAGGTGAGTAACCAGCCTCCATAAGGTCAACCCAGCACTTGATGCCGTCTCTGGTCTCTTTAAGTGAGAAACCGGATTTGGTCTTGTCATCGCTGATTACATATCCGCCGAACATAGGGATTGTGTTGTAGAAACCACCCTGTGCTTCGTAACCTGCTGCGATACCGTAAATACCCTTTGAAGAATCTGTGAGCTTCTTAGCAGCGTCTGCAAGATCATCCCATGTCCAGTTCTCGTTGGGATATTCCATGCCTGCTGCGTCGAAGATCTCTTTGTTGTACCAAAGGCCGATTGTATCGTAGTCCATGGGGATACCATAGAACTTGCCGTCTACTGTGTAGAGGTCGATAAGAGCCTGAGGATAGTTGCTAAGATCAAGGCTTGAATTTGCTACAAGATCATCGATAGGCATTGCAACGCCTGCTTCAGCGTACTTACCAATGTTGGGTCCGTTAAGATGGAATACATCTGCGATAGCTCCGCCTGATGCTGCTGTCTCAAGCTTTGTCCAGTACTCGTCCCATGATGTCTCTTCAAGAACGATTGTTACACCGGGGTTAGCTGCTTCGAAGTTTGCCTTACACTCTTCAAGATAAGGTGTCATTGCACCGTGCCAGTATGCATAGTGAATCTCTCCCTCGAGATTGGACTCTGTTGTTGCAGGTGCTGCTTCGTCTGTTGCAGCGGGTGCTGCCTCTTCAGTCTTGGTCTCAGCTGCAGGTGCGTCTGTAGAAGCGGTCTGAGTGTTGCCACCACAACCTGCGAGAGTAGCGAGAGCCATTGAAGCGCAAAGAATTGTTGCTAAAAGCTTTCTTTTCATGTTTGTCCTCCCTTTTACTAGGTTTCATAATGTAAACACTTTTGTTTACTAAATTTACGAAACAAGTTTAGCTCTTTTTACTAAACAATTCTATTGCCTATTTTCATAAAATTGACAGTTTCAATTTGTATAATATTACCTAAACCCTTGAAATAACTGGGTTTTCGTCTGTTTCGTTGTTGACATAACGTGGTGGTTATTATAATATTAATTTTGGAATAATGAGGGGCATTTTGTTTCGTTAAAAATATGTCATTTAGGTCAGGAGATTGGAATGAGCACGATTCGTGAAGTGGCGGCTCTTGCAGGAGTTTCGCCGGCTACAGTATCCAGAGTAATTAATCATGATACGACTTATAAGATGACGGATGAAACAAAGGAGAAGATTTGGAGAGCAGTCGCTGAACTCAATTACAAATCACCCTCTTCATCCGGTCAGCAGTTTAAGACTGTACGAAACATAGCACGTGCCGGAAACTCTTATCGTTTCGGTTGCGTACTTAACGTACAAGGTGGTAAATATACTGATCCTTACTTCCTCTCGGTTTTATCCGGATTCGAGGAAGCAATGCTTGAAGCAGGACATGAAATTGCATTCGTTCACACCAATGAAGAATTCAGCAATAAGTCCGTAATGTTCAACGCCTTTGAGGAGCCCCCCACAGGACTCATCATCATGAACACGTTGACAGATGATATCTTTGCTTACGCAAAAAAGAAGACTCCTCACATTGTGGGAGTCGATACCAAACATACTTCAATTGACAACATAGCTTACGACCATTTCACCGCTGCTTATCTTGCAGTTAAGCATCTTCATGAGCAGGGCTATAAGAGAATCGGTTTCGTAGGCGGTTTCGAGGAAGACATTCCTTCATGCAGAAGATTCAAAGGTTATTTTGCAACCCTTAACGAACTTGGTTTAGAGTACAATCCCAAGTGGGTTCTTCCCAGTAACTGGAATGAGGATTACTGCATCGAGAAAATTAAAGAAGCTTACAAGAAAGGCAACCTGCCTGACGCTTATTTCGTAGCCAGCGACCTGATGGCCATCGCAGTCTTAAGAGCCTTCTACGATTTGGGAGTTTCGGTTCCCGGCGAGTGCGCAGTTATGGGCCTTTCAAACATCGAGATTTCGAGATACTCCAACCCTCCTCTTTCCACAATCGCCATTCCCATCAGGGAAATGGGACGAGTTGCGGCAAGAACACTTCTTAACCGTATCGAGGGCGATACAACACCCAAGAAGGTTATCACGCTGGAGCTTGAAGTATTAAAGAGAAACAGTACTTGATATTGAATTAATCTATTGTTATTAACCTAATAAACGTCTGAACCCTCTCGGGTCCAGACGTTTTATTTTATAAGGTGCAATTGGGGCCTGTCCCCAATTGCACCAAAGCTTTAGTTCACTATTCTCCTGACACCGATGACCGGCTTGAAGGTACAGGTGCCGATCTTGATTCCGCCGGAAGGGGTGGAGGCATGTACCATCTGGCCGTTGCCGATGTAGATACCTACGTGGCCGGGCATACAGATGATGTCGCCGGGCTGGGCGTTGGCGTAGTCAACGCCGGTGCCGCAGGTGGTCTGCGCCGAGCTGCTTCGAGGTATTGAGTAACCGAAGTCAGCGTATACCCTGTAGGTGAAGCCTGAACAGTCGGCACCCTGGGTAAGGCTTGTTCCGCCGTGTACGTAAGGGTTGCCTACAAACTGGCAGGCGTAAGTTGCTATCTGTTTACCAAGTTCAGAGCCTGTTGCGTTGGTGATGATGGTTGCTGTGGTCTGGCCCACATTTCCTGATGCTGCGGCTTTCTTTGCTGCCTCAGCTGCAAGACGCTTACGCTCCTCTTCCTGGAGCTGTGCAATCTTCTTCTGGTCGGCAGCAATCTCATCTTTGAGAGCCTGGGCACGCTTTCTTGATTCCGCAATCTGTGCTGCATAGTCAGCGGCCTGAGCCTTCTTCTGCTCTATCAGTTCATCAAGCATTGCCTTCTGGTCATTGAGAGCCGCCTTCTGGTCTTCCAGTTCAGCCTTCTCATTTTCCAGAGCAATCTTAAGCTCTTCAACCTTCTTGGTAATTTCCTGAAACTCTTCAAGTTTCTTTCTGTCGTATTCGTAAATCTGCTCTACGTACTCAGCCTTGTTTAGAAGCTCCGACATGCTCTTTGCACTGATAAGAAGGGAAAGATAATTGTTATCACCCATCTCATACATATACTGGATGCGGACCTTCATGGCTTCGTACTGCTCTATCTCAGTGGCCTTGGCCTCGTCATACTCGGCCTGAGCCTCGGCAATCTCGCCTATCTTAACCTCAATCTGATCTTCCAAAACGGCGATGTCCGTCATAAGGTTAAGTATCTCTGAATCCAAGTCGGCAATCTCTTGCTCTAAGGCTTCTGCCTCTGATTGAAGGCCGGATAAATTGCTGTTCTCGGCGTTAAGCTTATTTTGTTTGTCGGTCATACCCTTCTGGATTTCCTGAATTGATGAAGCCGAAGCGGGCAGTACTGCTCCCGCCAAAACACTTACACCAACCACAAAGCCCAGAAGTCTTCTGAATCTCGCCAAGGTTGGCCTCCAAGGTTAATAGTTTAGATTAGAGCTCGCAGTTTTTAACTGTTCTGGGGAAAGGAAGGACGTCACGGATGTTGCCCATTCCTGTCAAATACATTACGCAACGCTCGAAGCCAAGTCCGAATCCTGCGTGACGAACGCTGCCGTACTTACGAAGATCAAGGTAGAAGTCGTAGTCAACCTTGTTGAGGCCGCACTCTTCCATTCTCTTCTCAAGTAACTCAAGGTTGTCCTCTCTCTGGCTTCCACCGATGATTTCACCGATTCCGGGAACCAGGCAGTCCATAGCGGCAACGGTCTTTCCATCGGGGTTAAGCTTCATGTAGAAAGCCTTAATCTCCTTGGGATAGTCTGTAACGAATACAGGGCGCTTGAATTCCTTCTCTGTGAGGAATCTCTCATGCTCGGTCTGCAAATCGCAGCCCCATGATACCTTGTACTCGAACTCGTCGTTGTGCTTCTCGAGAATCTTAATAGCGTCTGTGTATGTAACACGGCCGAAATCGGAGTTAACCACATGGTTAAGTCTCTCAATAAGGCCCTTGTCGATGAAATTGTTGAAGAATGCCATCTCTTCGGGAGCGTTCTCAAGAACGTATCTGATTACGTACTTAAGCATTGCCTCTGCAAGGATCATGTCGTCTGTAAGATCTGCGAAACAAATCTCAGGCTCGATCATCCAGAACTCAGCAGCGTGACGTGTTGTGTTACTATTCTCTGCACGGAATGTAGGTCCGAATGTATAAACATTCTTGAAGGCAAAAGCGAAGGTCTCTACGTTAAGCTGACCGGATACTGTAAGGTTGGTGGGCTTGCAGAAGAAATCCTGTGAGTAATCTACGCTTCCGTCATCGTTCTTGGGAAGGTTGTTCATATCAAGGGTTGTAACCTGGAACATCTCACCTGCACCCTCACAGTCACTGGATGTGATAAGGGGGGTGTGCACATAAACGAAACCTCTCTCCATAAAGAAGGAGTGAATAGCATAGGCAATAAGAGAACGAACTCTGAATACTGCCTGGAAGGTGTTTGTTCTAGCACGAAGATGAGGCATGGTTCTTAAGAACTCAAGTGTATGTCTCTTGGGCTGGAGAGGATAATCGGGAGTTGAAGGTCCCTCAACAAGTACCTCTTTGGCCTGAATTTCAAAAGGCTGCTTAGCCTCAGGTGTTGCTACCAACTCACCCTTAACAACAACTGCCGCACCAACGTTAAGCTTGGTGATCTCATCGAAATTAGGAAGTGTATCGTGATAAACCACCTGTAAAGGCTCAAAAAATGTTCCGTCGTTAATTACAAGGAATCCAAACTGCTTGGAGTCACGGTTGGTTCTGATCCATCCGCCTACTGTAATTTCTTTTCCGATATATTTGTCTCTTTCCCTGAATAGGTCTCTGATATCTGTAAGGTCCATTGTATTTCTCCTTTATATTACTTAGCAGGTACTGCTTTGTTGTTGCTTGTTAAGAATGTAATTACATCATCGAAAAGGAAGAAGTCTCTGTACTGTTCCTTTGTCATATCTTCTGTGATGATGTCGTCTGCGCTTTCAAAACCGTTTTCCTTGGCATACTTTGCAAGTCTTACATCCAAAGCGGCATCGTCAAGCTTAAGTCCTTCCTCTGCTGCAACTGCACGGAATACCAAATCCTGCTTTGCATACATAAGGCTTAACTCCTCAACCATTGTTGCCGCATCAGTTCCGTAAAGCATCTGAGCCACGGTATCCTTGTCATAGCCATAAGCTGTGTAAGCTTCAAGCTGATTGTCTACGGTAGTTTTGTATCTGTCCAATAACTCCTCTGAAATCTCTCCAAAGGTTGCATTATTTATAACAGCTTCAACTATATTATTTTCAATCTCAGCATCAACGTTTACCTGCATCTGAGCAAGCATATCGTCTCTGATGGCACCCTTTAACTCATCAACTGTCTTGTAATCCCAATCAAGAAGAGCAACTACCTCATCGCTCATCTCGGGAACAATATAGAATATTTCGCAGGTGAAAACTGCTTCCTTGCCTGCAAGGTCTTCTGCGCTGTAATTTTCGGGGAATGTTACAACTACGTCCTTGGTTTCGCCGGGCATTACACCGATTAACTGATCTTCGAATCCGGGGATAAATGTACCGGAACCGATCTCAAGCATGTATCCTGCGGAAGTTCCGCCGTCGAAAGCAACTCCGTCAACCTTTCCTTCGTATGAAAGATAAATCTTGTCGCCCTCTTCAACTGCTCTGTCCTTAATACCTACCTCTTCGGTAATGTATTTGGTGTATTCCTGAAGAGCGTAATACTCAACGTCCTCCTCAGCCACAAAAGGCTCTGTGTAAGTAACCTCAAGGCCCTTGTATTCACCAAGAGTAACTGCGGGTTCAATCTCAACAACCTGAACCGCCTCTGTAGGTTCGGGAGTGGGAGCGGGTTCAATAACTTCCTCTTCCTTGCCACATGCCATAAGTGCCATAGCAGAAAGTGCTAAGGCAAGTACCAATGCTAATGTTTTTTTCATAATTTTTCTCACTCTCTGTAACTGAAACAACAAAAAAATATTCACATTTCTTTATACCACAAATTCAGGCATTTCTCCACTAAAACTTAAAGCAAAGGCGAGAAAAGCCTGCAAATCTGTTCTCTGATTCTAAAGGGCAGACTTCTGTTTGAATAGTCCTCCCCGGTAATTAAGGTGGATTTCTTCACATCCTCCTCAAAGTAGCCGCGCATCTCCGTGGCCTTCTCCTCGTCGTAGACGATGGCGTTAACCTCAAAATTAAGGGCAAATGAGCGGATATCCATGTTGGCTGTACCGTAGCAAAAAGCTTTGTCATCTACAATAACGCCCTTGGCATGTAAAAATCCTCCGTCGTAGGTGTAACACTTGGCCCCTGCCATAACAAGGTCCCCAATGTATGAATAGGTTGCCCAGTAAACCAAAGGATGGTCGGGCTTACAGGGAATCATGATATTGACTTCAACCCCTGATTTAATGGCTATAAACAAAGCCGTCAGAATGGACTCGTCGGGAATAAAGTACGGCGTCTGAATGTAAATAGATTTCTTCGCCTTATTTATAAGTCTTACGTAGTTGTTCTTGATATTCTGCTCAAGTGAATCGGGGCCCGATGAAATAATCTGAACCTCGGAATAATCCCTGACTCCTGAGGTGACATTTTCAAAGTACTTATCAGATTCAAAGAGATTTTCCTGAGCCGCATAGTTCCAGTCCAGGATGAATCTTAACTGCAAGCCTGTTACGGCGCTTCCCACAATTCGAAGGTGGGTGTCTCTCCAGTGTCCGAACTTTTCGTCCTTGTCTATATATTCTTTGCCGATGTTGAAACCGCCAACATATCCGATCTTATTGTCGATAACGACGATTTTACGATGGTTACGATAGTTAACTCGGATATTGATTCGTCTTAAGATTGCGGGGAAAAACTCGGCAGTCTTGATTCCGTAAGTATTCAGTTCTCTCCAGAATTTATGCTTAACGCTTCTGCAGCCCATGGCATCAAAAAGAATTCGAACCTCAACGCCCTCGGCTGCCTTCTTCTTAAGCTCATCCAAAATGCTTAAGAAAAGCTCGTCTTTCTTGATGATGTAGTACTCAATGTGAATGGATTCCTTGGCGGATTTTATATCTTCTATAAGCCTGTCAAACTTGGTGCGGCCGTCAGTGAAAATATCGATGTCGTTATCATCGCTTAAGACGCTTCCCTGGGTTTCAAGGTTAAACATAACCTGGTCCGAGAATCCCGATAATTTGGGCGCAATAAGTTCAACATCAGCGTGCTTAAGCATATACTCCTGCTGCCTGATGGCCCTGTTGATTCTATCTTCAATTCCCTTGGTGACGAAAATCTTACGCTTGTGCATATCGGAACCGACGAGAAGATAGAAGATAAATCCCAGAATCGGAACGAAATAAAGTACAAGAAGCCAAGCCCAAACGGACTTGGGGTCACGTCTTTGGAAAAACACGATAACTATGGCAAAAATCAGGTTAATCCATACCAGGTTTTCCCAAATGAAGATTGCTGCTGTTTTTACTCCACTCAAAAAAGTTTCCATGCTATATAGTATAACGCAAAATGTTGATTATTGATATAAATGATGATAAAATACCCTTTGTGACGCGTAGGTGTCTATTGAAATACGGAGGATATATTTGTGAGTACATTTACTATTGTTATGATTGTCATCACAGCCGTTTTACTTGTAGGCGTGATTGTTTTATATTTTCTCGGCAAGAAGGCTCAGAAGAGACAGGAAGCACAGCAGGCTCAAATCGATGCATCCAAGCAGTCTGTATCAATGCTTATAATCGACAAGAAGAGAATGAAGATTAAGGAATCAGGTCTTCCCCAGATGGTTATTGACCAGACTCCTAAGCTTCTTAGAGGCAGCAAGCTTCCCATTGTTAAGGCTAAGGTTGGCCCTCAGATTCTTTCTTTAGTTTGTGATGAGAAGATTTTCGATTCCATCCCTGTAAAGAAAGAGGTTAAGGCTTCTGTCAGCGGTATTTACATTACTGAGGTTAAGGGACTTCACGGCAAAACTGCCGCAGCTGATGTTAAGAAGAAAGGCAAATTTAAAGCCTGGGTTGAGAAGATGCAGGAGAAGGCCGGCGCTAAGCCTATTAAGTAAAATCGTCTATTTCTCTTCTACTTTAAAGACCAAAGTAGCGTCGGAATTAACATTTCCGTCCACATAAAGTTTATATTTAAGGGCTCCTTCGATGAGCCCTTTTTCTATGGCCTGGAGGTTTACATAATATTCCGATGTGTGGGTCTTTACAGGCAAAGAACCAAAGGGTGTACGATACATGGTTTCATGCATCATATCAGGTTCAAAGGTAAGCTCCGTGGTGATTTCCCCGGATCTTCTTACCTTCAGAATTTTCTCATCAAATGTAAGACGAAGGTCTGTCACCACACCTTCGTTTACTTCTTTGGCAAGAACATAGTGCAGTCCGTCTTTGAAAAAATAACTGCCCTCATGTTTTGTCTCCATGGTATTCTCTTGATCATCCGCTAGATGCAGGCCCTTAATGGTAAGGGTTATATCTTTTTTCATCAATATTCCTCGATGTTGATGGTTTTGGCGGAAAGGATTCCGTACTTGATTATTGTGTTGGCGAAAGTCTTGAACTTGTCAGCGGCATCACTTACAAAGAAGCTGTACTGCTGCTCTCCCAAAGCGGGCTTTGTTTCGTTAAGGAGATTATTGGATTTTAACACGCGTTCAAGCTCTTTGGCGGTTTCGTAGGCGGGGTTAACCAGGGTTACTCCCTCTCCCATGACTTTTCCGATAGTCTTTCTGATTAATGGATAATGTGTACATCCAAGAATCAGTGTATCAATGTCTATATCGATTAACTCTGCCAGGTATCTTCTTGCGATTTCCTCGGTGACAGGGTCCTCAAGAAGTCCCTCTTCAACCAAAGGAACGAATAAGGGGCAGGGCTTGGAGTAAATCTTTACGTCGCCCCCGAGGTTTGTGATGTAGGTATCATAAAGGTGGCTGGCGATGGTTCCTTCTGTGGCGATAACGCCGATTTTGCCATTTTTTGTGGCCTCGGTTGCTGCCTTGGCACCGGGCTTAACCACACCTACCGCCGGGATTGTAAGCTCCTTCTCGATTTCATCAAGGGCGTAGGCTGATGCGGTGTTACATGCCACAACCAAAGCCTTGATGTCGTGTTCCAAAAGGAATCTTACTATCTGCTTGGAATACCTTGTAACGGTTTCCTTGGACTTGCTTCCATAGGGAACTCTGGCGGTATCTCCGAAATATATGATTCGCTCGTTGGGGAGCTGTCGCATGATTTCTCTTGCCACAGTCAGTCCGCCGACGCCGGAATCGAAAACGCCTATGGGCGCATTTACGTCTTTGTTACTCATGTTTCTTCCTCGATTCATATTCCTTATGGTTAAGGTTTATCTGCTTAAGGATTGAAATCTCCTGATTGTCGATGTGAACTCCGGCAGATTTGGCGGCTGCAGCCTTATCCCTGTTCTTAATGGCATGGAAGAGTTCCTCATGCTCTTTTACAAGGTTTGAATGCTGGCTCTCATCCTTGATGTATTCGAATCGATATCTGTACATCTGCTCGGAAAGATTGTTGATGAGGGTTATTAATCTGTCGTTGTTTGTTGCGCCGATTATTATATCATGAAAAGCCACGTCTGCTGCGGCAATTACTTTCGCATCTTTGGTTTCCGTCGCTTTT
Source organism: Lachnospiraceae bacterium (assembly GCA_017619295.1). Classification (GTDB taxonomy): domain Bacteria; phylum Bacillota; class Clostridia; order Lachnospirales; family Lachnospiraceae; genus G11. Next base: position 10,563 of record JAFZSQ010000013.1, read on the forward strand.
TCAAAATCGATACCGGCCTTCTCAAGGGCTTCGATTCCCTCGTCGGTGATTCTCTCACAGGCCAATTCTGCGCACAAAATATCAAGGGATCTTCTGACCTCCAAAACGTCCTTAAGGCTTTTCTCGGAAATCTCCGCAACCTCGGCACCGCGCCTTGGCATCATTATCACAAGTCCCTCTAATTCAAGTTTACGTATAGCTTCTCTTATGGGAGTTCTGCTGACACCCAGTCTGTTTGCCAGGTGAATCTCCATAAGTCTCTCCCCGGGTTTAAGTTCTCCCGTGAGAATGGCCTGTCTCAATGTTTTAAAGACCACGTCTCGAAGCGGTAAATAGTCATCAATTGGAATTGACAGATTATCCTGCATCTAATCCTCCCCTCTTAGTGTTTAGGGTGTTACAAAAGTTGTTAAGGCTACGTCTTTGGCGAGACCGCTGTTTTTCACAATGCCAAAGCACTCAGCCGCTGTTCTCTGGTCATAGAAGATTCCGAACACTGTGGGGCCTGAGCCGCTCATAAGGGCGTTCTCGGCACCGTGTTCCTTCATCAACTGTTTAATGTCATCTATTACAGGGAATTTCTTGATGGTTACATTCTCAAGAACATTTCCCATTCTCTCGATTACTCCGTCCAAATCGTGGCGAACTATGGCTTTGGTCATGCCGTCCACATCGGGATGAGCCTTTAATTCAGATACGTTAAGGGCTGTGTAAACCTCCTTGGTTGAAACGCTCAAATCGGGCTTTGCAATAAGAATTGTGGCTCCGGGAGCTTCCGGTAAGGGAGTCAATTTCTCGCCGATTCCCTCTGCCAAAGCGGTGCCGCCCTTAATGCAATAAGGTACATCCGCACCGATTTTTACTCCAAGGGTGCAAAGTTCGTCCTTATCTTTCTTAAGGTCATACAATTCGTTCATGCCCATTAATACTGCAGCGGCATCACTGCTTCCCCCTGCAAGTCCTGCAGCCACGGGGATTGATTTCTTAAGGGAAATCTTTACTCCACCTTTGATATCATAGGTGTCTATCATTAACTTTGCTGCCTTGTAGGCAAGGTTACTTTCATCTGTTGGAAGGTCTGCCCCATTTATTGAAAGGCTTATGCCCTCATCCTGCTTTCTTAAGGTCACATCATCGCTAAGACCAATGGTCTGCATGATCATTGAAACCTCGTGATAGCCGTCGGGTCTCTTACCGAGAACATCCAGACAAAGATTAATCTTGGCGTAGGCTTTGCGTTTAATAATATCCATTCGGTGTATCTCCCCCTTTTCGGATGCTTCGTATCTTGCATCCTGTATACAATCTTTGTACTAAATTATATACAATTTTGGGGCAAAAAACAAGGCAACGGGCGTCCTTCGCCTGTTGCCTTATTCTATCGTGATTGTTTTGTTTGCTTTATGCTTCAGCCTGTGAGGTTCCGTTGATTAAATCGTCGAACTTCTTAAGAACCGCATCATAGGTCTTCTTGGAAATCTCGGGAAGTTCTCCGCCCCAGGTTTTCTCTGCCTGTTTGAAACCTTTCTTAAAGCCGTCAAGCATCTTATTTAATTGTTCGGGGTCATCGCCGGCCAAAGCCTTTGCAAAATCAATGATTCTGTCTGATGTCTGCTCAACACCCCAGTAACCATCCTCAGCGATATCAGCTTCTGCCTGTGCCTTGGTTGCAGGATCAACTGTGAAATTGCCTTCTCTCAAGAATGCCCAAATGTCATTTGCGTTTCCGTAAGTATTGGCCTGCTTGGAGATAAGCTGTTCAACCAGTGCCTTAAACTGAGCTACTCTTGCATCAGCATCTGCCTGGAGTTTCGCAACAAGGTCGGGATCAGCGATTTTGTTCTTGTTGGTCTTAACCGCTTCTTTTGCGGTCTCTTCTGAAGGCTCGTAAACTACGCCGGCTTCTTCTGTAGCCTTAACTGTAGTGTCGGCTGCTTCGGATTTCGCAGTCGGTGCCTTCTTAGCTTCAGCAGTATATGTGCTGTAGCTGTTCACCGCACTTGTAATTCCGTTTACACTCATATCTGCCTCTCTTTCCGCTCCCTCCGTGGAGCATAGTTATCCGTTTCTGTATCTTATATATCGGCTTGTCAGATAATAAGTTAACCCCTATATGAAAATTTTTATACTCTGTTGTAATTGATAAGGCAGCCCTTAAGGATAATCTCTCTCTCCTCATCTGTAAGGTTTCCGAGAGTCAGGTCGAAAGGTACAAGTCCTTTGTCTGTAACTGTGTATGCCTTGATGACTTCAGCCTTGGTCTCTACCGCCTTCTTGATTTCAGGGATAAAGATGTAGTCAAGTCTCTTGAAGGGAAGATCACCCTCCTTGATGATGAAGGGAAGCATACCCCAGTTAATGAGGTTTGAACGATATCTCTTGGTGGCATACTCGTTGGCGATGTTAGCCCAACCTCCAAGAACCTTCTGGCAGCTGGCTGCCTGCTCTCTTGCGGAACCGTCGCCGGGTTTAACCGCAAAGATTGTGGAGCCGTATCCGCAAATCTTACAGGAGATATCAGGGAATTCAGCCTTGATAGCTTCCATGACGGGCTTGATATCAGGCTTTCCGTCCTTGGCGCAATTGCCTTCTTCGACTGCCTTCTGAGCCTTCTGCATATCCTTTGCAGGACCTACGTACTCGGGATCCTTTCTTGAGAGTGTAAACTCTGCAAGGCCTAAAGGATTTGATCTGTAACTTGATGTCTCACCTGAAGGAATGAGCTCATCAGTTGTGGTTACGGGATCGTGAATCTCTGAAACAACTCTTAATACGAGGTTTTCGGGCAAGGGTGACATCTTGGGCCAGTCCTTAATGTTGGGACCAAACTGGATTTCCTGGTTAGGATCCGCAACACCCTTTGAATCAAATACACGATTCTCATAAATCTTGGTGTCAAAGTGATATTTGTATTTTCCAAATGTACCGTCAAACTCTGTTGCAGGAGTAAGGTAACCTTTGTTGGCTGCTGTAGCGGCAATTGATCTTGCATCCATAAGTGCAACGGATGCAATCTGTCCGCTCTGAAGCTTACTTCCCTCACGGTTAGGGAAGTTACGGGTTGAATGTCTGATGGAGAAGCCGTTGTTGGCAGGTGTATCGCCTGCACCGAAGCAGGGTCCGCAGAATGCTGTCTTAAGCACTGCTCCGCTCTCCATAAGTTTCGCTGCGGAACCATTCTTGATAAGTTCCATGTATATGGGCATTGATGCGGGATATACACTGAAGGTAAAACCGTCTGAACCTATGAACTTGCCATCCATGATGTCTGCCGCAGCACAGATATTCTCGAATCCGCCGCCGGCACATCCTGCGATGATACCCTGGTCTACGTAAAGTTTTCCGTTCTTAATCTTGTCTCTTAAAGTAAAGTTTACATTCTCTCCCAGAGATACTTTCGCTTTTGCCTCAACATCAGCTAAGATGTCATCGAGGTTAGCGTTCAGTTCCTCAATCGTGTAAGTGTTGCTGGGATGGAAAGGCATTGCAATCATGGGCTTAACCTTAGAAAGATCAAGTTTGATTACGCCGTCATAGTAAGCCACGTCAGCGGGCTTAAGTTCCTTGTAATCCTCGGGTCTGTTGTGGATCGCGTAGAACTCTTCAATCTCTGCATCTGTCTGCCAGATGGATGAAAGACAGGTGGTCTCGGTGGTCATTACATCAACGCCGATTCTGAAATCTGCGGAAAGCTTTGCGACGCCGGGGCCCACAAATTCCATTACCTTGTTCTTAACGTAGCCGTTTTTAAATACGGCACCTATGATGGCAAGAGCCACGTCCTGAGGTCCAACGCCAAATGAGGGCTCACCCTCCATGTAAACAGCAACTACGCCGGGTCTGTCGATGTCGTAGGTCTGGTTAAGAAGCTGCTTAACAAGCTCGGGACCGCCTTCACCCATGGCCATGGTACCCAGAGCACCGTAACGGGTGTGGGAGTCGGAGCCAAGAATCATTCTGCCGCCGCCTGCAAGCATCTCACGGGCAAACTGGTGGATTACTGCCTGGTGAGGAGGAACGTAGATTCCGCCGTATCTTTTGGCACAGGTAAGTCCAAACATGTGGTCATCTTCGTTGATGGTTCCGCCTACTGCGCAAAGTGAGTTATGGCAGTTGGTGAGAACATAGGGCATGGGGAATTTCTCAAGGCCCGATGCTCTTGCTGTCTGGATGATACCTACAAACGTGATGTCATGGGATGTAAGCTTGTCGAAACGAATCTTAAGCTTATCCATGTTATCGGATGTGTTGTGTGCCTTAAGGATGCCATATGCCATGGTGCCCTTTAAGGCTTCTTCCTTGTTGTAGCTTGAAGCTTCACCTGAATTCTCCTCTATAAGGGTGGTACCCTTAACCAGGTAAGCTCCGCCTTTTGTTAATTCGATCATGCTGATATTTTTCCTTTATAATTAATTATTTAACTGTCACCTTATCAAGATGCCAGATATCGTCCACATACTCCTGGATAGTTCTGTCGGAAGTAAACTTGCCGGCACTGGCCACGTTAAGCATTGCCATCTTGGCCCATCTCTTCTCGTCCTTATATGCTTCCTCAATCTTCTTATGAGCCTCTGCGTAGGACTTGAAGTCCTTAAGGATAAAGTAAGTGTCGGCTCTTGAAGAGTTCTGAGTGTTAAGAAGAGAGTTGTAAAGAGGTCTGAAGAGATCCGGGTCGCCCTCTGCAAAGGTGCCGTTAATAAGCTGCATAAGAACCTTTCTGATATCCGGGTCAGAATTGAAGATATCATTGGGGTTGTAGCCGCCGCGCTGCTCGTAGTTTATTACCTCTTCCGATGATAATCCGAAGATAAAAGCGTTTTCTTCTCCAACTTCCTCAACAATCTCAACGTTGGCACCGTCCATGGTTCCGATGGTAACCGCGCCGTTAAGCATGAACTTCATGTTACCGGTTCCGGAAGCCTCTTTAGATGCCGTTGAAATCTGCTCTGAAATATCTGCTGCAGCAAAGATAAGCTCAGCGTTTGCAACCCTGTAGTCCTCGATGAAGACAACCTTAATCTTTCCTTCGATTACGGGGTCATTGTTGACCACATCTGCAACGGAATTAATGAGTTTAATGGTGAGTTTTGCTGTTGCGTAGCCCGCTGCTGCTTTTGCCCCGAAAATAAATGTACGAGGGGTAAAGTCCATCTCGGGATGCTCTTTAAGGTTGTTGTAAAGATAGATTACGTGAAGGATGTTTAAGAGCTGTCTCTTGTACTCGTGAAGTCTCTTAACCTGCACGTCAAAAATTGATCTGGGATCAACCTCGATGCCGTTATGCTCTGCGATGTACTCAGCCAGACGAACCTTGTTCTTGTACTTGATGTTCATAAACTCCTGCTGAGCCTTAGCATCGTCTGCATAAACTTTCAGTTTGGAAATCTGAGGTAAATCTGTAATCCAGTCGTCGCCGATCTTTCCTGTTACGAAATCCGCAAGAAGGGGATTGCCGTGAAGGAGGAAACGACGCTGGGTGATACCGTTTGTCTTATTGTTGAACTTGTCGGGATACATCTCGTAGAAGTCCCTAAGTTCCTGGTTTTTAAGAATCTCGGTGTGAAGTCTTGCAACGCCGTTTACGGAGAAACCGGTTACGATTGCAAGGTGAGCCATCTTAACCTGGCCGTCGTAGATGATAGCCATCTTACGGATTTTCTCGTCGACGTTCACGCCGGTATTGTCGTATTTGTCATGAATCTGACGGATAAATCTGGAGTTGATCTCCTCGATAATCTGATAGATTCTGGGAAGAAGTCTTGAGAAAAGCTCAATGGGCCATTTCTCCAGAGCCTCCGACATGATTGTGTGGTTGGTGTAAGCACAGGTCTTTGAAGTAACTTCCCATGCTTCCTCCCATGTGAAATAATGCTCATCCATGAGGATTCTCATGAGCTCTGCAATAGCCACTGTGGGATGTGTATCGTTAAGCTGGAACACAACCTTCTCGTGGAACTTGTGAAGGTCGTCGTGTGTTCTTAAGTACTTCTCGACTGCTTCCTGAACGGAGGCGGAAATGAAGAAGTACTGCTGTTTAAGTCTTAATTCCTTGCCGGCATAGTGGTTGTCGTTGGGGTAGAGGACCTCGCAGATGTTTCTTGCCAGGTTTTCCTGCTCAACGGCTCTCTGGTAATCACCCTTGTCGAAGGACTCAAGCTTGAAGCACTCAACGGGCTCTGCGTCCCATATTCTTAAGGTGTTTACGATACCGTTTCCATAGCCCACAACGGGAAGGTCGTAGGGAATGGCCTTAACTGACTGATAATCTTCCTGGACGAAATTGTTTCTGCCTTTCTCGTCCATATATACGTTGACGTAGCCGCCAAATTTAACAATCTTGGTGTACTCGGGTCTTCTAAGTTCGAAGGGATTTCCGTTAACAAGCCAGTTGTCGGGAACCTCCACCTGGTAGCCGTCACGGATTTCCTGTTTAAACATTCCGTATCTGTATCTGATACCGCAGCCGTATGCGTTGTAGCCTAAGGTTGCCAGGGAATCAAGGAAACATGCCGCAAGTCTTCCAAGACCGCCGTTTCCAAGGGCTGCATCGGGCTCCTGATCTTCAACCACATCAAGGTTAAGTCCCAGTTCTTCAAGAGCTTCCTTCACGGGCTTATAGGCCTTCAAATTTATAATGTTGTTTCCGAGGGCACGTCCCATAAGAAACTCCATGGATAAATAGTAGAGTGTCTTGGGATCCTCTTTCTCATATTCTTTCTGGGTTGTGAGCCAGTGATCGACTACCGCATCTTTTATAGCGTAGGACACTGCCTGGAAAATCTGCTGATCCGTAGCTTCCTCTAAGGTCTTACGGTACAGAGTTTTGACATTGTAGAGTACACTGCGTTTAAAAAGGTCTTTGTCGAATTTCTGAATAGTGTTCTTCTTCAAAACTAATCCTCCTTAAAAGCCAAGATTGTTTTTATTTTAGCTTATTTTCTGCATATTTACAATGATGTATGAAAAATTCTCCTTTTCTCCCCTGCTCCATCAGCGCTATAATATGTTTATGAAATCCAAAACATTCCCGATTATTACAATTGCATGCGTCATGAGTCTCCTTGTGTCCTGCGCAGTTCCCGGTTTCAGGATGGAGTATGTGAATGAGGCCGAAGAGTTCCTAAGCATGAACGAAGAGCCTCATCTTTATGATACAGTTCCCGTAGTTTTACCCCACATCGTAACGGACAAGGCCGGCTTTGAATCCGAGGCTGAGAAAGTAGCTGTTTTTACCTCGGCATCAATTCCCCAGACCTTCGAAATCATCGACGCGGATACGGGCAGAAGAGCCTTTAGCGGAGTGGTTAAGACCAAAAGAAATCCCGGTAACGGCTCTGCGCCCCTTGGCTACGGATATTTCACCGAGCTGACCATTCCCGGAAACTACTATATTAAGTGCGCGGGTCTTGGGGAAAGTTATCCTTTTGTGATTACGGATGATTTGATCAGGGACATTGTGCCCGACGCTTTGGACGTCCTTGATATGGTTCGTGAGAAGCGAATTACCGTTAAGGCCAGGGACACCAAGGGCGCCGAAGTGGAAAAGATCCTTCAAGGCGGCTGGATTACGGATGAAAACGGAACCCAGGATGTGACTGTTGCCGCCGAGACCATGATGACTCTTCTTACGGCTTACGAGCTGTTCCCCATGTCCTTTGAGGAATTCACCAACGACGCCGGCGACATCAGAATTCTTGACCAGCTTTATCACCAGTCCGTCTGGATGCTGTCTTTGCAGGATGAGACAAGCGGAGGCGTTTACAGAAGCCTTTATACCGTTAACGACAACGTGTCCGTCACCTATAACCTTGGCCCTGTGGATAATACTGCGAGCGCTGCTTTCGCCGCAGTTATGGCGAAGTTTTCCTATATTTATAAGGACGTGGACGCAGAGTACGCCTCCATCTGTCTTAAGGCTGCCGACATGGCATGGAAATATTTAGAGAAGGAAAAAGCCGTATCTTCCTCCTCACCGGATTCCTCTGTGCTTGCTTCCGCAGCGGCAGAGCTTTACAGAGCTTCCGGCCTTCAGACCTACTACACCTACGCAAACGACCTTTTGCCTTCGAACCTTGATATTGAGGCAGACCACTGGAACCTCTATTCATCGGTTACTTACATGCTTACCAGGAAGGCCGTTTCCGTGGCAAAATGCCAGTCTCTCATGAAGACCTTAATGAAGAGCGGAGAGGTGATTTCCCAGGCTGCAAGAGACGATTCGTTTATGGTTTCTACAATTGACGGGGATGATTCTTTCGAGAGTCTTCTTTGGAACATGGTTATTCTATCCACCTCAAACTACGTGCTTACCAATGATGAGTACGCCAGCGTAATAAAGAACCATGAGCATTATTTTAGAGGACGGAATTTTTCCTCAGAAGATTATATATATGATAAAGATGAATATAAATTAAAGGATTTGCGAAGCAATGCAGCTTATATCTACATGCTTGCACAAATCCTTTCAGGTGACTATTTTGTGGCGCCGTCAGACAGCGATTATTGATCCGTCGTCTGTTGCGGTTCGCTTTTATTGGTTGGCTGCTTCGTCCTTTATTGCGAAGTAGGCGTCCTCGATAAGTTTCTGAGTGTAGGCTCCGATGTGCTTTGCCTCCTCCTTTTCCATGGCTTTCATGTCGATGGGAGGAAGATACTGAAGCACCACGTGGGCCTTCTTTACTTTGGGAGCGTGATCCTCGAAGATTGCAGCCGAGTTGTAGAAAACAAAGGGCTGAATGAGGCATCCGCTCTTTTGTGCTATTTTGAAACTTCCCTCATGGAAAGGAAGGAAGGTGTCGTTCTCCTTGTTTCTGGTGCCCTCGGGGAAAATGCAGATTGAATAGCCGTCCTTCACCAGCTCAATGGCTTTAAGAATGGTGTTAAGTCCCTGCTTAATGTCGCTTCTGTCAAGGAAGAGGCAGTTAAGGTTCACCATCCACTGAGCGAGGAAGGGAACTTTCTTGTTCTCCTTCTTTGAAACGTAGCCGGTGACTCTCTTTACGTACATCATGCTGATTACGATGTCGAAAAAGCTTCTGTGGTTGCCTACGTAAAGTACAGGCTGATCGTCGGGCACGTTCTCAAGTCCTCTTACTTCAAGTTTGGTTCCTGCCAAGAATACGATGGTGCCGAAAACGGCCTTGATGATTCGAAGGCTGGAGTTTCTCATTGCTCTCTTGTTGAAGAGGCCAAGGAGCCATTCAAGGGGCAAAAGGATGATGCTTAAGATGAAAAATACCAATATATAAAGAATAATAATTATAAATCTGATCATTTAGTTCCCTCCGGGTGAAAATTCGTGGACGGATTTATTATAATTGGATAGAAGTTTTTTTACAAGGTAGGTTAAAGATTCTTACGATTTTGCCGATATATACTATGACCATGGATGGTACTTCCGGCGGGACATTTTGCCAGTGTCTTGTTGGAGGTACTTTTTTGCCCTTTTTTAGGGTAAAATCCGCAAAATCTATATCATTCCATAAGGAGGGAAAACCATGAAAATCAATTCTTTCAACCTCGGAATGGAATCCACCAACACCTACGCTGTGACCCAGACCTACCAGAAAAAGGCCATCGGTTCATATGTGGGTAATGGTGCAAATATGCCCGGAAGCTTTGCCGGCTTATTTGACAGGGACGTAAACAACCAAAAGGACGGAGAGACCTCAGAGAAAGGAGAAGAAGCGGAAAGCCAGCTTTCCGGCAATGCGGCAAGCGTTGACGAAATTCTTTCCATGATGAGCAGCGGAAGGCCTATATCAAGGATTTCCAAGTCGGATCGAATCACGGAATCGGATCCCTTAAGGGCAATCGATGAGTTCAGGCAGCACATCATCAGGTACTTAGAAGAGCTTTTTAACAAGGACAAAAAGTATCAAAGCACCAAGGATGCCTGGAATGCCACAGAGTGTGTGGATTGCAGCACCGAGGTACAGCCTGCCAATCAGATTACGCTTCTTTATGAGGAGAATTATTCATACACCGAGTATGAAGCCTATTCTTTCTCCACTGCGGGAACTGTAGTGGATTCAACGGGACGCGAAATCCAGTTTAATCTGGATGTTTCCATGAGCCGCACATTCTACGCTGAGTACGGACAGACTTTTGCCCAGAACGTAAACTTCTGCGATCCTCTGGTTATCAATCTGGACAGCGAAGTGGCTGAGATTTCCGACCAGAAATTCTTCTTTGATTTGGACTGCGACGGTGTTAAGGATGAAATCCACGCCTTCGGTCCCGGCACAGGAATGCTTGCCCTCGACCTTAACGAGGACGGCGTTATCAACGACGGTGGTGAGCTTTTTGGCACCAAGACCGGAGACGGCTTCTATGATCTTTCGAAGTACGATTCAGACCGAAACGGCTGGATTGATGAAAATGATGAAATCTGGAACAAAGTAAAGATTTGGATCAAGGAGGCCGACGGCACAGATACACTTTACTCCCTTGCAGACAAGGGCGTAGGCGCCATCTATCTTGGCCGCGCCGGCACCAATTTCCACTATAAAGACGATGACAACCTTGACACTGCACGCCTCCGCTCCACCGGAATGTTCCTCTACGAATCCGGTGTCGCCGGCACCATGCAGCAGGTGGACCTGGCAGGGTAGGCAGAACCAGCAAGGCCCGGATGTGCAGGTTGGGGTTTGGGGCCGGATGTGCAGGTTGGGGACAGGCCCCGATTGCACGTAAAAAAGCAGGACGCATATTGTGCAATTGGGGACAGGCCCCGATTGCACATATATGTTTTATTTTGAGAATATTCTGATCTGCTTAAGCATATCAGAAATACTAAGTCCATTTTCTTGACGATTCAGATATAGATTGAGAAATTCTGTTTTAGCATTCATCAGACATTCCGTAAGATTAGCCGGTGTCTTCTCCTGCAAACGCTTTCTGAAGTGTTCTATCTCTTCAAGCAGCCTGTCGGGTTCTCTCATTTTGCCTGCAGAGACTAATCTCTCCATCTCATTATAATATTCTTCTCTTCTGTCTTTGTACTTTTCAAACACTTCCTCGCCGATTCTGATATGCTCTACGGTAAGCGCGAAATCATCCTCGAGCCACTTCAATTCGTCTTCCAAAGTCATCTCTCGATAACCTTTTTCTGTGCTTTCATCACGAATGAAGCGTACCTCATTTAATCCCTTATCGTACTTACTAACAAGTTCATCATATGATTCCGCATAAGCTTTTAGAGCCAATTCGCATTTATTTTCAATGGAAATGTACCCACTAGTGGTTCGAGAAGATTCAAGATATTTATTGAAAACCAACAGTGGATTTAACCAATCAGCACTATCTATTTTTACCTCTATCTCATTTTCCGCACCCGTTTTGTCAGATTTCGTTTGTACTGAACGATTCAAAAAATTAATGTAAGCTTTAAACCCTTCTTCTGAAATAGAAACATCAAAGGGAGCTCCACCATCCCATTTATCCGGCTCAAATCTGTTTACTTCATCGGAAATATAACGCTCTTTGTTTTTTGCAGCGAATTCAGAACTAAGCATATTTTCGGGGGTAAGCTTTACTGTTCTTTCAGTGAATCCATTTAGTTTAATATCCATAACACTCTCCTCTCTATCTTATTGAACCCAGATAAAGTCTCTATACGGATATAATACTGTAATTGTATTAGTTCCAACAGGCGCAAAATCATAAAAATAATTGAAATCAGATATTTCTATAAGTTTTCCCGTATCTGGATCAACTATAACAGTCACCGCGCCAAAATCTATCCAATAGTTATTCATAGAAAAAGGTCCATCACATTTACAATGTACTAAATACATGTCATGTTCACCATATAATGTGAGTTTTAGAGCAGGTTTTTTATTCACATCCATGGCCGGTCGCGTAGAACTGTGATAAAAAACTGGCCTTGGCAATCCGGATTGGCTTAAGTCGACTCGATTCACAAGACTGTTCTGAATGGTAATATAATATGATTGATTTCCTACTGAACTATTGATTTCCTGAGAATACAAATAGCTGATATCAATATTATTACCGTTGACATAATATATTGTTCCAGTTTCATTGGTTTCAAAAACGATACCAGCTTCTGTACTTATCCCCCAAATATTTGCTCTTGAATCGCCACTCAAGCTACTAACTTTTTGGAATTTGAGAGAATATGCATTTTCTGAGGAATATGCGCCATTCTCTGAATACACTGCATAATAATATGTCCCAGGTTTCGCAACCTTATAGTTATCACCTAAACCTGCAATTGTAAAAAGGCCTGATTCATCACCTTGGCTACCGACATAAACAAAAGAATATCCGTTCTCAGATAAAAATGTGTAATTAAACAGCGTCGGCTTAGTGACAGAGAACTTGTAGAAATCAATATCGCTTGGTGTATCCAGAATTCCTGCAAATGTATTATCACCAATTTCAAAATTTGTTGCAAGAGATGCTTTATCATTAATCTCCCAGTTGGAATCCAATGTGCTCTGGAAAAAAGCAAAAGCGTACAAACCAGTGCTTTCATAGCCGTTAATAGCGAAGAAATAAATACCTTGATTTAGTACAGATGTGTAATATTCAAGTTCGCCGACACCACCCCGAGCGCAGCCTTCAAGATACTCTAATTGATAAGTTTCTTCGTTAAGCTTAAATACATAAATGTCTGCATCAAGAGAATCAACCATTTGAAGCAAGATAGAAACTTTGCTTGTCTGTTCTAAGCTAAATCTGTACCACCTCATTTCACCGGGGGATTCAATCTCCCTTTGATCCACATCTTCATTGGTAACAAAGATTGCATAATTCGGATCGGTATTCGAAATAGCCATCTCCCTTTTGGCCATTATTCTTTTCTTCGGAGGTACGGATAATTCTCCACCGCCGTATGGATGTTCTACAATGTTTTCCTCAATCTCATCAAGTTCCATCCCGATATCTTCCACAAGAACGGCTTCTCCTGGCTTCACCAAATCATTAGTCTCGGAATTTGCGGCTACTACTGTTAATCTGTTACTGAAAAACGATACCAGTAAAACTAGACTTGACAATGTAAATGATAATACCTTCTTTTTCATAATAAGCATAATACCCCTTTCTAAAAAACAAAATGCGGGGACACCTGTCCCTGCATTTACATCAGTTCTTGTTCTCGTTTTGTTTTAAATATCTTAAATACTCAACAGAGCTGGGCTCTTTCTCCTGATATAAGCCCCATACGCATTCTGTATTAACCTCAATACTAGTGCCCAAATGTCCTAATAAAACTAAGGCTTTTAGAATCCTGTTCTTCATTTATTCTCCTCCTCTCTTTTTTTCATCATAGCATGAAAAGAGAAGGACAATGATCTTCATGTAAAAAATAGCCTTAAAGATGTAATAATTAACATTTTCTATATTGTCTAGGCAATATAAAGTATAACCTCCGCAGTATAAAAATCATCATCCGTTTTTATTACGTATTCACCTTTCTGTTCCACCACCAAATCCTTGACACTTCTTAAACCAATTCCGTGTCCCGACCTTTTATATCCTATGCCGCTAGAAGGCTTTATTGAACGATTATAAGAATTAATAATCTTAAGACGAAGAATCCCCTTCTCTACTCTCATTTCTATCCTAAGGTATTTTTGAATTGATTTAAAGGATGCCTCAATAGCGTTTTCCAACAAGTTACCGATAATCACGCTATATTTATAGCCTGATACTTCAAGGTCCTCCGGAATTATAATGTCCGTTTCAACATTAATCAGTTTTTTTTGGGCATCATCAAGCAAATAATTAAGTAAGCTGTCTATCTCATATGCCCCCGTGTTGACAGTTTTATAACCATCAGCGATAGATTTTCTCAGTTCTCCGATATAAGTCTGTATTTCATTTGTCTTATTCCTTGCAGCAAGCCCTTCTATTTCCAACAAATGATGTCTCATATCATGCCTGAGATTTTGAATTTTCCTCTCAGTTTTTTGAATGGTGTCAAGTTCATTTTTAAAGCTTTCAACCTGTTTTTCTAAAATTGCGTTTTCAACTTTCTCCTGAATTTGTTTAGAAATTCCATTATAAAGAAGCAAAGCAATAATACAGATTCCAGCCGATGATGCACTGGCAACTAGCAAATACTTATATTCAATATCTCCATAAGTGATGCAATATAGTATTGCAAAAGAAAGAAAAGGTAATATGTAGAGAAGAATTACCTCTTTACCAAGAATATCAATTCCTCGATTTCTTCTAAGTATGATTCCCACCATCCTTTCAATAATCAACAAAAGAATGATAGTCAGCAAATGGGCAACAAAGAGAATTCCATCAACTTTTATTGGCGACAGAATGATTTCGCTTAAAAACTCACAACTTGCCGCCAGCAAGGTACACAAAATAGATACAAGCGCTTTTTTCCAATATGGACCATAAAAACTAATAGTAAGGATAAATGTAAACAATACCGCAGCAGAAAAGTTAAGGATTCTGTTATTTATTAATACATTAATCGAAAAGATTCCGATGACCCATAAGTTATCTAATGATAAACTAGCATATGGTTTTTCCCATTTTTCCGAAAGAAAATCCTTTATAAATAGCTTTGTAACAAGCATTTGCAGAAATACAAAAAGAAAATGAATAAAATATAAGCCCATGTCTTTCCTTTAAACTAATTAAATAATCTATTTTTGAATTCTTTGCTAAATTTTCGACTAATGCTAATCACATCGCCATTTATCATCATAATACGATCCGGATAATACGCTCTAATTGCATTAAGATTTACAATAAATGAGTTATGCGTCTGTTGAAAGTTATTGGGAAGTTTTTTTGATATATCAGACAGCTTTCCATAAAAGGAGACGTCCTCGCTTGCACATACAACCCTTATTATACGTTTTTCGCTTGTCAGATAAAGAATATTTTTGCATGGGATATTTACAATCCCTTTCCCTATCCTGCACTGCAAAATGCTCTCAGAGCGCCCTCTCATTTCTAGTCCACGCAAAATAGTGTTCTTCAATTCTTCCCTTTTTAATGGTTTGGTCAAAAAATCAAGCGGTTGAACCGAAAACAACTGCATAGCATATGTTTGCTTTGATGATATAAAAATAATCTGTGTATAAAAATCATGAAGTGTCTCACGCAAATATTTTCCCACACATACGCCGTTAAGCTCATACAATTCTATGTCAAGAATCAGGAAATCATAATGCTCTCCAATCTTAAGTCTCTCGATTAAACTCTCTCCCGTATGATAAACTGATGTCCTGATTGAACAATTTATTTCCTCCGAGATGATATTAGTCATTCTTTCGACATCACAGCACGTAATCTTCTCATCGTCACAAATTGCAATATCAAGGTTATTCCTCATTTTCTTCTATCCTCTTTCATTAATTATTTTCTGCATAGAAACCAAAATGCCAACAGAGATAATGCTAATGGAAAGAATCACAAAAAATATACTGTTATAACAAAAAGCAAGCGTACAAAGCGATAATTCAAACAACAAGATAATTCTGGTAATCCATCTGAATTTCTTTTGTTCAGATACATATAGCCTTTTATTCGCATTCTCAACAGGGCAAATAATCCATATCAAAGCAGATAAAATCAGAGTAAAAATAAGCAGGCCTACATTGCTGTAAAATTCACTTGGCATAAACCTTATCAGCATAGCATTTCCTACAACAAAAAGGCTGGATATGATTCCACATGACAGTTCCGTTTTCATGTGAAATCCACCAGCAAACACTCTTAAGCACGCAAAAGTTCCCATAAATATATAAAGGTAAAGGGCAACTCCCCAAATTGCACCTATAATCCCAATAGCCAGAATAGAGATTGTCATTTTGACTAATCTTCTTAATCCAAATGCAACCAGTTCTCTCTCTTCAGAATTCTCAATGTTCGAAAGCAAACTATTAATTATACTAATCATAAAATCAACCCCTCTTCGTTCTATCTACAAGCATACCACGAATACTTCTTTTTTTCTTTATTTGTAATATATATACAATTAAATATTTGAAAATTAACGCATACTATACTTTTGTAGTCCATACGCTGGATGTGCAGGTGGGGACAGGCCCCGATTGCACGTAAAAAAGCAGGACACATGTAAAATGTGCCCTGCTTTTATTTTGCTTTTTTATGTGCAATCGGAGCCTGTCCCCAACCTGCACATCTAGTTCTTCTCTACGGAGATGGTTACTTCTTCGCCGTTTACGTTCCAGCTCTTTGCATTTGCAAAATTCTCTGTTGTGGAGATTACATCTGCAAGAACCTTGGTGGCGATGGCTGACTCGTTCTTCTTAACGACTTCAGCAAGCTTGTCATTTCCTGTGATGCCGACTTTGATGCGGTCCATAACTTCGAAGTTGATGTCCTTACGCATGGTCTGAATCTTGCTGATAACCTCAAGGACGAAACCTTCCTCGATGAGTTCGGGTGTGAGGTTGGTGTCAAGAACAACGGTTACGCCGTAATCTTCAACTGCCTCAAAGCCTTCCTTCTTGGTCATCTCGATAAGAAGATCATCCTTGGTAAGTTCTACCTCTACATCACCTACCATGAACTTAAGAGCGCCGTTGGTGTTAAGCTCATCCATAGCCTTGTTTCCGTCAAGTGAAGCAAGCTCTTTCTGAATGCCGCCGAGCTGCTTACCGTATTTAGGTCCTACGGTACGAAGCTGGGGCTTGAAGGTGTAGGATGTGAACTCTCTTACATCATCTGTGTACTCAACTTCCTTAACATTGAGCTCATCTCTGATGATCTCTGTGTAGAAGTCGCCAAGTTCCTTCTCTGCCTTGATAAACATCTTGCCGATAGGCTGACGGTTCTTGATATTGGCTGTGTTTCTTGCAGCACGACCAAGTACAACCGCATTAAGTACTTCCTTCATGGAAGCCTCAAGTTCTGTATCAATCCACTCCTTCTTAACTTCAGGGAAGTCGCAAAGGTGGATGGACTCAGGCTGAGTCTTATCGATGTTATATACAAGGTTTAAGTAAATCTGCTCTGTCATGAAAGGAATCATGGGAGCAGCTGCTTTTGAAATGGTTACAAGAGATGTGTAAAGAGTCATGTAAGCGTTGATCTTGTCCTGCTCCATGCCTTTAGCCCAGAAACGCTCTCTGCTTCTTCTTACGTACCAGTTTGAAAGGTCGTCTACGAACTCCTGAAGTGCTCTTGCAGCTTCGGGGATTCTGTAGTTGGCCAAATCGTCGTCTACCTCTCCAACTGTGGTGTTAAGTTTGGAAAGAACCCACTTATCCATTACAGGAAGCTTGTCGTACTCGAGTTTGTACTTGGAAGCATCGAAGTTGTCGATGTTTGCATAGAGTACGAAGAAAGCGTATGTGTTCCAAAGGGTACCCATGAACTTTCTCTGACCCTCGGTAACGGTGTCACCGGAGAATCTGTTGGGAAGCCAAGGTGCTGAGTTGATGTAGAAGTACCATCTGATGGCGTCTGCGCCATATTTTTCCAAAGCATCGAAGGGATCAACTGCGTTACCCTTGGACTTACTCATCTTCTGACCGTTCTCATCCTGAACGTGGCCAAGGACGATTACGTTCTCATAAGGTGCCTTATTGAATAAAAGTGTGGACTCAGCCATAAGTGAGTGGAACCAACCTCTGGTCTGGTCAACTGCCTCAGAAATAAACTGTGCAGGGAACTGAGCCTCGAAAAGCTCCTTGTTCTCGAAGGGATAATGGTGCTGAGCGAAGGGCATTGCACCTGAGTCGAACCAGCAGTCCAAAACCTCGGGAACTCTGTGCATTTCCTTGCCACACTTAGGACACTTGCATGTGATTTCATCAATGTAAGGTCTGTGAAGCTCAACTGTCTCGGCAGCATCATTTCCGCTTAACTTCTTAAGCTCTTCTCTGCTTCCGATACACTCCTGGTGACCGCACTCACACTCCCAGATGTTAAGGGGAGTTCCCCAGTAACGGTTACGGGAGATTGCCCAGTCCTGAATGTTCTCAAGCCAGTTACCGAATCTTCCTTTACCGATAGATTCAGGAATCCAGTTGACTGTGTTGTTGTTTCTGATAAGGTCGTCTCTTACTGCTGTTTCCTTGATGTACCATGACTCTCTTGCATAGTAGATAAGAGGGGTGTCACATCTCCAACAGTGAGGATATTCGTGCTCGAACTTGGGAGCATCGTAAAGCTGGCCTCTTGCGTCCAGATCTTTAAGAACTTCAGGGTCTGCTTTTTTAACAAATAAACCGGCGAAAGGAGTTTCCTTTGTCATTTCACCCTTGCCGTCAACGAACTGTACGAAGGGAAGGTCGTAGTTACGTCCTACGTTGGCATCGTCTTCACCGAATGCAGGAGCGATATGTACGATACCGGTACCATCTGACATGGTTACGTAGTTATCACATGTAACGAAGAAGCCCTTCTTGTTCTGCTTGCCTGCAACTTCCTTAGCGCAGGCAAATAAAGGCTCGTACTCTTTGTACTCAAGGTCTTTACCCTTGTATGTCTCAAGGACTTCGTATGCCTTGGTATCCTCTGTAGCAAGTTTTCCAAGAACTGTATCAAGGAGTGCCTTAGCCATGTAGTAGGTGTAGCCGTCTGCTGCTTTTACCTTGCAATACTCCTCTGTGGGGTTCATGCAAAGTGCAACGTTTGAAGGAAGAGTCCAGGGTGTGGTTGTCCATGCAAGGAAAAACGCATCCTCTCCTACAACCTTAAAGCGTACTATTGCGGAGCGCTCTTTAACTGTCTTATAACCCTGAGAAACCTCAGCCGTTGAAAGAGGGGTGCCACAACGAGGGCAGTAAGGTACGATTTTGAAGCCTTTGTAGAGAAGGCCTTTTTTCCAGATCTCCTTTAAAGCCCACCACTCTGACTCGATGTAGTCGTCATGATAGGTAACGTAGGGGTTGTCCATGTCGGCCCAGAAACCAACTGTGCCGGAGAAGTCCTCCCACATTCCTTTGTATTTCCAAACGGATTCCTTACATTTCTCAATGAAGGGCTCCATTCCGTATTCTTCAATCTGATCCTTACCGTTAAGGCCGAGGAGCTTCTCAACCTCCAGCTCTACGGGAAGACCGTGAGTATCCCAACCTGCTTTTCTGGGAACCATGTATCCCTTCATTGTTCGGTATCTGGGAATCATATCCTTAATTACACGGGTCAAAACGTGACCGATGTGAGGTTTGCCGTTAGCTGTGGGCGGTCCGTCATAGAAAGTGTAGGTTTCACCCTTCTTGCGGTTGTCCATACTTTTCTCAAAAATGTTGTTGTCCTTCCAGTACTTCTCGACTTCCTTTTCACGGGCAACAAAGTTAAGGTCTGTGGAGACTTTGTTGTACATTTGGTACTCCTTTCTTGTGTGTAAATGCTTCCTTGGAAACAAAAAAAGGTTCGTCCTGTAAAAGGACGAACCCTAGTGAATTCGTTAAACCACCTGTTACATCGTACGGCTCTTGGCGATACGCTGCTTCGTAACGTGAAGCTTGCGGCAAATCCTACTTTCTTATTTCTGCGGCTTGCGCCTTCGATTTCGGTTTGCGACTCGGAAGTGATTTTCGCTATGCAGATACTCGTACCGGCTCTCACCATCCCGGCTCTCTTTGCCTTTCGCTGCGTAGGTACTGTCTTCGTCACAGTCTTTAAATATTTGGCTATGGGTTATTGTAGGCGGTATTTCTATACTTGTCAAGAGGGACCCCGCCTACGGCACATAATATATATGCCACAGCCGATCCTTATTAGCTTCATATATGGAGTTGTCCAAAGGTTCCCACTCGCTTGCCTCAACCTCGATATACCAACGGCCCTCGTCTGTGTCGTATTCCATCCAGCCGTAGTCGCCGTATTCTGAGGAGATGCCCTCAAACCAGTACTGGAACTGAGCAGGGTCAATGTCCTCGTTCAGATAGGCATACCCTTCGGTTTCCTTGTCGTAATAGTTTCCGTCGGAATCAAGGACCAGTCTCTTATATCCGCCGTCCTGATAATTTGCCTGGTACACTTCTTTGGTTGTAATGAAGTAGGTGCCATTGGCTCCATTCAGATACAGTGTATTCCCAAGCTTGTTGGTATTACCGTAGGTGCCGCTGTCTGTGTAAGGCTCCGCTTCGGATTCATAGCTGTAATCGCTAAATCTTTCCTGAGAATAATTGTAAAACGGTCCCCTCACAGCCCGATATATAGCCCCGGCAGTACAGCCAAATATGCCGATAACAAAGGGCAGCAAGATCATAATCAGCACAGCTATAAGACAGCCCTTGCCGGCATTTCCGGAACTTGTAATCCATGTACCTGTATTCTCAAGTTCGTCCACCTGAGAAACAACCGTAACATTTCCGCCACAGTGCTCACAGGGTTTCTCCCTGTCCGCCCAAGGCCTGGAATCTTCCGTACCGCAGTAATCACAACGGACAACCGCAGTGGCATTATCTAAGATCTTACCCTGTTGTGAAAAAACAATATCTCTATAATAGTTACCATTCTCGTCGTAATAACCGGTCTGATATTCTCTTCCTGAACCGGCATCTACCCAGGATGTGGCATAGAAAACATAATCATGGTTCTTACAGCGATATATCTTTGAAGCGGGGCCTTTATAACCTTTAGGCTGGTTACTCCTGCTTCTGGTGGTGTAGCTGTGATATGAACTGCCGCCACTCGAATATGACCTGCTTGAGTGCGAGCTGGAACTGTGGTAGCTCCTGGAGCTGCTGTGATGGCTCGACGAATGGTGGCTTGAATGTGAACTATGGCTGCTTGATGAATGACGACTTGGCATAATTACTTAAACAACTTTCTGTAAACCCAAATAAGGATGCAAGCACCCACAACTGAAATAAGGATTGAGCCAATCCAGTTGGTAGCTCCTACTCCGATAAGGCTTCCAAGGAATCCGCCGACAACGCCGCCGAGTAAACCAAGGACGATGTTAATGATTGTTGAATGTGTGGATTTCATAATCTGGCCAGCAATCCAGCCGGAAACTCCACCGATAATTAATGAAACGATAAATGACCACATAGTACAATTACCTCCACATTTTTCTTTTAATTATACAACGCTTTCTATGAAAGCGTAAGTTTCATCCTCTCAATGCCGTATTTTGCAACGGCCAAATCCTCTTCGGAAAGGGCGCCGCTGAAGGCAAAAGCCAGCTTATAGCCCTTGTATTCCTCATACGCTCCGCCAACGAAACCGTACTCTCCAAGGATTGTTTTATGATTCGGGTCACCGCTGTCGGCTCCGGTTGCAATTACCTCGCCGCACTTGGACCAGGCAATGGCCACCAGGTTCCACCCTTCCTTGAGATTATAAGGTGTCTCAACCACCTTCATCTCGCCTATCCAATCAACGGTTTCACCCTTGTTAAGAATTGAAGCCACAGCAACGCCCTGAATCTTCATTTCAATGGCCTTGTCCTTCATTTCTTCCAAAGTCTTAACCAGACCTGCTCTTAATTCGTCGTTTGTCATGTCGCTTTACCCCTCTTTACAATTTATCCATTCCCCGGCCTTCATTCATGCGTTTGATGTAACCCTCAGGGTCCGCCATCAATTCAGCCATGGCCATAAAGGTCTCAAGCACCATGGACTCCTTATTACATGCCGCAGTGTTCTTGCCGGTATCGTTAATTATGTTGTAGCAATCGATTCTGTGCACATAAAGATCAATCAGCGAATATCCCTGGAACTTGATTCCATCCTTGATATTTCCTGTTTGAAGGTAATGGACGAACTCCCAGTAAAGGTCCTCGTGATCCAGAAGGCTCTGCCATAGCTTGTCAGCGAAGCCCGCATCCTTTCCCGTAGCTTCTGCCAAAAACTCAAGCCTCTCATATACCTTTATCTTTGTAGTATCAATAATCAGATTAGCCATATCGCGCCTCTACGCTTATGATTTCATATCCTTTAATGACTGGAATAATTCTATATCTGATTGTAGCACTTTCATGTTTGCAGTAACAGGTTCTTCTCCGGGTCTTGTAACTGTGATTTCAATTACAGTCCCCTCTGTCACACCATTCTTAATGAAGATTTCCAAGAAGCTTGCAAACTTCGGGTGATTACTTTTGAAAGTGTTTATTGCTGACATAAATTTCATCATTGATGCAGGGTTCATTCTTTTTCTCCTTTTCTTATCTCGTCAAATTCTTAATCCAGTTACCCTTCTTATAATGCCAGAAGGCGAAGGGCATCTTGGCAAATTCGTCGGTGCACATCAAAAGATAGACCACGATGGATGGCAGTTTCAAAACGAAGGCGCTTATAAGGCCCAATGGAACTGCAAAGCCCCACATGCAGACTATATCAAGAATCATGCCGTACTTGGAGTCGCCGCCGCACCTGAAAAGTGAGGCGATAAGCAGGGTGTTTATAATCTGTCCCATCTGATAAACGATGTTTACAAGAAGCATTATCTGAAGGTAGTGGTTTGCCCGCTCCGAAAGGTTAACAAACTTTGGAATTATGGGCGTCAGGGCAAACAAGATAAGGCCCTGGACAATGGAAACCACGAAGGCCACTCTAAGGAATGCCGAGGCATCCTTTCTTGCATCCGAAAGGCGATTCTCTCCGATAGTCTTACCAAGCATAATTGATGAAGCCGCGGAAACACCAAAGCCCACGGTGGTAATCAAATCTCTTGCCACGGTAACTATGGAGTTGGCGGCAACAATGTCTGATTCCAAATGTCCCATGATAATGGAATTCATGTTGAAAGCCAGTCCCCACAGGGCATCGTTAATAAATGCCGGAAGGCAGTACTTAACGAAATCCTTAACCAGGTAACCCGGAATTGAGAACATATTCACGACACTGCGAGGAATTACATTCTGTCGGCTAAAGTCAACAACACACATGAGAAGCTCGATTCCACGAACAATGGTTGTAGCCAATGCCGCACCGACAATTCCAAGTCTCGGGAAAGGTCCCAAGCCAAAAATCAGGCAGGCATTAAGAATGATGTTGGCCCACAAGGTGGTAAAGGAAATGGCTGTTGAAAGCATTACCCTCTCACATGCCTTCATGATTGAAAGGTAAGGCTGTGAAATTCCCGCAAACAAATAAGACAAAGCCACGTACCTTAAATACTTGGCTCCTGCTTCCCGGAGTTCAGGAATGTTGGTCCAGATGCTGATTAACTGCCTTGGCATAAAAAGAGCAAGCACTGTTGCCAAGCCGCAGATAACCACGGAAATAATAAGTCCGATTCCAAGAATCTTCCCAACCACAGGTCTGTCCTGCTTGCCCCAATACTGGGAAGCCAAGATGGTAAGGGAAGATGCCAGACCAAAGAAAACAATATTAAGAAGAAACTGAACCTGTCCCGCAAGGCTTGAAGCCGAAAGGGAAGTCTGGTCCAGTCTTCCAAGCATAACTACATCCGCCATGGAAACAGCGGATGTAATAAGATTCTGTAATACTATGGGGATTACCAGAACCCAAAGTTCATGGATAAATCCCTCTCTGAATTTAAAAACTTTTCTGATATTCATTATTTAATCCAATTGTCAGTCCAGACACTGTAAATCTCGTCTATAACGTCAGCCTGATTCTCATACTCACCCATCTGAGCTTTGAACTGCTGCATTCTCTCGTAATAATCGCTGGCTCTGGGGTCACCCGCTGCCTTTAATGCAAAGTAAGGCACCGCCTGGTAGTAGTACTTGCCCACAGCTCCAAGGTTCTTCTCTTTACCGCTGATAAAATCAGAATGTGCTTCTTTGTCGCTAATCCACTCATTAATCCTGCTGAAGTTCTGATCCGAAAGGCGATACTCCATATTTGAAAAAGTGGTATGGGTATAGCGGTAATCATTTCTTAAGGTGCTTACCATCCTGATTCCAAGAATAATAAAAGTAATGGTAAGAACCGCCACTATTATTTTATAAATCAAACCCAGTTTCGGGTTTATATTACTCGTTGTCTTTTGCTGCATATTTTGCCTCCAAAGCCTCAGTAAGGCGAACAGTCATTTTTGCCTCAGATAATTTGTCAAAATCATCCATATCCTCAAGGGGAATGTCGAAGTAATAAGAAATCATGTATCTTGCATTCTCCTTAATTTTTCTGTAGGTCTCCATGTGCTTCTCGGAAAAACCGTCGGGATGATAGGTGTAATACTTGTCATCCGGCTTGAAGTTTTCAACGTAGCTTTCATAGCGTCTGAGGAAACTGTTATACGCATATACCACGTTTTGAGCCTTCCTCTCAATGCCCTTTTCAAAGCCCTCATAATCTGATTCCGGATCAATCGCAAGGTTTTGCATGTATGCTATGGAGGAAATGAAATCATTGTAACTGCTGGTTATGGCATAAACTCCGTAGTACTCTCTGAAACCCGAATCATCCTTTAAGTATCTTAGACTGTTTTCGGTCCAGATCATGTAAAAAAGTTCAAACTGCTCGGTTTTCTCACTCTCATCAAGAGCTGTGAGAATTGCCCTGCTGTTTTTCTTTGCCACACTAGCCTGATATCTTTCCACAATTCTGTAGGAAAATCTTGTCACTATAATTTCTCCGAGAATCAGAGCAACCAAAACAGCGATGATTGCTATGGAGGCAGCCTTCTTGCTGTCACGTCTGTTCTCTGCAACCACCGTATTCTTGGTGTCTTCAAAGGCTTTCTTATAAGCCTTCATG
The DNA here is from genome assembly GCA_017619295.1 of Lachnospiraceae bacterium. Classification (GTDB taxonomy): domain Bacteria; phylum Bacillota; class Clostridia; order Lachnospirales; family Lachnospiraceae; genus G11. The sequence continues at coordinate 35,162 of JAFZSQ010000013.1, forward strand.
TGAGCTCTGTGCTCGGTAAACTGCTGTTTCTTGCTGCCGCAGTTGGGGCAAAAATCCCCTTCCACAGTCAATGGCGCCCCGCAAAAGGGGCATTGGGTTGTCGGTGCTACTGCCATATTTTATCCTTTCTAGTAAAGGTTATTCTCCTCAAGGTATTTATCAAGTTCGTCTATATTGGGAAAAGTTCCGTCTTCGTTCACGTAGCTTCCCACGATTTGCTCCCACTGGCTCTCGGTATACATGCCGGTTTCAAGCATCTTTTTCTTAACTTCCTCAGCCCAGGCCTGAACCTTTGTAACTTCCTCTTCCGTAAGCTGATTCACGCTGAATTCTCTCACGGAATAGTGGAAGAGATTCACAGCATCATAGCTGACCCACTTCTTGGCATTCTTTTTATCCTCGTCATCCTTCGCATTTTTATAGCGCTCCAAATCCTCATCAGCCCACTTCTTATATGAATAGATGCTGACGAAATGACTGTGCTCCCAATCGTAAATCCTGTAATTGCCCTCGCCGTTTTCGGAAAAGTATGCGGCCAGACCATCATAGTCCTCCGCCTCATACAAAGCATCCAGCTCTGCAAAAATCTCCTGCATCTCATTATAGGATTTATCGTAGTGGGTTTCATGAATTTTCTCAGAAATCACATAGACCCCGTAGGCAAGAAGAATTATCCCTAAGACTACAGAAATAATTATAATGGCAAACTTAGTGCCTGACTTTAAGGTTCCCTTGAATTCCTCCTCGGAATCGTCACCCATTTCAGCCAGGTCATTTTTGATGCCGTCAAGCTTATGTCTGTAATCTATCTCGGCCCCGAGAATATTGATAGAGCCGCAGTAATTACAATATGCCTGCGACTCTTTTATTGTGGCTCCGCACTTGGAGCATTGAATCATTTTTTCCTGATTTTCCATACTCGCCCTAATTACTTATACGTTCTCCACGGGTTTACTGATAACACGGTTTCTGCCGGACTGCTTACCAAAATAGAGTCTGTCGTCGGCTTCCTTAAGAAGCTCGTTAAGACGCACTCCATCCCTTCTCTCGGTAACTCCGGAGGATATTGTAACACGAATTACATCGGAACCGGAAATAAATGTGGATTCCTCGATCTGTCTTCTGATTCTCTCAAGGATTTCAACGGCCTCCTCGGTTTCCGACTGCTCGAAAACAAGAAGGAACTCCTCGCCGCCCCATCTTGCAACGTAGCCCTTGCCCATGATGTTCTTTTCAAGGATTCTGGATACCCCCTTAAGAACGATGTCGCCGGCTTCGTGTCCGTATGTATCATTAACTTTTTTGAAAAAATCTATATCTACTATTGA
>JAFZSQ010000014.1 GCA_017619295.1 Lachnospiraceae bacterium
AAAATTGACAGATGGCTTAATAAATATGTCAAACAGTTGGACATTAAGGCTATTAAAAGAGAAGCCAAGCGGAAAGGAGCATAAATGAACGAGATAGTTTATCAGAAAGGTTATGAAGAATATAGAGCAGAACTCGGAGCGGAACTTGCATCCGCTTCCGAGAGTTTTGTCAGAATTGGTTATCTTCTTAAGGTAGCCAGGGACACAGATATACTTAAGTATACTTCCTATACTACTTATGTAGATTTTGCAAAGGCGGAATATGGCCTCGATAAAACACAGGTATCAAGATTCATTCGTATTAATGATCGCTTTTCCGAAGGCGGTAACTCATTGGAACTTAAAGACGAGTATAAGGGTTTCGGAACAAGAAAGCTTGGAGTTATGCTTACACTCCCGGAAGAGATTACGGAAGAACTTTCTCCTGAATACACGGTGGAAGATATTGAAACAATACATAAAGAGGTTAAAGAGGAACAGAAAATTACTCCGCTTGATGATTATATTGAAAAAGTCGAAGCGGAGCAAACAAACGATACAGGAGCAGCACTCGCAAAAGATGATATTTTGGTGGCAGCAGTCTTTGAGATTGGAAAAGCTTATCCTGAAGTATTTGAAAGAATTTGCACTGATTCAAGCCGAGAGATTCAAAAGATATTAGCTCCTATAGCAGATCAGATGTATATAGTCAGGGTTATGGGTACCGGCAAGCTTATGGTTATCTGTAAAGAGTCTGAAATTGTAATTGTAAATGCAAGAACTAACGAAAAGATTTCAAGAACTTGGATAGAAATGGCAGAAGCATGGAAAGAAATGTTACTTCCTACAATTCCTGAAAATTACAAAGAAGCTTATAAGTATCTTTACGAGATTGACTTTCCTGAAAAAGAAGTTGCACCGGTGCAACTCGATAAAAAAGAGCAAAAGCCCAACAAACCTGATTCAAAAAAAGTCAAAACACCAGTTAAGCCTAAAGTGGAACATAAAGAAGAGCCCAAGGTTAAAGAAGATCCTAAAGAAGAAATTCAAAACATCCAGGAAACTACAGAAGCCGTACCTGAAGTTGAAATTGTGCAGGAGCAGGAAGAATTAGAAATTGAAAAGCTTACGGAAGATGATGCTTTAATGGATTTATTTGTTGAATGGCAGTCTGCATGTGAGAAATTTTCTTCAAGTATAAAGAGAAATGATAAGGCAGCAGCTTTATCTAATATTCATTCGGTTATTTCAAAGGCCGAGCAGATGAGAAATTTGATTCTTCATAAGGATCAGGAAAGCGATGAGGATTAAGCCATGTATTACGGATTAACAGCAAAAATTAAAACAAAAGACGGTAAGCTTGAAACGGTTTTTAACGGTACCGGCATGAGTGAGTTATTAGTTATCAACACTCTGGATAAATTGAATCCTATGTACGGCGGAGCACTTCTTGATATTAAGGTATGGCAGCAGTCGGATGATTTTTTGTTTAGCGAGCCTACAAGAAAAGAAGGTAAGTGGATTCATAAGAATGATGATTATAACGATTGGTGGGTTTGCTCCGAGTGCGGTTACGGTGAAGAGGGCGAGATTGGAATGAATGATGTAACTCCGTTCTGTCCACATTGCGGAGCTGATATGAAAGAAATCGAGGGGTAGCATGGAAGAAAGAGTTTATTTTATCGAAGAAGCAAAGTCCCAGAGAATTATCTTTACAGGTACCAAGACAGAATGTGAAGAGTGGTGCGATGAGCACAAGAAAGAAAATGAGGACAAAATATTGATTATAAGAAAGGGGCAGAAAAATGTTCATAACGGCAGCAGTATATGAGGACATGATGCAGACTTACGAAGAAAGTCTTAAGAACGGATGTCCTCTTCAGGCAGAAAAAGCTGTAAGCGATACAATGGATGTTTTGAGACAGTTCGGATATGATTCCGGGGCTGCGATATTTCAGAACATCATGTATCTGGCAGTAAGAGAAAACATGATTAGAGGATTTGATGTGTAGAAAGGGGTTAAATATGTGGTGGTATTTGGTTATAGGCTTATGTATTGGCTTTATCGTGGGTAATATTTCGGGAGTAGTGCTTACGGCTATGATGGCAGCAGCTTCCAGAGAAGATAGAAGAAGGGAAAAAGAGAATGACATTACCTGATCTTATTCCGTACATCGATAAAGATGTCAGAGTATATCTATTTGACGGCAGGATTATTGAAGGAAAGCTGTCTTTTATTCCTGCAAGAAATACAAGATTTATTAAAAATGAGTTTTGCTTCACATTGGGCAAGATTAAATTCGGCCCTTTGGGAGTATGGAAGATAGAAGAGGTGAAAAAATGAGACTTTCAATAATTATACCGTATTACAACACCTGCGAAATGACAGACAAGCTTCTTGAAATATTAGAGCCGCAGCTTGCAAGAGATTGCGAACTTATCATTGTCGACGATGGAAGCAAGAAAGGATATGAGCCATGGCAGCAGGCTGACAATATTATTGTTATTCGCCATTTGTCAAACAGAGGAGTTTCGGCAGCAAGAAATACCGGCATTAAAAGAGCAAAGGGTGATTATATTGTCTTTGTGGATTCGGATGATCTTGTGACGGATGATTATGTTAAACAGATTTACAATGCAATCGAGAGTGATCCTGATACGGTTTATATCTCTTGGAAATCCATAGACGGCAGACTCGGAAAGATTATTGAAAGCGAGAAAGACGAGTTTAATCCATGGAACAGGTGTGTTTGGAACAGAGTTTTCAAAAGAGAATACATCTATGGCATGTTCTTCAATGAAGAGATGCAGGTAGCAGAAGATGATGATTTCTTAAAAAGACTCCCGGTACCAGAATCCAAGACATATATAACAAAGCCTATATATCTTTACAGAGCAGGCCGTGAAAACAGCTTGACATACAGAGCCAGAGCAGGAGAGTTTAAGCCCAGGATAAAAACACAGGTTGTTATCTATTGCGGAAGTATGCAGAAGATTGGCGGAATTGAAACTTGGCTTTACTATTGGTGCATGAACATGTACAAGCTGTATGACATCATGGTTGTATTTAAGGACCGCATGGATGGCAAGCAGATCGCAAGACTGTCGGAAATCGTTCAGGTTGTTCGCTTAACAGATAAGGTTATTGAGTGCGATACACTTATCAACACAAGAATAACAGACAAGATACCTGCAGAGATTAAGTCTAAAAAGATTGTTCAGATGGTGCATGGATGTTATTCAGCCTTATTCTGCTGCGACATTCAGCCTGACAGAGACGAGGTTGTATTTGTATCACAGGCAGCAGCCGATACTTATACCAATGTTGGCAAATATAAGGTTATCCACAATTTTACATTGCCTTCAAGGCAAAATAAGTGCTTATTCCTTATAACTGCATCGAGATTCACAAAGGAAAAAGGCGGAGACAGAATGATTAAGCTTGCGGAAGCACTCCGCAGAGCAGAAATAAACTTCATTTGGTTTGTATTCAGCCATCAGGAGACAAAGCTTGTTGACGGTATGGTTAAACTCCCGGAGAACTTGGATGTCAAAGATTACTTCGCAAAGTGTGATTATTTGGTGCAGCTTTCGGATTCCGAAGGATTTGGTTATTCGATTGTTGAAGCTCTTGAAATGGGAGTCCCGGTTATAACTACTCCGATAACGGTTTTGGATGAACTTGGATTTAAAGAGGGCGAAGATGGATATATTGTTCCGTTTGATATGGAAGATGTAAGGCCAGAAAGATTCTTGGAGATTCCAACAGATCCGTCATACCGTGGAGATAATAACGAGCATATTAAGAAACAATGGCAGCAGGTCCTTGGAAAATCAAAGCCTACAGGTGACTATCTGAAGCAGGGCAATACAGTGCAGCTTGAAATCATTGAGAATTACTTCGATATGGAGCTCGGCAGAGAATTAAGGCAGGGCGAAGTTGTGATGATGAGAAAAGCCAGGGCAAGATTGATTGTAGGATGTGGAAAGGCGGTAATAGTGAAATGA
>JAFZSQ010000015.1 GCA_017619295.1 Lachnospiraceae bacterium
GATTCCCGTCGGAGTCACTTGTAATTTAATTAAATATGGCGTGATAGCCAAGTGGTAAGGCCCCGGTCTGCAACACCGTCATCGCCGGTTCAAATCCGGCTCGCACCTCTCAGTGGTCTTCATTTTGAAGACCCTTTTTTATTGTCAATTTGACAGTACTTTATAATTGTTGTATATTCCAAAGGTCAAGATTATATTGTAAGAAAAGGATATTGATATGTTTATTGTTTATGGAACCAAAGTTATGAAGAAGCACATGGGAACCACACATGATGAATTTCGCTGTGCTCACTGTAATAACGTAAGACACTATAGTATTACCAGAGTAAGAAAGTTCTTCTCATTATTCTGGATTCCGCTTATTCCTTATTCATCAAAGTACTTTGTACATTGCCCCGTTTGCGATTACGGTTCAGAAGTGAAAAAGGATGCGCTTGAAAATTTGATTAATGGACCTGCTATTGAAGCAACTGAACAACCTGAAGCTTCAACCGGTGCAGCTGATACAGAGTTTACCAATAATACTACCGACGGATTCTAAGATCTTGTTAACTACAAGGGGGACATTTAATGAAGATTGGAATGATTGTTGCCATACCTGAGGAAATCGGAGCATTGCTTAAAAGATGCGGCGAGCCTATGGACAGTTTTAAGGTTGATGGGTATGACATCTTCTGTTACAAAATCGGTGAGCATGAGCTTTTTGTAGCGGGAAGCGGCGCGGGCGAGATAGCTGCAGCTGCCACTACACAGTTTTTGATTACTGCATTTAAAGTTGAAAAGATCATCAACTTTGGTGTTGTAGGCGGGCTTACTGATGAGATGACATTATCAAATGTTGTAGTAGTCGAGAAGTGTGTTCACTATGATTTTGATGCGTCTCCTTTTGTTGAGGGAACAGTTCCGGGTCAGTATGCACAGTTTCCTGACATATACATTCCTGCCGATAAGGAACTTCTTAAAGAAGCCATTGAGGCGGTTCCTACACTTAAACCCGTTATCTGCGCATCAGCTGATAAGTTTATAGCTGATCCAAAGATGAAGAGAATTCTTCATGAGAAATACGACGCCGATATCTGTGAAATGGAGTCTGCAGGCATTCTTCTTACCTGCCACAGAAACAAGATTCCTGCCCTTTGTATCAAAGCGGTCAGCGACAGCGTTGAGGGCGGCGAGCAGGAGTTTGCGAAGATGGTACATGATGCTTCCAAAGCCTGTGTCAGAGTTCTTTTAAAGATACTTGGAAAATAATTAGTAAACCACTAAAAGTCCTAAGAAATGTTCTTAGGACTTTTTTTGTATGGCTTTCAAAACTACATACCTACAAAGTATCGAACTTAGACTGAAAATGAGAGGTTACAATTGACTTCGCCAAATTGAAGTGATAAAGTGAAAATGGTGTTGCGTTTAGATAATATGGGCAACTTGAAAGGGTTATATGACAACTAAGGAAGCACTTGAGAAATTTCTTAAATCTTACGAGGCATATTACAATGTGGAAACAAATGATTGCCTTGAACCCTTCGATGCCACCGCAACTTTTTCCATTCACAACGAGCAGTACATGCTTGTTAAAGCCGCAAAATATGCTGACATAAACAGCTTTGAATATGTTTATTTTTATACCGCCGACAGTGTTACGAAAGATGAAGTGATTACACTTACCGACAAGGCATGGAATGACGGTTTGAGTAAGGTTTCACCGGATACCAATCACAGAAATTCGGACATTACGCTGGTTTTAATCTGTGACAAGATTAATGATGAAACCAGGAAAGCCATAAAGAAGACAAGGCGATATAAAAGTTATGCCTTCGGCTTTAAGGGCTGGAGTAATTTTAGGCTGATTGCACTCGAGTGCTCTTCAGGGGATGTAAATTACAATTTACAGGGTCGACTGTTGAAGAAGCTCGTTAGCAATATACTCACATATAAAAAAGGAGAAAAAACATGACAGCATTATTTATTATCTTAGCCGCTATTATTCTCCTGGCACTGGGCTATAGATTCTATGGTTCATGGCTCGAGAAACAGTGGGGCATCGATCCCAACAAGAAAACTCCCGCAGTGGAGATGGAAGATGGTGTCGATTATGTTGCAGCTAAGCCCGCTGTATTGATGGGACATCACTTCTCTTCAATCGCAGGTGCAGGCCCCATCAACGGACCTATTCAGGCTTCCGTATTCGGTTGGGTACCCGTATTCTTATGGTGCGTAATCGGTGGTATCTTCTTCGGAGGACTTCAGGACTTTGGTTCACTTTTTGCTTCCGTTCGTAACGAAGGTAAATCAGTTGGTGAAATCATCATGCAGTCCATGGGTAAGAGAGCAAAGAAGTTATTCATTATCTTCGCATTACTCGTACTTATCCTTGTTATCGCTTCTTTCGTTAACGTAGTTGCGGGAACATTCTTCACAGCAGCAGATGCAGGCCAGTTCGGATTTGTTTCAAATCCTACAGGTAATCAGACAACAGCAATGATTTCATTGCTCTTCATCGTGCTTGCTATTATTTATGGTATTCTTACAAACCGTGCAGGTCTTAAGGTTGGCCCTGCTACAGTTATCGGTATCATCGGTATCGCTGTAGCTGTTGTTATCGGCCTTAACTGCGGTTTCGCAATGAGCCGTACAGCATGGATTGTATTCATCGGTGCTTATATTACAATTGCTTCACTTGTTCCTGTATGGATTCTCTTACAGCCTCGTGATTACTTATCAAGCTTCTTACTTTACGGCATGATGGCTCTTGCTATTATCGGTATCGTAATGTGCGCTTTCACAAACCAGGCTACTTTCGAGCTTCCTGCATTTACAGGCTGGTCAACAAAGATCGGATCCCTCTTCCCCGCACTCTTCATTACTGTTGCGTGTGGTGCTTGTTCAGGTTTCCACTCACTTATTTCAACAGGTACATCATCCAAGCAGCTTGACACAGAGAAGAACGCAAAGGCTATCGGTTACGGCTCAATGCTTATCGAGTCCGCACTTGGTATCATCTCTCTTATCGCTGTAGGTATGGTTTACGGCAAGTACACAAACGGTGACTTCGGTTCACCCGCAGCTGCATTCGCAGCAGGTATTGCTACAATGTTCGGTGTAGAAGCTTCAACAATCTACAACACAATCTATGCATTACTTACACTTGCAGTTTCAGTATTCGCTTTGACATCACTTGATACAGGTACACGTCTTAGCCGTTTCATGTTCTCTGAGCTCTTCTTAAAGGAAGACGAGGAGACATATAAGGATGCAACAGGCGCTCGTAAGGTTCTTGCTCATCCTCTCTTCGGTACAACCCTTATGGTTGTTGTAGGCTGTATCCTTGGTGGTCTTTCACTCAGCCAGATCTGGGGTCTCTTCGGAGCAGCTAACCAGCTCCTTGCAGGTATTGCTCTTATGGCAGTTGCTGCATGGCTCGGCGAAGTTGGAAAGAACAACAAGATGTTCTACATCCCCATGTGCTTCATGCTCATCGCTACAATCACATCACTTTGCATTACAGTATTCAAGAAAGTTTCTGCAATGGCTCAGGGTGCTGAAGGCGCTATGGCTTGGGGTAACTGGTTCCAGCTTATCTTTGCTCTTGCAATGGTAGTTCTTGCTGTTATCCTTGTTATCGAGGGTATCGGCACATTCAAGAAGCAGGCAGCTAAGAAGTAATTAAACTTTAAGGCAAATTAAAGGCCTGTGTCCTTCGGGGCACAGGCCTTATCTTTTTGGTAAAAATTCATTTTCTCATATTTTTCTCTACATTTTTTCTGGGTGTCATAATCTGGTGACCGCATCCAACGCACTTAAGCCTGAAGTCGGCACCGACCCTTAAAACTTCCCATTCATCGCTTCCGCAGGGATGCTTCTTTTTCATTCGAATCACATCCCCTACGTTAATATTCATACTCTCTGCCATAGTAACCTCTGATTATAACTGACTGAAAATCTCACCGATGGCGCCTGTCACCACAAGGTCTGCCTGCCTGTCTCTGGGGGTGGGAGTTTTATTTATCAAAACCAGCTTATCTCCCTCGTAGTAATCAATGAGGCCGGCTGCAGGATATACAGCAAGAGAAGTTCCGCCTACGATAAGCATATCCGCATTGCTGATGAATCTGATGGAATCCATCATGGTTTTCTGGTCGAGACCCTCTTCATAAAGTACGACATCGGGCTTTATGGGACCACCGCACTTGTCACATTTAGGAATTCCCTCAGAATTTTTAATGTATGTTGCATCGAAGAATGCACCGCAGTTTTCACAGTAATTTCTGTGAACTGAGCCGTGAAGTTCGCAAACGGTTTTGCTTCCGGCTGCCTGATGGAGACCGTCGATATTCTGGGTAATTACTGCTTTGAGTTTACCTTGCTTCTCCCACTCCGCCAGCTTCAGATGAGCGGCATTCGGTTTTACCTCTAAAAAAAGCATCTTGTCTTTGTAAAAACGATAGAACTCATCAGTCTTTCTTCTGTAGAAGGTGTGACTCAAAATGGTTTCCGGAGGGTAGTCATACTTCTGGTTATAGAGACCGTCCACGCTTCGAAAGTCCGGAACCCCTGATTCGGTAGAAACGCCTGCTCCTCCGAAAAACACAATGTTGTTACTTTCCTCAACCCATTTTTTCAATGTAGCAATATCGTCGATTAATGCCATAGTACCCCTCCTTTTGATAACAAAAACCCCGGTGTAAAAAACACCGGAGTTATTCTGTTAGGTTAAATTATTGAATTGCGTCAATCTGCTGCATAAGGACATCAATGTCCATTCCATGAACCATGGCAGCCTCTTCAATTGATTCGCCCTGGGAGGCAGGACAACCGAGACAATGCATACCCATATCCATAAGAACGGGCGCGATGTCGGGATTAATCATTAATGCCTCGCCGATTAACGTATCTTTGGTAATCTTAGCCATTTCTAAAATCCTTTCACGTATTACACGACTGTTACATTTGAATCCCCTATAGTATAATACCGAAGCCTTGAAATATGCAAGTTTTGTACATAAAAAAGTACATCTCCTTGCCTTGACTGAAATTCTCTATAATCATATAATGATAGTTACGAGATTGGTGCGATTTTCGGTCGCATACACATATTGTTTTTTATTATTTCAAAGTATGAATAGGAGGTTTACAAATGAGACCTGAATGGACAGATTTTGTAACAGGTAAGTGGGACAGAGAAGTCAACGTTCGTGATTTCATCCAGAAGAACTATCATCCTTATGATGGTGATGAGTCATTCCTCGCTGGCCCTACACAGAACACAAAAGACTTATGGGACATGGTGCTTGACTGCATGAAGAGAGAGCGTGAGGCAGGCGGTGTACTTGATATGGACACCAAGGTTGTTTCTACAATCACTTCTCACGGCCCCGGATATCTTGATAAGAGCAAGGAGACTATCGTTGGTTTCCAGACAGATAAGCCTTTCAAGAGATCATTACAGCCCTACGGTGGTATCCGTATGGCAGAGAAAGCTTGCTCTGATAACGGCTACGAAGTAGATCCTGAGATCAGTGAGTTCTTCTCAACACATCGTAAAACACACAACGCAGGTTGTTTCGATGCTTACACACCTGAGATGAGAGCTTGCCGTACAAGCCACATTATCACAGGTCTTCCTGATGCTTACGGACGTGGACGTATCATCGGTGACTACAGAAGAGTTGCTCTTTACGGTATCGACAGACTTATCGAGGATAAAGAGGACCAGAAGGCTTCTACAAGCAAGATCATGACAGACGATGTTATCCGTCTTCGTGAAGAGATTTCTGAGCAGATCGTTGCTCTTAAGATGATGAAAGAGATGGCTGCTTCCTATGGCTGCGATATTTCTAAGCCCGCTGCAAACGTACAGGAAGCTATCCAGTGGACATACTTCGGATACCTTTGCTCAGTTAAGGAGCAGAACGGTGCTGCTATGTCACTTGGCCGTACATCTACTTTCCTTGATTGCTACGCTGAGAGAGACCTTAAGAACGGTACTTTCACAGAGGAGCAGATTCAGGAGTTCGTTGACCACTTCATCATGAAGTTACGTTGCGTACGTTTCGCTCGTACTCCTGAGTACAACCAGATTTTCGCAGGCGATCCCGTATGGGTAACCGAGTCACTCGGTGGTGTTGGTGTTGACGGACGTCACATGGTAACAAAGATGAGCTTCCGTTACCTCCACACTCTTGAGAACCTTGGTGCTTCACCCGAGCCTAACCTTACAGTTCTTTGGTCTACAAGACTTCCTGAAGGTTGGAAGAAGTACTGCGCTAAGATCTCCATTACAACATCTTCTATTCAGTACGAGAACGATGACCTCATGAGAGTTACACACGGTGATGACTACGGTATCGCATGTTGCGTATCTTCAATGGTTATCGGTAAGGAAATGCAGTTCTTCGGAGCTCGTGCTAACCTTGCTAAGTGCTTACTTTACGCTCTTAACGGTGGTATCGACGAGAAGACCAAGAAGCAGGTTGGTCCTAAGTACCGTCCTGTAGTTGGTGACGTTCTTGATTACGATGACGTTATGGACAAGTTCATGGATATGATGGAGTGGCAGGCTGAGGTTTACGTTAACACCCTCAACATCATCCACTACATGCATGATAAGTACTGCTACGAGAGAGCAGAGATGGCTCTTCACGATAAGAACGTTAAGAGATACTTCGCAACAGGTGTTGCAGGTCTTTCAATCGTTGCTGACTCACTTTCAGCTATCAAGTTTGCTAAGGTTGAAGTTATCCGTGACGAAGATGGTATCATCACAGACTTCAAGACAACCGGTGAGTTCCCTAAATATGGTAACGATGATGACCGTGTAGATGATATCGCTCGTGATATCGTTCACAAGTTCATGACAGCTGTAAGAAGACACCACACCTACAGAGAAGGTGTTCCTACAACTTCAATCCTTACAATTACATCTAACGTTACTTACGGTAAGGCAACAGGTAACACACCTGATGGACGTAAGGCTGGACAGCCCTTTGCTCCCGGTGCTAACCCTATGCACGGCCGTGATACTCATGGTGCAGTTGCATCCCTTTCATCGGTTGCTAAGCTTCCCTTCAACGATGCACAGGATGGTATCTCAAATACCTTCACAATTATCCCCGGTGCTCTTGGTAAGGAAGATAAGATCTTCGCAGGCGACCTTGAGATGGACTTAAAGTAATTAACCCGACTTCGTAGAGGAGGTGGCCTGTATGGACGAAAAGGCAATGATTGACGATTTAGTTAAAATGCTTGACGGTGGAATGGCTAAAGGCGTCGGACACATCAATGTGGATACCGAAGAGACCAAAGAACCTGAATCTCCCGTAGCCGTTCAGACCATGGGTTGTACAGATTGTTCAAGAACTCCCTTAGCGTGCAGTGTTCCCACACTGCACCAGGGGATTGACGATTATCAATAATAGAAAATGAAAGGAGACAAACATTATGGCAGCAAGTACAGCACAGGTTTCCAACCTTGTTAATTTACTTGATGGTTACGTTGTAAAAGGCGGCCATCACCTTAATGTTAACGTATTAAACAGAGATACATTATTAGATGCACAGAAGAACCCTGAGAAATATCCTCAGCTCACAATCCGTGTTTCCGGATACGCTGTTAACTTCATCAAGTTAACACCCGAGCAGCAGGCAGACGTTATTTCCAGAACATTCCACGAGGCAATCTAATCGCAGAATGATTTCAAGGACCCAAGCATTTCGCTTGGGTCCTTTTTTCTGTTCGGTTGTTCCACCTCCACCACGCATATGGTAGAATAGAGCAAACACTTATTGGCCTATTTTGGAGATTTTTTGACTCAAACCGGTAAATCTAGTTTGCTTAGTCACAGAAATTCGCCGGTTGATGAAACCGGGACGGTTCAAACTTTGACTAAGAACACTCTGAACCAATGGTTTAGTCAAAAATCAGGATGCGAGAAAGAGGAAATAACAGGAAAATGATTGACTAAGATGAACCATAAAGAGCATCTTAGTCACAAAAACCGAAAAATGACCATTTTCCAGGGAACCAGACAGAAAAAAAGCAAAAGGAAGGCATAATACTAATGGACAGAGATATGACAGTCCCCTGCGAGGAAGGATTAATCAACATCCGAGTGGGTGCAATTATAATGAAGAACGGAAAACTTCTCATGGTGGGAAACGATAAAAATGAGTACCTGTATTCCGTGGGAGGCCGAATCAAGTTTGGAGAAACATCGGAAGAGGCAATCGTTCGAGAAGTACTTGAAGAGACAGGTGTAAAGCTTGAAGTGGACCGCCTGGGCTTCATTCATGAAAACTACTTTTATGGAGACAATGAAAAGAATCTCGGAAAGTTGATTTACGAAATATCCTATTACTTCTACATGAAAACACCGGAAGACTTCGAGCCGGTATGCATGAGCATGACTGAAGATGACCATGAGGAATTCTTGCGTTGGATTGATATTGATGATCCAATCAAGTATTACCCTGAATTCTTCCGAAATGAACTCGCAAATCCGGTAAGAGAAGTAAAGCATTTCCTGAAAGACGAAAGGTAAAGCAATAAAGCATGATAACCATTGAAGAAATACCGGTAGAAAGAATCGATGACTTCTGGGAAATCCACATAAAGTATCTGGTTGAAGATGGCATTGTCGATGACTCGGAGGATATCGAATATTTCTCCGGTGATGAATACAGAAGTATTATCAAAGAGCACATGCTCCGCGAGACTGATAAGCACCACATGGTATATTTCACCACGGACAACAAACGCATCGGCGCGGCCCAATATAATACCTATCAAAGCGAGGACGGCAAGTGTTTTATTCTGGACTTTTGGGTATTCCCGGAATATCGCGGCAATGGTACAGGCCACAAATGTTTCGATGCATTAATGGAATACACGAAAGCAGACGGTGCATCTTACTATGAAATAAACAGCACCAAAGAAGACTCCATAAGATTTTGGAAATCTCTTGGATTTACAGAGAACGGCATGGACGAATATGATATGCCGCTTTTTATAAAACGCTAAAATGAAGGGAAAACAATGTTACCAAAAGAAACAGAAAATCTAATAAATGAATTTACAGAGAAGTCTAAAGATATTCTTGGAGACAACTTAGTTGGAATATACCTGCACGGTTCAGCCGTTATGGGATGCTTTAACCCAGGCAAAAGCGACATCGATCTCATCATCGTGGTTAATAATCCCATGACAGACAAAGTCAAAAAAGAATATTTGGACATGGTTGTTAAATACAACGAGCAGGGACCTGCCAAGGGAATCGAAATGAGTGTCGTTCTTAAGAAGGTATGCAATCCATTTGTATATCCCACACCCTTTGAAACTCACTTTTCGGTAGGCCACCTGAACTGGTATAAGGAAAAGCCTGATGAGTATATCAAGGCAATGAAGGGCGAGGATACAGACCTTGCAGCTCATTTTACAATCATAAACAAAAGGGGCAAATGCCTGTATGGCGCGCCCATAAAGGAAGTATTTGCGGAAGTTCCAAGCAAAGATTACATGGATTCCATATGGGACGATATCGCGGAAGCTCCGGAAGATATAGCAGATAACACCATGTATCTGACATTAAATCTGGCAAGAGTTCTGGCCTACAAGAAAGAGGGCCTCGTCCTTTCCAAAAAAGAAGGCGGAGAATGGGCAATAAACAATCTCCCCCAAGAGTTCCACTCACTTATAACAGACGCTATGAGAGAGTACGAAGAGTCCGCAGAGATCGACTACGACATTGAACTTGCCAAAAGATATGCAGAGTACTTAATAAATGAAATAAGGGGATAAACACATGAAAATAGAACACATAGCAATGTTCGTCAACGACCTGGAAAAAGCTAAAGATTTCTTCGTAACTTACCTTGGCGGCAAATCAAACGAAGGATATCATAATAAGACAACAGACTTCCGTTCATATTTTATAAGCTTCGATGACGGCGCAAGGCTTGAGATAATGACAAGACCCGAGGTGACCGATCCCGAAAAAGAAGAAAACCGAACCGGTTATCATCATTTGGCATTTTCAGTAGGCAGCAAGGAGACAGTGGACGAGCTGACAAAGAAACTTCGTGAAGCAGGATACGAAGTAATCCGAGGCCCCAGAACAACGGGAGACGGCTACTATGAGAGTTGTATCGTTGGTATAGAGGGCAATCAAATAGAAATCACAATATGAACCTAGTGGTAAATCTATATAAAAACCATTAAAATGATGGTAAAAAGTGCAATATTTACCATCATTTTGATGGTTTCAGGCATTGGTAACATCAAACAGGAGGTACATTATGGGCAAGACAAAAATCGCATTTTTTGACGCTAAGGATTATGACAAGAATTCATTTATGCTGGCGAATCAGAACGAGGAATTCGATATCACCTACTACGAAGCGAGACTTTCCTCAGACACTTATAAGCTTGCGGAAGGCGCGGATGCAGTCTG
This sequence comes from Lachnospiraceae bacterium, assembly GCA_017619295.1. Lineage (GTDB taxonomy): Bacteria > Bacillota > Clostridia > Lachnospirales > Lachnospiraceae > G11. The sequence continues at coordinate 10,446 of JAFZSQ010000015.1, forward strand.
CGTATTCGTAAACGATGACATAAATGCTTTTGTTGTGGACAAGCTCCACGAAATGGGTATCAAGCTTATTGCACTTCGTTGTGCCGGTTACAACAACGTTGACATAGAGCATGCCTTTGGAAAAGTCCATATCGTACGCGTGCCCGCATACTCACCCTACGCGGTGGCTGAGCATGCCATGGCCCTGCTCCTTACCTCAATCAGAAGAATTCATAAAGCATACATCAGAACCAAGGACTTTAACTTCAGCTTAAGCGGCCTCACCGGCTTCGACCTTCACGGCAAGACCGTAGGTGTAGTCGGCACAGGTAAAATCGGCAGAATCTTCATTGACATCTGCCGTGGCTTTGGAATGCATGTTATAGCATATGATAAGTTCCCTGCCAAGGATACAGACATTGAATATGTTTCTCTTGACGAGTTATGGCAGAGAAGTGATATCATATCCCTCCACTGTCCTCTGACTGATGAGAATCATCATATGATTAATGCCGATAGCATGGATAAGATGAAGAAGGGCGTGGTGATAATCAACACATCCAGAGGCGCCCTTATAGATACAGAAGCGTTGGTTGAGGGAATCAAAGCAAGAAAGATTGGTGCAGCCTGCCTTGATGTATATGAGGAGGAATCTAATGTATTTTTCCACGATTACTCAGGTCACATTGTAAATGATGACACTTTGGCAAGACTTATTTCCATGCCAAACGTAATTGTTACATCACATCAGGCTTTCCTTACAAACGAAGCTCTTTCAAACATTGCTGACACCACACTTAACAACGTCAGAGAGTTCTTCGAGAAGGATACCTGCTCAAACGAAGTATGCTACAAGTGCGATAAGGTTGGCGGTTGCCCCCAGAAGCACGAGAAGAAATGCTTCTAAACTTTCGGGAAAAGATATATGAAGATATTGGTCGGCGCGTGCCTTTTGGGGCAGAAATGTAAATATAACGGCGGAGACAACTACAGCGAGGCTGTTGCGGAATACATAAAGGGACACGAGATAATCCCCGTATGTCCTGAGGTAGAAGGCGGATTGCCGACACCCAGAATTCCGAGCGAAATTGTGAACGGAGTCGTAACCAACGCAGAGGGCGAAACCGTTGATAGGGAATTTAGAAAAGGCGCTGAATTATGCCTTAAGAAGGCACTTGAAGAACATGTGGACCTGGCAATTCTTCAATCCAGAAGCCCTTCATGTGGCGTGAACCAAATCTACGACGGAACCTTCACCGGTAAACTCGTGAGTGGAAAAGGCGTTTTTGCCAGACTGCTTGAAGAGAACGGGATTAAAACTATAGATGTGGAAGAGATAGGGAGTAAGAAATAATGGATGCTACAATCCGCAAGGTCCAGCCGGGAAACTGGGGTAAGGGCTATGGAAGGTCGATGATGGAACGCGTCCTTGAAGACATAAAAGCCCAAGGCTTTAATGAAGTTTATCTATGGGTTTTTACCGAGAATCACAGAGCCAGACACTTCTATGAATCTAATGGATTTGCTTGTACAGAGAAAATTCAGCCCGCGCTTGGCGCAGAAGAAATCTGCTATGAAAAAAAGTTGTAATGATATGAGTAAGAACGAATTAGAGATGTGGCATTTTGCGGGAGATGAAAACACCAGTAACTATTTGCTTGATTTGGTATTAGCGGGGAGGAAGAGAGCCTCCTCCAGTAGCTTGGAAGCATACCGTATTCAAGATGAGGATATTCCGAAAGTGGGAGAACTAAGCATTGTTACTGATTGGAACGGACGCCCACACTGTGTTGTAAAAACCACAAATATCCAAATTATTCCATACAGGGATATTACATTTGAGATTGCACAACTTGAAGGGGAAGATGATTCTTTAGATAGCTGGAGAGAAAAGCATGCAGCTTTTTTCATGAGGGAAGGTAAAGAACTTGGATATGAATTCTCTGAAGACATGGATGTGGTTTTTGAAGAATTTGAGTTGGTAGAAATAATCAAGGGTAATAAGTAGGTAAATCTTTTGGCCTCAACAATGCTTCATTATACGATATCAAGTTTAATATTGAATGAAATCCAGGTAAGTGATAAAGAGCGCTTCCTCTTGGGTGCATCCATGGGCCCTGACGCTTCCTCACATGAAGACGGCTCATATGTTACTGCTCATTATATAAAACGTAATTCCGATGAAACAAGGAAAGGAGTCGTTTGGACTGATTTTTCAAAGCAGTATGAGAAGGTCATTCTGGACGACGATTTTGTTTTGGGATATTATTGCCACTTGATTATGGATGCCGTTTGGCTTTATGATATGGCAGACAGGTATGTTCGTTGTTACCCGCTTGTAGAAAGAGACAAAGCTTACAAAAGGGGCTACAGGGATTACGATAAACTAAACTATCTGCTGGAAAACGAGTATAATCTGGAAAAGCCTTCCTTTAATAAATTGAGTAACCCAATATCGGAAATATCCGAAGAAAGACTTTTGAAGGTCCTGGATTTCTTCGCAAAATGTTTTGACCAAAGCCCAAGCAAGAAAGAAGACCTGGACATCTATAAATGGGATAAAGTTAAGGATTATATCCTAAGAAGCACTTCTTTGTGTGTTTCTGAGGTTAAGGCTTTAAGAAATAAAACTGGCGGTATAAATCCCAAGGATTTATTCGTGAAAGTATAAAAGGAGTACCAAGAAATACAAAGCAATGAAATTCACAAAAACCCTTAGCAATAACCGCACCACCGGTGCAATCTTAATCAACTCGATTTTCAGTGCCATTGCCCTTTTCGTAAATGGCCTTGGCGTATATCTTACAATTCAGGCCAACATCGGCGCAGGCCCCTGGGATGTTTTGAATCTTGGCCTTTCGAAGACCTTCGGAATCCTTTACGGAACAGCATCCATTGCGGTATCCTGTACGATTCTTGCAATTGATGTGGCCCTGAAAGAGCCCATCGGCATTGCGATGATTATCGATGCAATCGTTGTGGGAAAAGCAGTTGATTTCTTCAATAAGATAAACCTGGTGCCTAAAGCAAATTCCTATGCCACAGGAATTCCCATGATGATAATCGGCCTTATTATAATGGCATATACGGAATATGCTTACATGAGTGCATCCCTTGGCTGTGGTCCCAGAGACACCTTGCTTGTGGGACTTACCAAACGGGCAAAGAAGCTTCCCATCGGCGGAGTTTTGATAGTACTTTTAAGTACAGTTACTTTAGTAGGATGGCTCCTTGGAGGACCGGTAGGCATCGGAACCATTATTTGTGCTTTCGGCACAGGCCCCATAGTCCAGATCGCATTCCACACGGTGAAGTTTGATGCCACAAGAGTCAGACACCAGCATATTCTGGATTCGCTGAAAGTTATTTGCCATTCTTCATAATCTTTCGTAAATCTTAAAGATTCTCTTCGGTTATATTTTAATTTCCCCCAATATAATTAACCTGTAAATAATTGTATTAGAGGAGAGTTAAATATGAGGAAGAGAATCTTTTTATGTTCAGTAATGCTTGCACTCCTGGCAGCAGGATGCGCACAGACTTCGGATGTGAAGGAATCCGAAAACAAACAGGGAATTTTTGAAGAGGTCGACAATGCACTGAAGACCGAAGGGGTAACCAAGGGAGAAACACCTGAGACTCCGGAAGTGACTGAAACATCCACAGGCCCCCTTTGGACCAGAGGCGGCGAAGACTTTACAATGGATGCGACTTTGTCACAGTACGGAAGTGGAACAACCCTTACAATCACTTCAGAAACTACAGAAGACGGAAATGATCTTTCTACCATGACCGTTTTTAAGGATGGAAAAGAAGTGGCCAAGAATCGTCTTGTTTTCATTGTGAACAGGGATGACAAATTTGTATCTTTTGGATTTGATCAGATAGACGAGATTGGATTTGCGGATTGTACCATGGACGGAAATGACGATATCATCGTTATCGGCCAGACAGAACGCGGCAAAGAAGTTGCCATCTGCGAGTGGGAGAAGAGATATTCCGAAGAGTACAACGACAGCTTCTACTCCAACGACATGCTTTCGGACTCTATGGAGAAAGTACTCGGAAATGATTTGTCCGTTGCCACTGTAACCAAGGCAATCTGCGGCGATTCCTATACAGGATCCTTTGCTTCCTATAAAGAAGCTTACACGGCAGCAGCCAACCTGGCAAAACTCAAATACGGAGAGGATGTAAAATTTTCCCTTATGTATTTTAATGATGATGACATACCGGATCTGTTGATGAGCGTCCCCAGCTTGATTTCATTATATATGTATGACAATGCAGGTATCCACTGCCCCATTTATGAATGGCCCTTCGGAGCCGGAGGAAATGCGGGATATGACTTGCTCACAAAGCATGCCGCAGTAGCAAACTTTGACCATGATTATGCAGGCTTGATTGGTTATGAAACCTACATGATTATGAATGAAAAATATGAGATGAAAACGGCCTACTACTCTGAATGCTTTAACTTCGATGACCTTAACGACAACGGAGTACCGGATCCCGAGGAAACCACCGATGAAGCCCTTAACAATGCCCAGGGCAAGATAAAGTACGTGGACTGCACGGGAGCAAACCTTTCCGAGGCTGAGGTGGAGCAGAAAATGAATGAGCTGGCCAAACTCGGAACCGAGTGTATAGAGGAAGACCTGTCCTATGACGACCTTTTAGCGAAACTTAAATAATTTTTGTAAAAAGAGCACAATCTCAGTGCTCTTTTTTCGTTCACATATTACCCCTTTTGATGCTATAATGATAAAAGGGTCATAATGCATAAGGGAGAAAAGATGAAAAGACGACTTAAAATGAAAGGCAGAATGAAGTCATACCTCCAGTTCACCCTGTATCTGGGTGTTCTTCTGGCCGGCGTAAACTTTGTTGTTTTCCTTGTAAACAAAACCGCAGGTCTTATTTTGGCATGCTTCACTTTGTTCTACATAGCTATAGTTCTTGCCTTGTATTTCTACAATAAGCCTCTGTTCATGAATGAGATGATAAGTTTCGCCACTCAATATGGACAGATACAAAAGTGCATTCTAAGGGAGCTGGAGCTTCCATATGCGCTTATTGATGATACCGGTAAGGTTATATGGCATAACAATGCCTTTGAACGCGCCATAGGCAAACCAAAGGGAATAAATAAAACCATAACGTCCCTTGTGCCGGAAATAACCAAGGAACAATTGCCTTTGGGAGTTGAAGAGACCGAATCCGAGATGGAACTTTCCATCGAGAATTCAGATTATCAGGTTAAATTCAAGAGAATCAGCCTTCGTGAGATGGCCGAGAACTCAGACATTATAGATGCAGCCAATTACGATGGATTCCTCATTGCCATGTATCTCTTTGATCAGACTGCACTTCATCTGGCATTACAGGAAGTCGACGATCAGTCCCTGGCTGTAGGACTTATTTATCTTGATAACTATGACGAGGCTTTGGAGAGTGTCGAGGAAGTTCGTCGTTCACTTTTGATAGCTCTTATAGACCGTAAGGTTAACAAGTATATTGCAGGTTTGGATGGCATCTCCAAGAAGCTTGAGAAGGATAAGTACTTGATTATCCTCAGAAAGAAAGCAGTTGAGCAGCTTGAGGAGAACCGTTATGACCTCCTTGAGGATGTTAAGACCGTTAATATCGGTAATGAGATGGCAGTAACTTTAAGTATCGGTATTGGTGTAGACGGACTTACCTATGCCCAGAATTATGAGTTTGCAAGAACTGCCATTGACCTGGCTCTCGGACGAGGCGGCGATCAGGCGGTTGTCAAGACTCCTACCAACGTAACCTACTACGGCGGAAAGAGCCAGCAGATAGAGAAGAACACAAGGGTTAAAGCAAGAGTTAAAGCTCATGCCCTTAAAGAGATTATTACCTCCAAGGACCAGGTTCTTGTTATGGGACACAGAAATCCCGACGTGGACTGTTTTGGTGCTGCAGTGGGTATTTATCGTATTGCGGAGACATTGGAGCGTAGATGCCATATCGTCATGGGCGAGTACAATTCAACCATGGAACCTTTGGTTGATATGTTTAAAAACAACGACTCCTACGAACCTGATATGATTATCAATAATCAGCAGGCTATAGCCATGGCAGGCAGCAACGTTGTTCTTGTAGTAGTAGATGTTAACAGACCGGGAATCACAGAGTGTCCCGAGCTTTTAAGAATATGTAAATCTGTAGTGGTTCTTGATCACCACAGACAGAGCACAGACACCATTGAGAATGCTACACTCTCATACGTAGAGCCCTATGCATCCAGTGCCTGTGAGATGGTTTCTGAAATTCTTCAGTACACCAGCGACAACATTAAGATTAAGAACGAAGAAGCAGACTGCATGTACTCAGGTATCGTTCTTGATACCAACAACTTCATGAGTAAGACCGGTGTAAGAACCTTTGAGGCAGCAGCATTCTTAAGAAGAAACGGTGCAGATGTTACCAGAGTAAGAAAACTCTTCAGAGAGAATGCCATTGACTACAAGGCCAAGGCAGATGCAGTCAGCCAGGCAGAGATTTACAGAAATATGTTTGCCATTTCCGTATGTTCACCTGAGGATGTTAATGAGCCTACGGTTGTCGGAGCTCAGGCAGCCAACGAGCTTCTTAACATTAAGGGAATCAAGGCAAGTTTTATCCTTACGGAATATCAGGGCAAGATATACATAAGTGCCCGTTCCATAGACGAAGTAAACGTACAGATTATTATGGAGCGTCTTGGCGGAGGCGGACATATATCTTCCGCAGGAGCACAGCTTGAGAACGTTGGTGTCGAGGAGGCAGTGGGCGTTCTTAAGGATACACTTGATCGAATGCTGGACGAGGAAGCAATCTAGTCCATACAAAGGAGTAATACATAAATGAAAATCATATTGTTACAGGATGAGAAGAAGCTGGGTAAGAAAGGCGATATCATCGAAGCTAACGACGGATATGCAAGAAACTATATTTTACCCAAGAAGATAGGTGTTGAGGCTACAAGCAAGAACTTAAACGACCTTAAGCTTCAGAAAGCCAACAATGAGAAACTTGAGCAGGAAAGACTTGATAATGCCAAGGAACTTGCCAAGAAGATAGAGGAGTCCAAGGTAGTGGTTAAGATGAAAGCCGGCGAAGGCGGTAAAGCTTTCGGTTCCGTTTCATCAAAGGAAATCGCTGCAGAGCTTAAGACTCAGACAGGTATCGAAGTAGACAAGAAGAAACTTGTTCTTGCAGATTCCATAAAGAACTTCGGTACATACGAAGTTGGAGTTAAACTCCACCCTGCCGTTACGGCAACATTAAGAGTACAAGTTACGGAAAGTTAGAGGATAGAAAATGGCTTCACCCGAAGAGTCCATTTTAAAAAGGGTTCTCCCTCATAGTGTGGAAGCTGAGCAGTCGGTTATCGGTTCCATGATTATGGACAGAGATGCAATCCTTACGGCTTCTGAAATCATCACGGGGGATGATTTCTACAACAAGCAGTATGGCGTAATCTATGACACCATGGTGGAGCTTTACAATGCAGGCAAGCCTGTTGATTTGATTACACTTCAGAATGCTCTCAAGGAGAAGGAACTTCCTCCGGAATCATCAAGTCCCGAGTTCATAAGGGACATTGTTTCCGCAGTTCCCACATCTGCGAACATTAAATACTATGCTAACATCGTTGCTGAGAAGTCCACCTTCAGAAGACTTATCAAGGTTAACGAGGAAATAGCCAATACCTGCTACGCAGGAAAAGAACCCTTGGAAGTCGTTTTAAACGACACCGAAAAGAAAGTTTTTGATTTAGTACAGAAGCAGAACCATGGCGATTTCGTTCCCATCAAACAGGTGGTTATGGATGCCATGGACAAGATAGAGATTGCAGCCAAGAACGGTGGCGCCGTTACGGGTATTCCCACAGGCTTCATTGATTTGGACTACCGTATGGCAGGCCTTCACCCCGCAGATTTAATTCTTATTGCGGCAAGACCTTCAATGGGTAAGACAGCCTTTGTTCTTAACATTGCGCAGCACATTGCATTTAAGCAGAATCTTCCCGTTGCCATATTCTCTCTCGAGATGTCCAAGGTTCAGCTGGTAAACAGACTTTTTGCTTTGGAATCCAGTGTTGATTCACAGCACATAAGAACCGGTCAGCTCTCCGATAACGAATGGGAGAAACTTATCGAGACAGCCGGAATTATCGGCGGTTCCAACCTTATAATAGACGATACCCCCGGAATTTCCATTCCTGAACTTAGAAGTAAGTGCCGTAAGTACAAGTTAGAGAAGGGGCTCTCTTGTATCATGATCGACTACTTACAGCTCATGTCAGGTACCGGAAAGGGTGATTCAAGACAGCAGGAGATTTCGGATATTTCCAGATCCCTTAAGGCGGTAGCCCGTGAACTTGATGTGCCTGTAATAGCACTTTCACAGCTTTCCCGTGCGGTTGAGCAGCGTCCCGATCACAGGCCCATGCTTTCAGACCTTCGTGAATCCGGAGCCATCGAGCAGGATGCGGACGTTGTAATGTTCATCTACAGAGATGATTACTACAACCATGACACGGAGAAAAAGGGAATCGCGGAGATCAACATCGCAAAACAAAGAAACGGCCCTACAGGAACTGTGGAGCTTAAATGGTTACCTGAGTATACCAAGTTTGCGAACCTCCAAAAACAATAGATTTAAAAGCCTTCATTTTCGAGGGCTTTTATAATACTTAAATGTGTAAATAGGGAATTAAAATGAAAAAGTTAAAAGAAAGATTTTCGGCCCTTCTGGAGAAATACTATTCAGGGGATTTGTTTAGCTACAAGGAAATCTATGGAATGTGGTCCCCACTTATTTTGGATGCATTCTTTATCAATGCCATCGCCATGATTTCCACCTCTCTCGTCAGTTCTTCCGGAGAGGATTCAATTGCGGCGGTCAGCATGATAAATCCTTTGGGGGCCCTCTTGATTTGCGGATTCAGCGCCCTGTCCACCGGCGGTACCGTGGTGGTGGCGCAGTATAAAGGCAAAGGCGATGACGAGGACGTAAGCAGAGCATCGGGACAAACCATTATGTCCACAATGCTTATTACGATTCTGGTAAGCCTGCCCTTTATCATATTCGCTTCCCCCATAACCCACTTTTTCTACAGTGGGGCTGAGGAGAAGGTACTTGCCAAGGCCGCAATTTACCTTATAGGTATCGGAATATCCATGATTCCGTATGCTTTTTATACAGCCGTATTCGGAATCTTCAGAGGCTTAGGGGAAACCAAACTTTGCCTGAACCTTACACTTTATATAAACATTTCCTTCTTCCTTTTGAGCATTCTCTTCATTAACGTTATGAAGATGGATGTAATGGGAAGCGCCCTTGCCTACATAATCGCCAGGGCCTTCGGAGCGGTAATAGCAGCCATTTACCTCTTTGGAACCAGGAAAGAAATAGCCAAGGTTAAACTTAAACATGTGCTGGGATTTGACACGAAGGTAATCGGTTCGATTTTAAAAATCAGCTTACCTTTCGGATTCGAGCAGTTCGTCCTTCAGGGCGGCTCTCTCCTGGTACAAAAATACATGGTAGTTCTCGGAACGGAGATGATAGCTGCCAATGCCATCGCAAACTCCGTTTTGATGATTATATATGCTCTGCCTCAATCTGTGGGCAACCTTGTTGCGGCAGTAATCGGCAGATGTATAGGAGCGGGAAGAAACGACGAAGCAAGAAAGTACGAAAAAAGCCTTTTGGGTTTGGGAACCGTATCCCTTGCGGTAAGTATAGTCGTATTCTTACCCATGATGCCGCTTATTCTTCCTGTATATAACCCTTCGGAGCTTATTACTCCCATTATTTACAGGATAATGATAATAGCCGTAATCCCCATGGTATTTATCTGGCCGCAGTCCACAATCACTCCAAACATTCTAAGGTCGGCGGGAGATTCCGCTTACGCATCTATTATTTCCCTTGTGGGAATGTGGATTTTCAGAGTGGGAGCAGGATACGTGGCAGCAGTTCCTCTGGGATTCGGAATCACCGGATTCTGGGTATGCATGGTGGCTGAATGGCTCTTCAGAGCAGTACTTTACGGAATCAGACTAAAAGGCGATAAGTGGCTTTTGCAAAAAACAATATAAGGAGAAATATATTATATGGAAGGAAGAATTCATTCTTTAGAGAGCTTCGGCACAGTTGACGGACCCGGCGTAAGATACGTGGTTTTCTTACAGGGATGCCCCATGAGATGCCTTTACTGTCATAACCCGGATACCTGGTCAATGACAGCGGGAACCCCAATGGACTCATCATATATAATTGAGCAGTATGAGAGAAATAAGAGTTTTTACAATGGAGGCGGAATTACAGTCACCGGCGGCGAACCCCTTATGCAGATAGATTTCCTTTTGGACCTTTTCACAAAGGCAAAGGAGAAGGATATCCATACCTGCCTCGACACATCGGGAATCGCATACAACCCTAACAATACTGCGTATAATGAGAAACTGGAAAGACTCTTAAAGATGACCAATCTCGTTATGCTTGACATTAAGCATATCGATCCGGAAAAACACAAGGTTCTCTGCAGCCAGCCAAACGAAGGAATCCTGGCATTTTTGGAACTCCTTGATAAGAGAGGCGTTGATACCTGGATTAGACACGTGGTTGTGCCCGGATACAGTGATGATGAGAAGGACCTTTACAACCTTGGCCATCACATCGGTCAGTACAGCTGCATTAAGGCTTTGGATGTTCTGCCCTATCATACTATGGGTGTGGTAAAATACGAGAATCTCGGCATCGACTATCCTTTAAAGGGTGTGAAAGCCATGGATCCCGGAAGAGCAATCGAGCTTAAAAAGATTATCATCAAGGGCATCAAAGACAGACGCGCCGAAGATGGAATAAAATAAATAAAATATATTGTAAAAAGAAAAATATTGATATATAATTAACAAGGTAGAAGCAAACTGATTTTAATATTGTAAGGAGGATATAGAGATGGCATTTGTTATTAACGATACTTGTATTGCTTGTGGCGCATGTGCTAATCAGTGCCCTGTTGGCGCTATCAGCGAGGCTGACGGTAAGATGGTAATCGATGAGGCTACCTGCATCAGCTGTGGTTCTTGCGCAGGACAGTGCCCCGTAGGAGCAATTGAGGAAGCTTAATTCCGATAATAAACAAGAACTTTAAAATGCGTGGCGATATTCGCCACGCATTTTTACGTAAATAAGAAAAAATACTTGAAAAGCCTTGCAAAATATGTTAATATAACTTTCCGTGATATGAAATCCTTGCTCCGTTTTTGGAAGCGGGGCCAGAGACCAAAAGGAGGTACTTAAGCATGAACAAATACGAATTGGCAGTTGTTGTTAGTGCGAAAGTCGAAGATGAAGAAAGAGCAGCAGTCGTAGATAAGTGCAAAGCACTCATCGAGAGATTTGGTGGCCAGATCACCAATATCGACGACCAGGGCAAGAAGAGACTTGCTTATGAAGTTCAGCACATGAAAGAGGGCTTCTATTACTTCATTCAGTTCGACGCAGAGCCTACTGCTCCCGCTGAAATCGAGAGCCGTATTCGCATTATGGACAACGTTATCCGATTCTTAATTGTCAGAACAGACGAAGAATAATCGGAGATATCCGCTCGATGACGGAGAGGCTCCGTACATCAGAAGGAAGGTATAAAATATGAATAGAGTAATTCTTATGGGTCGTTTGACCAGGGATCCTGAAGTTAGATACGCACAGAATGAGAACGGTACAGCAGTAGCTCGTTTCTCAATTGCTGTTGACAGAAGATTTAAGCGTGACGGTGAGCCCGATGCAGACTTCTTTAACTGCACTTGCTTCGGTAAGCAGGCTGAGTTTACAGAGAAGTACTTACGCAAGGGAACCAAGATGCTTATTACCGGCCGTATTCAGAACGACAACTACACCAACAAGGATGGACAGACAGTTTATTCTGTAAGAGTCATGGTTGATGAGATGGAGTTCGCTGAGAGTAAGAATGCAGCAGGTAACGGGGGTAGCTTCAATGCTGGAAGCACACAGGATTCCGCTAGTAGTTCACCTATGCCCGCACCTTCGGGAGCAGGCGACGGCTTCATGAATATTCCTGATGGAATAGACGAAGAGTTGCCGTTTAACTAATCGATTATCAGACAGGAGGCATATAAAATGGCTTTTAATAAGGCAGAGAAGTCCGATTCTCCCATGAAAAGAAAAGGCGGAATTCGCAGAAGAAAGAAAGTATGCGTATTCTGTGGCAAGGACAACGTAATTGATTACAAGGACGTTGCTAAATTAAAGAGATACGTATCTGAGAGAGGCAAAATTCTTCCCAGAAGAATCACAGGCAACTGTGCTAAGCACCAGAGAGCTCTTACAGTAGCTATCAAGCGTGCTCGTCACATCGCTCTTATGCCCTACGTTCAGGACTAATTTAGAAGAGACATAATTAAAGCGCTTTGGAGTTTTCCAAAGCGCTTTTTTTACCTATTAGTTTTTACACTTCGCTGATATGTTTTGTTGTACCGTTTGAGTATCCGATTCTGGCCTCGGGATTATGCTGTGAGATAGCCAAAAAGATTGTAGCAATCAAATCATCCTTATGGCGAACACTCGATGCCATATCCGCAATGGATAGAACCGCCTGTCCCAAAGTATGAACCTTAATATTTGTAAGAATGGGAACAAAGTTCATTCTCTGAACGAACTTATATGCCCATACTATGTCGGTATACTTAACCGCCACAAATGTATTTCCCATACTGATGATATGGTTGGGTGTAAGGAACACCTTACAGCTTTTAAGATAAGTGGTCTCGGGACTTTCAATTTCTCTGTTAAGCTCTTCCGCCTGTTCATCGGAAAGCTTCTTAAAGGCTTTTGAATATCTGTGCATTCCCAATGCACCGCCAAGAATCAGACCAAAGGAAACAATGCCCACAATTACCGCAAGGACAATAAGGATTATATCCATGCCTGTTTTGGCTTCCATATTGATTGCCTTGTTCTCAAAGTAATCGTCGAAGTCGCTATCCGTAAGCATGTATTCAGGGTCTGTCTCATCCTCGTTATAGACATCAATGGCCATGTCTTTCACCTCAGCATTAACATCGCTGATGGTTCCTACGATACGGTATTCGCCCTTGTCATCGATTTGCTTACAGATTCTGTCATACATTGATTCACTGCATCTTAAGATGTAGAGATCGCTGTCATCATAGACATAGTAATACTGTTCGCTGCTGTCATAATAGCCTATATCATAAGGATAATCATATGTATCTACATAAACATAGATATCCTCTTCGAGCTTTTTATCATTATAAGCCTCATAAAAAGGAATGGCTGCTCCCTGATGGATTCTTGTAAGAAACTCGTTAAATACCAAAAGGAAGATGGTCAAAGCGGCAAGAATAATGCCCACTACCAATGCTATCCTGTTTGAGCTTATAGTTTTCTGGATTCTTTCGTCCTTTAATTCACTCATTTATTTACTCCCTTATTAAATCTTTAAACGAAAAAAATATACCATATTTGTATCCTTGTGGCAATTGATACTTTGTGGTAGTATCTTAGCAAAGCAAGCAATTTATCTTTAAAACGATACCGGGATATCGGAAAGGTGAACTGATGATGAAAGAAGCTATGTTAAATGTTTTTCCCAAAGATCATACTATAGTAATGCTCCCCGGCTTTTGTGATGTACATGTGCATTTTCGTGAGCCGGGATTTTCTTATAAGGAGACCATCCTTACGGGCTCCAGGGCGGCGGCGAGAGGTGGCTACACCACGGTTTGCACTATGCCAAACCTTAACCCCGTTCCGGATTCAAGGGAAAACCTTGATATCCAGTTAAAGGCCATTAAGGAAGCGGGACTTATTAATGTCATTCCCTACGGTTCCATTACTGTTAAGGAAGCGGGCAAGGAGCTTTCCGATATGGAAGCCATAAAAGATGATGTTGTGGCTTTTTCCGATGACGGAAAGGGAATTCAGGATGAGGACATGATGAGAAAGGCCATGCTTAAAGCCAAAGAACTTGGCAAAATCATCGTGGCCCACTGTGAGGTAAATGATTTACTGCACGGCGGCTATATCCATGACGGCATCTATGCCAAGGAACATGGGCATAAAGGAATCTGCTCTGAAAGTGAGTGGAAGGAAATTGAAAGAGACGTAAGACTTGCCAAGGAAACAGGCTGTGCATATCATGTATGCCACATCTCCACAAAGGAAAGCGTTGATATTATAAGAAAAGCAAAGGCTGAGGGAGTTGATGTGACCTGCGAAACAGGACCTCACTACCTTGTTATGGACGAGAATGACTTACAGGAAGACGGCCGTTTCAAAATGAACCCGCCCCTCAGAAGCAGGGAAGACAGAGCAGCTCTTATCGAAGGCATCAAGGACGGCACCATTGATATGATTGCCACCGACCACGCTCCTCACTCTGCGGAAGAGAAATCCAAGGGACTTGCAGGAAGCGCTTTCGGAATAGTTGGTCTTGAAACTGCATTTCCTCTTCTTTACACCAAGCTGGTAAAGGAGGGCATCATAACCCTTGATAAGCTGACAAAGCTTCTGGTGTTCAATCCCATGGAACGCTTCGGAATAAAGGAAGGTCACGACTTCTCCATCTGGGATCTGGATGAGAAGTTTACGGTTAATCCCGATGACTTCGTCTCAATGGGCAAGGCTACACCTTTTGAAGGCTGGGAATTGTATGGCGTAAATAAAATGACGGTTTGTAACAGCAAAGTTGTTTATTCGAATATGTAATCAATGTGAAAGCGGGGTGCAACAGCACCCCGCTTTTTAACCATTTACATTCAGATTCCCCCTTGCCACATCCTTTCCTATGTGGTAGTATATCTAATCAGAACAGGTAAATCTTTAATGCGATACAGAGATATCGGAAAGGTTGACAGTATGAGAAGATTAAGATTTTACAAACGAATTCTACAGAATAATACTATAGATTTTTACCCGGCTTATTAATGTATTTTACATTTAATGGCCGGGTTTTTTATGGCAAACAGTAAAAAGGAATGCAAGATGAAAGATGTTATGTTAACCGTTGAGGGAAACAAGGCCCTCACCAAAGATGTATATAAGATGACGCTGTACGGAGACTGCAGCGACATAACCGCTCCGGGACAGTTCATTAATATAAAGATTGATGGCTTGTATTTAAGACGTCCAATTTCAGTATGCGATATGAACTGGAATGAACTTACCATTATATATAAGGTAGTCGGTAAGGGAACAGAAGCCTTAAGCAAGATGGTTAAGGGCATGGAGATTCAGGCTCTGACAGGCTTAGGAAACGGATACGATATGGCCGATGCGGGAGATAAGCCTTTGCTTATCGGCGGTGGTGTCGGAGTTCCTCCCCTTTATAATCTGGCAAGACTTCTTATTGAAAAGAAAGTTAAACCTACGGTTATTCTCGGCTTTAACAAAAAGGACGAAATCTTCTATAAAAAGGAATTTGAGAAACTTGGCTGTGAGGTAAGAGTAACAACCGTTGACGGAAGCGAAGGAACAAAGGGTTTTGTGACCGACGCTTTTCCTGAAGACTACACTTATACCTACTGCTGCGGTCCCGAGCCCATGCTTAAGGCGGTATATAAAACCGCAAAAACAAGTGGCCAGTACTCATTCGAAGAGAGAATGGGTTGCGGCTTTGGCGCATGTATGGGATGCAGCTGCAAGACCATAACAGGATACAAGAGAATCTGCAAGGACGGCCCTGTCCTTAGGAAGGAGGAAATCTTATGGGAAGATTAAGCGTTAACCTTTGCGGAATCGAACTTGATAACCCTGTGATTCCTGCCTCCGGGACTTTCGGCTACGGCTATGAGTTTGCAGATTACTATGACATAAACTGCCTCGGAACCTTCTCTTTTAAGGGAACCACCAAAGAGCCTCACTTCGGAAATCCCACACCAAGGATTGCTGAGTGTACCAATGGACTTATCAATTCCATCGGCCTTCAGAATCCCGGAGTTGATAAGGTTATTTCCGAGGAACTTCCGAAGCTTAAGAAATGTTTTAAAAAGCCGGTTATGGCCAACGTAAGTGGCTTTGCAGTAGAGGATTTCGCTTTTACCTGCGAGAAATTAGATAAAGAAGAGCAGGTTGGATGGCTTGAAGTAAATGTAAGCTGCCCCAACGTTCACGGCGGCGGAATGGCCTTCGGAACCAATGCGGAAACGGCGGCAAGCGTTGTAAGTGCGGTTAAAAAAGTCACCAAGAAGCCCGTAATCATCAAGCTTTCACCCAATGTTACAGACATCGTAACCATTGCAAAAGCCTGTGAGGCAGCGGGAGCAGACGGCATCAGCCTTATAAATACACTTCTTGGAATGAGAATTAATCTTAAAACCAGAAAGCCCGTGGTAGCCAACAAGATGGGCGGTTTTTCAGGCCCCGCCATTTTCCCTGTGGCTGTAAGAATGGTTTACCAGGTTGCAAATGCAGTTAAGGTGCCGGTTGTTGGCATGGGTGGCGTTAGCTCAGCCGAGGACGTAATCGAGATGATGCTTTCGGGAGCCACCGCAGTTGAAGTGGGAGCCGCAAACCTTGTGGATCCCCTGGCAAGTAAGAAGATTATTGAAGACCTGCCCAAAACCCTTGATAAGTACGGAATAGATAACATAAAAGACATTATAGGAGGCGTTAATTAATGGGAAGAGACGTAATTGTAGCCTGCGATTTTGCCAGCGCTGAAGACACATTTAAGTTCCTTGACAAATTTACAGGCAGAAAGCCTTTTGTAAAAATCGGAATGGAGCTCTACTATGCGGAGGGACCTTCCATAGTTAGAGAGATTAAGAAGAGAGGTCATAAGATTTTCCTTGATCTTAAACTTCACGATATTCCAAATACCGTAAAGAAAGCCATGTCCGTTCTTTCACACTTGGACGTTGATATCTGTAACCTCCATGCGGCAGGAACCACAGCCATGATGCAGGCTGCACTTGAGGGACTTACAAGAGAAGACGGCACAAGACCTCTTCTTATTGCAGTAACCCAGCTTACTTCAACAGACCAGGAAGCAATGGAGAGAGATCTCCTTATAAATAAACCAATCGATGAGGTTGTTATGCACTACGCCCTTACCGCCAAGAATGCAGGACTTGACGGTGTAGTTTGCTCACCCCTTGAGGCTGGCAAGGTACATGATACTTGCGGCAAGAATTTCCTTACAGTAACCCCCGGAATCAGATTTGCGGATGGGGACAAGGGAGATCAGAAGAGAGTAATGACACCTGCCGATGCCAAGGAAATCGGTTCAGACTATATAGTAGTGGGAAGACCCATTACAGCCGCAGAGGATCCCGTAGCTGCATATGAAAGATGCATCAGGGAATTCTGCGATTAAGCCAAACTTAAGGAGTACGAAATGGAATTAAAAGAACAGATTGCAAAAGACTTACTTAAAATCAAAGCGGTTTTCTTCAGACCCGACGAGCCCTTTACCTGGGCCAGCGGAATCAAGAGCCCCGTTTATTGCGACAACCGTTTAACCCTCACAGCTCCCGAAGTAAGAGATGATGTGGAGAACGGTCTTGTAACACTTATCAAAGAAAACTATCCCGATGCCGAGGTTCTCATGGGAACATCCACAGCAGGTATCGCTCACGCAGCCATCTGCGGACACATTTTAAAAATGCCCATGGGCTACGTAAGAAGCGGTGCAAAGGATCACGGCAGAGGAAACCAGATTGAGGGTAAACTCGAAAAGGGCCAGAAGGTTGTAGTTGTGGAAGATTTAATCTCCACAGGCGGAAGCGTTATCGAGGTTGTAAATGTACTTAGAGAGGCCGGCGCCGAGGTTCTCGGAGTTGTATCCATCTTCACCTACGGCATGAAGAAGGGCCTTGAGAGACTTGAGGAAGCCAATGTTAAAAACATCTCCCTCACAAACTTCGATTGCATTGCGGAGGTTGCAGCCAAGGAAGGTTATATTGCCGAAGCTGATATAGAAAGACTCATCGCCTTCAGAAACAACCCTTCAGATGAGAGCTGGATTAAATAAGGAGATTAAAATGAGAAGCGTAATCGACATTGTTGATTTAAGCACAGAAGAGCTTGACGATTTAATCAAAGTCGCAAGAGACATTATCGCCAATCCCGACAAGTATGCTCACGTTTGTGACAGAAAGAAGCTGGCAACCTTATTCTTTGAGCCTTCAACCAGAACAAGGTTAAGCTTTGAAGCTGCAATGTATGAACTTGGTGGACATGTAATCTCAGTTCCCGATGCAGGTTCATCCTCAGCATCAAAAGGCGAGAGCGTATCCGATACCGCAAGAGTTGTAAGCTGCTATGCCGACATCATTGCAATGCGCCATCCCAAGGAAGGTGCAGCCTTTGTAGCAGCAAGCAAGGCAACGGTTCCCGTAATCAACGCAGGTGACGGCGGACACTGCCACCCCACACAGACTCTTGCAGACTTGCTTACAATTGAACTTGAGAAGAACCGCCTCGGAAACTTAACCGTAGGTTTCTGCGGAGACCTTAAATTCGGTCGTACGGTTCACTCCCTTATAAATGCCCTTTCAAGATACGAAGGAAACAAGTTCGTTCTTATCTCCCCTGAGGAGTTGAAGCTTCCTTCCTATGTTAAAAAGGACGCCATCAAGTCAAAGGGAATCCCCTACGAGCAGACCACCAATCTTGAGGAGGCAATGCCTAAGCTTGATATCCTCTACATGACAAGAGTTCAGAGAGAGAGATTCTTCAACGAAGAGGATTACTTAAGACTGAAAGACAGCTACATCTTAACTCCCGAGAAATTAAGAAAGGCAAAACCTGACCTGGCAATCCTTCATCCCCTTCCCAGAGTTAATGAGATATCCGTGGCAGTGGATGATGACCCCAGAGCATGTTACTTCAAGCAGGTTGAGAACGGCAAATACATGAGAATGGCTCTCATTCTTAAATTGTTAAAGGAGGCAGGTACTTTATGAATATAGATTCAATTCATAACGGTGTGGTAATCGATCATATAACTGCAGGACATTGCTTCGACCTTTACGAGATGCTTCATTTGGGAGAACTTGATTATCCCGTGGCTCTTATTAAGAACGTAGAGAGTAAGAAAATGGGCCGCAAGGACATCATCAAAGTCGATGCGGACATCGAGTTAAACCTTGATGTTATAGGTTACGCAGAGCCCGGTGCCACGGTAAACATCATCAAGGATGAAAAGCTGGTTGAGAAGAAGGTCCTGGAGCTTCCCGAGAAGCTTACAAACGTAATTAAGTGCAAAAATCCCAGATGTATCACATCAACAGAGCAGGAGCTTCCCCACATCTTTAAACTCACCGACAGGGAGAACAAGGTTTACAGATGTGCCTACTGTGAGACAAAAGCACAGGAAAATTAAGCAATATTTAACTTTTTTGTTCATTTTATTTATGGAAACCTTTAAAATAATATGTTATTATACCTTCGGCGTAAAAGCCGGAGGTTTTTTTATGATTAAAAAGATATACTTAAAAGCGCTGCTTATTTACATGGCAGTATTCTTTGCGGTTATTACATATATGGAAGTGGCTGTAAGAATAATCATGGACGGTAAGATTCAGGGTAGAAACCTTACATTTTTCCTGTTTGTCCCCGCCCTTTCTCTTTTCTTCTCCCTGCTTTCGGGGTTTGGAAAAGAACTTTTAAACAAGATTCTTTTACCCGTAGTAGTATTTGTAATAACGTTTTTCTACATTGCACAAACAATATATTTTAAAAACTTCGGATCCCTCTTCTCCATCTCAATGGTGGGAATGGGAGGAGATGCCATCGGAAACTTCGGATGGGCATTGGTTGACACAATCAAGAAATCAATTGGAGCGGTAATCGTTCTTCTTATTCCCCTTGTTGTAGTCATCCTTCTTGAAGTATTTAAGGTGATTAAGGGCGAGAAGATATCCTGGCCCGTTCGTGGAGTGGCTTTACTTGCCGCTGTATTCCTTTGGACTATTGCTGTTTTAAGTCTCCCCATTTTCGGAAAGGGAAGACAGAGTGCCTATAACGCATACCATAACCCCATGTCCGACACAGACTCCACAGCCAACAAGCTCGGAGCCATGACCACATCCCTTGTGGAGGCGGCTTCATACTACTTTGGCTTGAGACTTGAGGATGATACGGCACTTAAAAACGTAGATATCGACGTGCTTTCATCTGAAACCGAGGAGAAAGAGGTTGAAATCGTTCCTCAGATTGACGAGAGATTCAACTTCACTCAGGTAGGTGATGCTGCAGTTGATGAGGACATTAAGGCTCTTTGCGATTACTTCAATGAAAAGAAGCCTACCTATACCAATGAATTTACAGGTAAGTTTGAGGGCTATAACCTTATTTATATCTGTGCCGAGGCCTTCTGGGAGTATGCGGTAAACGAGAAAGTTACCCCCACTCTTTATAAGATGGCCAACAACGGCATTGTTCTCAACAATTATTACAACTCCTTTAAGAACACCACAACAAACGGAGAGTACGCCTTCGTTACTTCCATTTGGCCCGATGTTTCAAGACTTGCGGACACCGGACGTGACGTAGGTTCCTTCCCTCAGTCCGCATCCAAGTACATGCCCTACGGTCTTGGAAAAATCTTCGAGGCCGACGGAGCTAAAACTTACGGATACCACAACTACTATAGTGAGTACTACAGAAGATGTCTCTCCTGGCCCAACATCGGATTTACCAATTGTAAGTTCATGGGCGAGGGCATGGAGTTTAGTACCGAGTGGCCTGCATCTGACCTTGAGATGATGGAGCAGTCCATTCCCGATTACATAGATGATGACAGATTCATGGCCTACTACATGACCTTCAGCGGTCACGGCCCCTACACCAACGCCAACGTAATGTACAACAGAAACGTGGCTGAGGTTAAGGCGAGACTTGCCGATGAGCCTCCCATGGATGATGAGGCTTACGGATATCTTGCCGGAGAGCTTGAACTTGACAGAGCCATGGAGTACCTTCTTAACAAGCTTGAGGAGAAGGGTATCCTTGATAAAACTTTGATTGTCCTTGTAGGCGACCACTATCCCTACAACATCTCCGAGGCAGGAAGAGATTCCCTTGCGGGACACCCCGTGGATCCTTCCATTGAGAGATATCACTCAACCTGTATCATGTACAACGCAGGACTTAAGGAGCCCATCGTAAGCGATACTTACTGCTGTAACGTGGATATTTTCCCTACAGTCCTTAATCTCTTTGGAATCAAGTACGACTCAAGACTCCTGGCGGGAAGAGACATATTCTCCAGCGGAGTTCACAGAGCCATGCTTTATAATAAGACCTTCCTTTCTGACATGGTAACCTACAACAACGAAACCGGTTCCGCAGTCTGGACTGAGAAAGCAGCCGACTGGTCAGATGAGAAGAAGGACCAGTATCTCGAGACCATGATCTCCCTTAACGAATCGGAGTACGCGGCCTCCATTAAGATGCTTAGCAAAAACTTCTACTTCTACTTATGGAGAAATTCGGCATTGATGACTCAGGAAGAAATTGATGCTGAGAATGACAGAGAGGCAAGAGTAAATGCCACGGCAGCAGAACTTCGTGCAATAGATGAGCAAAAAGCTGCAGAGGAAGCAGCAAGACTTGCGGCAGAACAGCAGGAAATGGTTCCCCTTCTTGATGAGAACGGAAACCAGGTTCTTGACGAAAACGGTGAGCCTGTTATGGTTCCTGTAGAGAATCCCGAACCCGCCCCCGAAGAAGGAGCGGTACCCGAGGAGGCTCCCGCAGAACCCGCCCCTGTAGAACCTGCACCTACAGAATAATGTGCAATTGGGGACAGGCCCCAACTGCACCGTGCAATCGGGGACTGTCCCCGATTGCACCAAATAAAAAGGCGATTCCGATTTGGAATCGCCTTTATTGATTAAAGCTTATTAAATTTGAGATAAGGTGTTCAAAGCATTTCCGATACATACGGGAGAGAAGTGCTCTTCCATATAGGACTCGGCGTTGTTCATTGCTCTGAATAGTACTGCATATTCCGAAAGCAGGTTGCAAACCTTTGCAAATTCTTCAACCGTGTAGTCACCCTGCTTAACAAGGAGTAAGTACTCGCCTGTTGCCTCGTTCTTGTAAACGGATGAGGGTGCGGTAAATCTATCATTTATAAGATGGGCAATATCGATGATATCTGAGATAGATACAAAGATGAATGCCTGCATCAGTCCTTTGACTGAAGATTTCACAGTATTTGCATCGGGGGCCTTGGGAACTTCCGGTGTGGGAGCAGCCATTGTACCGCCCTGAGCTTCTGCATGGTTCAAAACCTCGTCACAGGAATCCTTGATTCTCTTGAAGAGATTGAGAACTTCCTGGGTGTGATCTTCCGCTTCGTCGTATACTGTATCTGTTTCTTCTTCGAAATCCTCGTCCTCTTCCTCATTGGAGGGAGCAAACTTGGAAAATCTTGTATCCAACTCTTCGGGGTCTTCAACCTTCGTTATTATAAGTACAACATATTCAGAGAAAGGAATTGCTTCAATCATAAGCGGAATATCTTCCGCTTCAAAGCCAAACTCGAAGGAGGCCTGCTGCATCATATCTCTAAAGAGATCCTTGGCCTTCTGAGTACCGTAGGCAAGCTCGCTGATCTTCAGACTTCTGCATGCCAAATCTTCCTTGGTAAGGGTGCAACGAATCTGATTATCATTCACTTTTTCAATCTTCACAAAATCACTTCCTTTTCATAATATGTGCCATGTTAACAGTTACATATTTTAGGATAAAGATATATTATATCCACTAACCCCAATAGTCAATACACTGAAAGTAGAGTTTATAGATTTTTAATTCTTTTTTTAGAAATAGTTTCTTT
Organism: Lachnospiraceae bacterium; assembly: GCA_017619295.1. Taxonomy (GTDB): domain Bacteria; phylum Bacillota; class Clostridia; order Lachnospirales; family Lachnospiraceae; genus G11. Next base: position 33,283 of record JAFZSQ010000015.1, read on the forward strand.
GATTTATTATCGGCATGATTTATACTTTACATTAGTGACGGCCCCGTAATATATGTACGGGAAAGGAGAGTTGTCGATTCACTTCGGAAGGGAGATCTCCCTTCTTGATTCGAATTATATCGAATTTGTCTTATAGACTGAGCGTCTATTACCGTGTTTCAACATTTTTATTCCAAACTAAAATCCACGTTGAAAAAGTAATTCATTATTTTTATAGCATATTATTTTAATTATTTTATTCGTACGCGGGGCATCACATGCAGACTATTTGTTTTGCAACAAACCGATTTCATATCACGGACCTTCAATAAGTGTGGTTTGATTGCAAAAAACATGGATTAAATATGCCGATGTTTAACTGTCTGATATAAAAAAGGAAGGCCTCTTCTAACATTAAAATTCAAAATTTCTTAAAAATTTTGATAATGACTACAAGTTAATAGTCTGCTATAATTGAGGACGATTAGGAGGAGATGTGAGATTATGAAACGAGTGATTCCCGCATTGATTGCAATCGTCCTCATTATTTTGATTGCAGGGATAGCCCTTGGAGGTAAGTTAATAGAGAAGTATTCCTACTCAGATGAGATGGATAATTTGGAAGAGTATTTCGGAATAACAGACCCTAACCAGGTGCCTATTTTATATAGAGGAGAAAAGTTAGAGACTAAGCTTTTAAATAAGAACGGACAGCTTTATTTAGACCTTGATTCCGTACACGAGCTTTTGAACGAGAGATTCTACTGGGACAATCGTGAGAACTGGCTTTTGTACGCAACTCCCACCGCCAAGATGGTGAACCAGATCGGAGCAAGCTCCTATACCGTTACAAACGGAATGGGCTATGAGTCCGAGATCGAGGGAGAGGACCTGGGATACCCCATTTCCTTTACCGAAGGTGAAGGCGAAAGTGAAGTTTTATATGTAGCCTTAGAGTATGTTCACAAGTTTACCAACTTCCACTATGAAGTTTACGAGGATCCAAAGAGAGTGATTCTCGATACAGAGAGCAGAGAATATCAGGAGCTGACAGTTACCAAGGATTCTGCCGTAAGACACAGAGGCGGAGTTAAGAGCCCTATTCTTAAGAAGGTAACTGAAGGAGATAAGCTTATTCTTCTTGAGGAGATGGAAGACTGGTCCAAGGTTGAAACCCTGGACGGCTTCATCGGATACATTGAGAAGAAGCATTATGAGGGACCTGTAAGTGCTGTTGCCGATTTTGCAAACAACTACGCAGAGCCCGAGTACACATCCCTTACTTCAGATTCAAAGATCAGCCTTGGCTGGCATGTAGTTGCAGCCACAGCAGGTAACGATACAATTTACGAGGCTTTGCAGTACCAGAAGGGATTGGACGTTATTTCCCCCACCTGGTTTAAGCTCACCGACGATGCAGGAAACATTTCAAGCTTCGCCACAGCAAACTACGTATCTATCGCTCATAACATGGGACTTCAGGTTTGGGGTGTAATTGATGACTTCACTAACACCGTGGACGATTATGAAATCCTTTCCTATACAAGTAAGAGAGAAAGAATTATCGAGACTCTTATTTCGGAAGCAAAGAATGTAGGCCTTGACGGAATCAACGTTGACTTCGAGAAGGTTTCAAACAGCGCAGGCCCCCACTATGTTGAGTTCTTAAGAGAGCTTTCCATCGAGTGCCGTGCCAACAACCTTGTTCTTTCCGTTGACGACTATGTGCCCTACAACTTCAACTCCCAGTACAACATCCCCGCTCAGGGCGAGGTTGCCGATTACGTAATCATTATGGGATACGATGAACACTACCACGGATCCGGAGATCCCGGAAGTGTTGCTTCTATAGATTACGTTAAACATGGTATTACAGAGACCTTAAAGACAGTTCCCGCTAAGAAGGTTATAAACGCACTTCCTTTATATACCATTCAGTGGAGAACCACAGGAACCACAGTAACAGACGATTATGTTACAATGGTTAACCAGGCTGACATGGTATCCCGCCTCGGCGGTAACTACACCTGGGATGAAACCACATGCCAGAACTACTTGGAGGTTGACCTTGGCGGAACCTTATATCAGGTTTGGCTTGAGGATGCAGAGTCCATCCAGGTTAAACTTAACGTCATGAAAGCCAACGAAATCGGCGGCGTGGCAGTATGGAGACTTGGATACGAAGATCCTGCCATCTGGAACGTTATAAGCGCATACAGCGAAAACTAAAATGAACACCAAATTTATTACACTGGATACAGAAAATCCGGATCCCAGCGTTTTAAAGGAAGCCGGAGAGATTATCAAAAGAGGAGGGCTTGTTGCTTTTCCCACAGAGACCGTATATGGCCTTGGGGGAGACGCATTAAACCCCGAATCCTCCAAAAAGATTTATGCAGCAAAGGGTCGTCCTTCGGATAACCCTTTGATTGTGCATATATGGAGACTTGAGGATTTGCCCGTAGTGGCAAGGGAGATTCCCGATATCGCCTATAAGCTGGCGGCAGAGTACTGGCCCGGTCCTCTTACCATGATTTTTAGAAAAAGCGACGCTATCCCATTTGAAACCACAGGGGGACTTGATACCGTAGCTGTAAGATTCCCTGACAACAAGATTGCTCTCGGCTTTATCAAAGAGGCGGGAGGCTTTGTTGCGGCACCAAGTGCAAACCTTTCGGGAAAACCAAGCCCTACTTTATCTAAGTATGTTAAGGAAGACATGGACGGTCGAATCGAGATGATTCTTGACGGCGGTCAGGTAGGTATCGGTTTGGAGTCCACCATTATAGATCTGACAAGTGAAGTTCCTACTATCCTTCGCCCCGGTTTTATCACAAGAGAAATGCTTCTTAAGCTACTAAATGAAGTGGATGTTGATAAGACTATCCTAGACGGCAATTCAAAGGCTGCTCCCAAGGCTCCCGGAATGAAATACCGCCACTATGCTCCCAAGGGTGATTTGACCGTAATAGAGGGTGAAACTTCAAAGGTCATTTCCTATATTAATGAAAAGACAAAAGAAGCGGTTAAAGACGGGAAAAAAGTATGTGTTATCTGTACTGATGAGACCGAAGACGCTTTTGCCGCAAAGATAAAAAAGAGTGTGGGAAGCAGGGCAGACGAAGCTTCCGTAGGTAAGGAACTCTACAGAGTCTTAAGAGAATGCGACGATGAGGATATAGAAGTTATTTTCTCGGAATCCTTTGATGCCACAGGCTTTGGACAGGCCATAATGAACAGGCTTTTAAAGGCTGCCGGCCACCACGTAATAAACGTGGATTAAGTATGGAAAAAGTAGGCAAGACGTTTTATAATATTTGAAGAAAACAATACATATATCGGGGAGTCAGACCATGATAGCAATCGGAAGTGACCACGGCGGTTACGAATTAAAAGAATTGGTTAAGAAACATTTGGACGAAATCGGCGAGAAATACGATGATAAGGGATGCTATTCCTTAGAATCCGTTGATTATCCCGCTTTCGGAAGAGCCGTTGCCGAAGCAGTAGCTAAGGGCGAGGCAGACAAGGGAATAGTTATCTGTACCACAGGTATCGGTATTTCCATCGTTGCAAACAAGGTAAAGGGTATCAGATGTGCCCTTTGCTCAGATACCGTTTCAGCAAGACTAACAAGAGAACATAACGACGCAAATGTTCTTTCTATGGGAGCCGGAATCGTGGGTCCCAATCTTGCCATTAGTATCGTTGACACTTTTCTTAACACCGAATTTTCAGGATTAGAGAAGCACGCCAGACGTGTCTCACAAATTGAACAAAACTAGCCAATGAATCCACAGCACATTCATTTATCCTGATTGAATGCACTGTGGATTTATCATATAATTAACTAAAAGGGAAATGATAGGAGGAAAAACAATTATGGCTAAAGTAGTGTACATGGATCATCCTTTGATTCAGCACAAAATCGGTTACATCAGAAGAAAGGAAACAGGTACAAAGGATTTCAGAGCAACAATCGGTGAAATCGCAATGCTTATCTGTTATGAAGCTACAAGAGATTTGAAGCTTTCAGACGTTGAGATAGAGACTCCTATCTGCAAGACAACAGTTAAGGAGCTTAAGGGTAAGAAGATGGCAATCGTTCCCATCCTTCGTGCAGGACTTGGAATGGTTGACGGTATGCTTTCACTTATTCCCGCAGCTAAGGTTGGTCATATCGGACTTTACAGAGATCCCGAGACCATGAAACCCGTTGAGTATTATTGCAAACTCCCTGCAGATTGTGCAGACAGAGAGATTTTTGTAGTTGACCCCATGCTTGCAACAGGCGGTTCAAGCGTAGCAGCTATTCAGATGCTTAAGGACAAGGGATGCAAGAACATCCACTTCATGTGCATCATCGCAGCTCCCGAAGGCGTTAAGGCTATGACTGAGGCTCATCCCGATGTAGACCTTTATGTAGGTGCTCTTGATGAGAAACTTAACGATCACTGCTACATCGTTCCCGGACTTGGAGACGCAGGCGACAGAATCTTCGGAACAAAATAGTTTCTATATTTACAGGGGGTAATTATGAAACGACAGGATTACATCTCCTGGGACGAGTACTTTATGGGTATAGCACATCTTGCAGGTATGCGTTCCAAGGATCCCAATACACAGGTTGGTGCATGCATTGTCAGTGATGACAATAAGATTCTCTCCATGGGTTATAACGGATTCCCCAGAGGCTGTTCTGATGATGAGTTTCCATGGGAGAGAGAGGGCGATGTCCTTGACACCAAGTATGCTTTCGTAACCCACAGTGAGCTTAACGCCATTCTTAACTACAGAGGTGGCACTCTTGAAGGGTCGAAATTATATGTATCGCTTTTCCCTTGTAACGAGTGTGCGAAAGCGATTATTCAGGCGGGCATTAAGACTATCGTTTACGACAGTGATAAGTACGCCGACACACCAACGACCTTGGCATCCAAGAAGATGCTTAAGGCAGCAGGCGTAGATTTTTATCAGTATAAAAAAACAGGAAGAAAGATTACTCTTGATATGTAATTTTTCCCGGGAAAGGAGAAGCACATGAACAGATTAAAGAAGCCTTTAACTCTTCTTTTGGTTCTTGTGCTTTTTTGGTGCTCTTATCCACCCATGCCCGTTCATGCCGAGACCACAAAGGAGAAGCTTGATAAGGCTAAGCAGGAGAAGCAGGAAATCCAGGGAAAGATAAGCGAGAATGAGGAAAAGAAGGCGGCCCTTGATGAAAAGAAGGGACAGCTTCAGAACCAGCTTTCGGGCCTTAATTCGGATTTAAATGAAATCGTTGCAAACCTTAACGATTTGGAAGCCCAGATTGAAGCCAAGGAAGCTCAGATTGATGAAACCACCAATCAGCTTAACGAGGCAATAAAGACTGCCGATGACCAGTATGCGGCCATGAAAAAGAGAATCCAGTTCATGTATGAAATGGGTGATAACACATACTGGGAAATGCTTGTGGAGGCAGGAAGCTTTGCGGCAATGATTAATGCCGCCGAGTACATCGAAGAGCTTACAGCTTACGACAGACGAAAGCTTGAAGAGTACAAGGAAATAAGAGATACCATTCAGAAACTTCAGGAACAGCAGATTTCGGAACTTGAGGAACTGGATGAATTAAAGGAGCAGGTTGAAGCCGAGCAGAACAGAGTCTGGGGACTTGTAAACCAGACCAAGAATAACATCTCTGCTACGGAGGGTGAGATTTCGGCGGCTGAGGAAGCGGCGCTTGCTTACGAGGCAGAACTTAAGGCCAAGGAGCAGGATATTGCAGCCCTCCAGAAACAGCTGGCTGAAGAGCTTCGTTTATCACAGTTATCCGCAAACTCCGTATGGAGAGATATTTCGGAAGTAACCTTTGCCGAAGGTGACAGATACTTATTGGCAAGCTTAATCTACTGCGAGGCCGGCGGTGAACCCTATGCCGGACAGGTGGCGGTAGGAGCTGTAGTAGTAAACAGGGTACTTAGCCCTGTCTTCCCCAACACCATGGCGGGAGTTATCTACGCACCAAGACAGTTCTCTCCTGTAGGCAGCGGACGACTTGAAGTAATCATGGCTTCCGGCAAGGCTACGGCATCCTGCTTTAAGGCAGCGGATGAGGCCATGTCAGGTGGAACCAACGTAGGAAACTGCGTATATTTCAGAACACCTGTTGAAGGCCTTAGCGGTATCAACATCGGCGGACATGTATTTTATTAGACAATTTCAAATAATTTTGCTATAATGTCAGAAAGTACAAAAGTGAAGGGACGGAAAATATTCCGTCCCTTTGTGTTTAAATCAAAGTTTCTCGTATTTATTTAAGGTTTCCTTCATCTCATCGAAGTCGCCTGAGTAGATACACTTAAGAAGGAAATCCAGACGATCCAACGCATTACATAACTGCGACTGAGTGATAAGATGCTGTCTTCCGGCATCGCTTAACTCATCTAAATCAATGACCTGGAGTCTTCCGTCCGGATGAACGATCACATCCGCAAGAAGGTCCGTGACGGTTAACTTGTTGGCATCCTTGTCAAAATCGTAATCCACGATGTCGCAGTACCAGTAAAGTAAATCGCCTGTTGGTCTGTAAAACTTATTGAGCTTAATTCCGGAACCTAAAAAATAGCAGGAAGAACCGTGATCAAAGTCCTTCTTCGGCTTTAAAGTTTTCCATCTTGTAACCAGGATGTTATCGTCAACAAATACGATATCATCGTCCCTTAGTGCTATGTTCTGATCCGGTATCAGTCTCTTGCGATATAGTTCAATTTGCCCCATATAACCCCTCCGCTTAATAGCTTATTGAAATGGTACACTTTGGCGAAGTAAAAGTCAATGAAAAACAGCTGAAAAAGAAATAAAAAAACAAGTCGGAATTTACTGTATTTAATAGACATTTTCACCATTTTAAAGTATAATCTAAGTTAAGTTTTTATGCGGTTTCGCAGGCGCGAGAGGAGATATATGAAAGGAGATCGGACAGTATTTAAAGCATTGACATTGATCATGCAATTCGGAATTAATATGCTGGTGCCGATCTTTCTTTGTTCTTTCGCAGGTTTATTTATAGACAGAAAGTTTGGAACAGGCTGGGCTTTCATAGCCGGCTTCTTTTTCGGAGCCGTGGTCGGAGGCAGAAATGTATATATTTTCGCCAAGGACATTATGAAGAGTAACAGCAGTGATAAGAGACATGAAAAGCATTAAGGAAGCCGGAGTTTATCTTCGCACATTGATAGAACTTTTGGCCGGCGTGGTCCTTTGGGGACTGGTTTTTCAGATTCCTTTCTTCTTTGTGGAGAGGAAGGGGTATTACGTCTTGGGCGTCTGGTACGGAGTTGTCATTGCAGGGCTTATGGCCTTTGACATGTGGAGAAACGTACCAAAGAGCGTTGACAGAGGAAATGCCGGAGCCAGAAAGTATACGATACTTACCGGAATCACAAGATATGCAGTCGTGCTCATTCTCTACGGACTTATTTGTTACTTTGATTTCGGAAGCCCCATAACCGCTTTTGTGGGGATAATGGGTTTGAAGGTAGCGGTCTATTTACAACCGTTTACGCATAAAAGATTTTCTAAATGGTTTTCCTGGAAGGAGATCGAATATCCTCCCTACGTACCGGAGGAAGAGGTTGAACCTGAGGAAGACAGGGACATAATATAATAAGGAGGTGAGACTATGGGATATGGAATTGTGCTGTCTGCCGATAATGTAGATTTCATGGTGCACGGTATTTTTCAGTACAGCTTCTTCGGACACCAGGTTTGGATAACAACCACCCAGGTATGTCTGTTGATAGTTGTTCTTGGACTGACAATTTTTGCGTTGGTTGTCAATCACAAGATGAAGAAAGCCACTGAAGTTCCCAAAGGACTTCAGAACGTCGTGGAAATGCTGATCGATTTTCTGGACGGCATGATTAAAGGTACCATGGGCAAACACGCCAAGGTTTTCCGTAACTACATCGGAACCATAGCCATATTTATTCTGGTAAGTAATATTTCCGGCTTGATTGGCTTGAGGCCGCCCACGGCAGATTACGGAGTTACGTTCCCTATGGGTGTGACGACGTTTCTGATCGTCCATTTCCTGGAGTTTAAACATCACAAGCCGTTAGAGTTGTGGGCAGCAAAGTGTTCACCACTGCCGCCCTGGTTGCCTGTGTGGTTACCGGTAACACTCATCGGTGATTTCGCCGTACCGATTTCATTGTCATTGCGTTTGTTCGCAAATGTGTTATCCGGAACGGTTATGATGTCGCTAATCTATGGATTACTTAGATACTTGGCAGTAGGTTGGCCGGCGGCATTGCATGTTTACTTCGACATTTTTTCCGGCGCAATTCAGACATACGTATTCTGTATGCTGACGATGACATACATCACAGACGCTTACGGAGATGAAACCTAAACAAATCAATTCTTAGGAGGAAAAAAGAATGGAATTTAACACAAACTTTGTATTCGGATGTTCCGCAATCGGTGCAGGTCTTGCATTGATCGCAGGTATCGGACCCGGTGTAGGCCAGGGTATTGCCGCAGGTCACGCTGCTGCAGCCGTTGGACGTAACCCCGGAGCTAAATCTGACATTATGTCAACCATGCTTCTTGGTCAGGCAGTTGCAGAGACAACAGGTCTTTATGGTTTGCTTGTTGCAATGTTACTTATGTTCGTTAAACCTTTTGTTAAATAATAATGCCTTCAAAACTTTAAGAAAGGAGGCAGAAGGTTGAAGATGCTATTAACAACGAATCTCATGGTTCTGACATCTGAGGAAGGTCTTTCAAGACTCTTTGGCTTGGATTTTCAGCTCCTTGCAGATGCGGTACTGACATTAATCGCTATATTCTTCCTTTGCTTCATCTTCTCTTTCTTCCTTTTCAAACCTGTCAGAAAGATTCTGGAAGACAGATCCGAAAAGATTAAGAATGAACTGGACAGCGCAGCTTCCGACATGGAAGAGGCCAGAGCCTTAAAAGAAGAGTATGAAACCAAAATGAAGAATGTGGATAAGGAAGCTCAGGCAATCCTTGATGATGCCAGAAAGAGAGGTATGGATAACGAGAACCGTATCATCTCCGAGGCTAAAGAGGAAGCCGGCAGAATTATCGAGCGTGCCAGAACTGAAGCTGAACTGGAGAAGAAGAAAATGGCCGATGATGTTAAGAGAGAAATCATCACCGTTGCATCCGCTATGGCGGGCAAGGTTGTTGCCGCTTCCATCAATACAAAAGTTCAGGACGATTTGATCGATTCCACATTGAAGGAAATAGGTGAGGGTACATGGCTGAGCGAATAGCTAGAACTTACGGCGAGGCTCTATACTCCCTTGCCGTAGAGAAGAATAAAACCGATGAGTTTTTCTCAGAGGTTTCGGTTATTCTCACCGCTTTTAATGCAAGCCCCGATCTTTTCAAACTTTTGACGCATCCGCAGATCACAAAGGAAGAAAAGGTTAAGGTTATCGAGAATGTCCTCAAGGGACGCGTAAGCGATGAGATAACAGGTTTTCTTACGATTATCGTTACCAAAGAGCGTAATAAAGAGATTCCTGAAATACTGGAATACTTTATCGACAGGGTAAAAGAGGACAAGGGTATCGGAAAGGCTTATGTAACAACAGCCATTCCCCTTGACGAGATCAGAAAGGCACAGATTAAAGAGAAACTGATTTCTACTACGCCTTATAAAGAGATGGAGATGGAATTTGATGTTGATGAGTCGCTCATCGGCGGAATGACCATCAGAATCGGTGACAGAGTTGTGGACAGCTCGATTTCTTCGAAGCTTGCGGATCTAACCAGACAATTATATAAGATTCAGTTGGGGTAAAACCCATATACTATTAAGAAAGGTGCGAATGTTCCATGAATTTAAGACCTGAAGAAATAAGTTCTGTAATCAAGGAACAGATTATGCGTTATGCCGGGACACTGGAAGTATCCGATGTGGGTACAGTAATCCAGGTAGCAGACGGTATCGCTCGTGTACATGGACTTGAGAATGCCATGCAGGGCGAACTTCTGGAATTCCCCGGAGAGATTTACGGCATGGTGCTTAACCTCGAAGAGGATAACGTTGGTGCGGTTCTTCTTGGTAACTCCAAGAACATCAACGAAGGCGACATCGTAAAGACTACCGGACGAGTTGTTGAGGTTCCCGTCGGCGACGCTATGCTCGGACGTGTAGTCAATGCATTGGGACAGCCCATTGACGGCAAAGGCCCCATTCAGACAAGCAAGTTCCGTAAGATTGAGAGAGTCGCATCAGGTGTTATCACACGTAAATCCGTTGATACCCCTTTGCAGACAGGTATTAAAGCTATTGACTCCATGGTGCCCATCGGAAGAGGACAGCGTGAGTTGATCATCGGTGACCGTCAGACAGGTAAAACTGCCATCGCCATCGATACCATAATTAACCAGAAGGGACAGGGTGTTAAGTGTATCTACGTTGCCATCGGTCAGAAGGCATCCACAGTTGCTTCCATCGTTAAGACTTTGGAAGAGTATGGTGCTATGGATTACACAACAGTAGTTGCAGCTACAGCATCCGAGATGGCTCCCTTACAGTACATTGCTCCTTACTCCGGTTGTGCAATCGGTGAGGAGTGGATGGAGAACGGAGAGGACGTACTCGTTATCTATGATGATTTGAGTAAGCATGCTACCGCATACCGTACACTCTCCTTGCTCCTTAGACGTCCACCCGGACGTGAAGCTTACCCCGGTGATGTATTCTATCTCCACTCAAGACTTCTTGAGAGAGCTGCAAGAATGAGCGAAGAATACGGCGGAGGTTCACTCACCGCTCTTCCCATCATTGAGACCCAGGCAGGTGACGTATCAGCATACATCCCTACCAACGTTATCTCAATCACCGACGGTCAGATTTATCTTGAGACAGAAATGTTTAACGCAGGTTTCCGTCCCGCTATCAACGCAGGACTTTCCGTATCTCGAGTAGGTGGTGCCGCACAGATTAAGGCAATGAAGAAGATTGCCGCTCCTATCCGTGTAGAGCTAGCTCAGTACAGAGAACTTGCTTCCTTCGCCCAGTTCGGTTCAGATCTTGATGCCGACACCAAGGAGAAGCTGGCTCAGGGTGAAAGAATTAAAGAGGTTTTGAAACAGCCCCAGTATAATCCTATGCCTGTTCAGTATCAGGTAATCATTATCTACGCTGTTACAAATAAATATCTTCTTGATGTACCCGTAGAGGATATCACAAGATTCGAGAAGGAATTCTTCGAGTTCCTTAACTCCAGATATCCCGAGGTACCTAACTCCATCGCAGACGAGAAGGTTATTTCCGATGCGACAGAGGAGAAGTTAAAGAAAGCATTGGAAGAGTTCAAAGGCAATTTTAAGTAAGATTTGCTAAAGCTTGGAGGAAGACACTATGGCGTCAATGAGAGACATTAAAAGACGTAGAACAAGTATCACCAGCACCCAGCAGATCACCAAGGCCATGAAACTCGTTTCAACCGTTAAGTTGCAGAAGGCGAAAGGTACTGCCGAGAAGACCCATGCATATTTTGAAACAATGTATGAGACTGTTAAGAGTATCTTAGCAAAGGCGGGTGAAATTAATCACAAGTATTTGAGAGCAGGTTCGTCAGACAAAATTGCTCTGATTCTCATCACCTCCAACAGAGGTTTGGCAGGCGGCTATAATTCAAACATGGTTAAGCTCATCTTAGGAAGCGACCTTCCCAAGGAGAGACTTAAAATATATGCTATCGGTAAACGAGGCGCTGAGGCCCTCCGTAAAAAGGGATACGAGGTTGTTGATGTTAACACCGACATTATAGAAGCCCCCACCTATGTTGATGCCATGAAAATGGCTAACAACCTTCTTGGTTTGTTTGAGAAGGATGAAATCGGCGAGATTTACCTGGCGTACACCCACTTTAAGAATACTGTAAGCCACGAGCCTACCCTTATGAAACTTTTACCGGTTGAGATCGAAGTGGAGGAGTCAGAGGCAGCTGATGCAGATGATAAGGCTATCATGTGCTTCGAGCCCGAAGACGAAGAGGCTTTGGATTTACTGGTTCCCAAGTACGTTACAAGCATTATCTACGGCGGACTTGTAGAGGCTGTTGCCAGTGAGAACGGTGCCAGAATGCAGGCTATGGATTCTGCCACCAACAATGCTGAGGAAATGATTGATCACTTGACACTCATGTATAACAGAGCTCGTCAGGGCTCCATTACACAGGAGTTAACTGAAATTATCGCTGGTGCGGAAGCTATCAGCTAAACTATTAGGAGGAAAAAATGGCAGGAGGAAACAAAGGAAAAGTCACTCAGATTATCGGTGCCGTTTTGGACATCAAATTTGAGGATGGCAATCTTCCCGAGATTAATGAAGCAATTAAGATTCCTACCAAAGACGGTGGCGAGCTTGTGGCTGAAGTTGCCCAGCACCTGGGTGATGATACCGTAAGATGTATCGCCATGGGAAGTACCGACGGTATGGTCAGAGGTATGGAAGCTATTGCAACAGGCGCTCCCATTACCGTTCCGGTAGGAGAGAATACTCTCGGACGTTTGTTCAATGTTTTGGGACAGCCCATTGATAACAAACCTGCTCCTACAGAGGTTTTCTACGAGCCCATCCACAGACAGGCACCTACTTTCGAAGAACAGTCCACACAGGCTGAGCTTCTTGAGACAGGTATCAAAGTCGTTGACCTTCTCTGCCCTTATCAGAAGGGTGGTAAGATCGGTCTGTTCGGTGGTGCCGGCGTAGGTAAAACCGTACTTATTCAGGAGCTTATCAGAAATATCGCCACAGAGCACGGTGGATATTCCGTATTTACCGGCGTAGGCGAGCGTACCCGTGAGGGTAACGACCTTTACTATGAAATGAAGGAGTCCGGCGTTATCGACAAGACCACCATGGTCTTCGGTCAGATGAACGAGCCCCCAGGAGCACGTATGAGAGTAGGTCTTACAGGACTTACAATGGCTGAGTACTTCCGTGATAAGGGTGGTAAGGACGTACTTTTATTCATCGATAACATTTTCAGATTTACACAGGCAGGTTCAGAGGTTTCTGCTTTGCTTGGACGTATGCCCTCTGCGGTAGGTTATCAGCCTACACTTCAGACAGAGATGGGTGCCCTTCAGGAGAGAATCACTTCCACAAAGAACGGTTCCATCACATCGGTTCAGGCCGTATACGTACCTGCCGATGACTTGACAGACCCTGCTCCTGCCACA
>JAFZSQ010000016.1 GCA_017619295.1 Lachnospiraceae bacterium
CCCCACCCCCACCAAACCCAATTGCACCAACACGGGCAGGAGCGCACTCCTGCCCGAACCTTTTAGTTAACGTCGTCCTCTCTGTTAGCAGTGTAGACAGTACGCTTACGTGCCATCTCATCGCTTTCGAGGTATTCATCGTAGGTTGTGATCTTGTCAACCAGTGTACCGTCAGGAAGAATCTCCATAATACGGTTGGCAGTGGTTTGCACAAACTGATGGTCATGACATGAGAACAGCTCAACTCCCGGGAACTTAATAAGTCCGTTGTTTAAAGCTGTGATGGATTCCATGTCAAGGTGGTTTGTGGGCTCATCAAGGATGAGGCAGTTTGCACCGGAAATCATCATCTTGGAAAGAAGGCATCTAACCTTCTCACCACCTGACAGAATCTTAACCTTCTTCACACCGTCATCACCTGCAAAAAGCATTCTTCCAAGGAAGCCTCTTACGTAGGTAACATCCTTAACAGGTGAATAACCTGTAAGCCAGTCAACGATTGTGTAGTCGTTGTCGAACTCATCTGTGGGATCCTTGGGGAAGTAAGCCTGTGATGTGGTTACGCCCCACTTGTATGTTCCTTCATCGGGCTCAATCTCGCCCATAAGAATCTTAAAGAGTGTGGTCTTTGCAAGCTCGTTGCCGCCAACGAAAGCAACCTTATCATCATGTCCAAGGATAAAGGAAACGTTGTTAAGGACTTTCTCGCCGTTGATGGTCTTGCTGATTCCCTCAACTGTAAGAACCTCGTTACCAATCTCACGATCAGGTCTGAAGTCGATGTAGGGGTATTTACGGCTTGAAGGACGAATGTCGTCAAGCTCGATCTTCTCCAAAGCTCTCTTTCTTGCTGTAGCCTGCTTTGATTTGGAAGCATTAGCGGAGAATCTGGAGATGAACTCCTGCAACTCCTTAATCTTCTCTTCCTTCTTACGGTTTGCTTCCTTCATCTGACGAATAAGGAGCTGGCTGGACTCATACCAGAAGTCGTAGTTTCCGGCATAGAGCTGAATCTTACCGTAGTCAATATCCGCTGTATGTGTGCAGACTTTATTTAAGAAGTATCTGTCGTGGGAAACCACGATTACAGTGTTCTCAAAGTTAATAAGGAACTCCTCAAGCCATGCGATTGCATCCAAATCAAGGTGGTTGGTAGGCTCATCGAGTAAGAGGATATCGGGGTTACCGAAAAGTGCCTTTGCAAGGAGAACCTTAACCTTAAGGCTGCCGTCAAGCTCTGACATAAGCTGATAATGAAACTCCGTGTCAACGCCAAGACCGTTAAGGAGCATTGCTGCGTTACTCTCTGCTTCCCAACCGTCCATCTCGGCGAACTCAGCCTCAAGCTCACTTGCTCTGATACCGTCCTCGTCTGAGAAATCTTCCTTGGCATAGATTGCATCCTTCTCTTTCATTACCTGGTACAATCTCTCGTTACCCATAATAACAACGTCCATTACAGGGTAAGCGTCATATTTGAAGTGGTCCTGCTCCAAAACTGACATTCTCTGGCCGGGAGTCATGGAAACATCACCGGATGTGGTCTCAAGTTTACCTGAGAGAATTTTTAAGAATGTGGATTTGCCGGCACCGTTTGCACCGATAAGTCCGTAGCAGTTACCTTCTGTGAATTTGATATTAACATCCTCAAAAAGAGCCTTTTTACCGAATCTGAGGGTTACATTGTTAGCTTGAATCATATTTTTTCCTTCTTATGTTTATATACGTCCGTTTTCAGTCACGATACCTATTTTACAGAAAACCTGGGAAAAATCAAGTATAAAAAACCCCTTTGGCGTCATACCAAAGGGGTAAATCCTACTTATCCAGGCTTTCTGATATTGCATTAAATAAATCGTCATACTCTTCAAAAGCGGGAAGTTCAGGGAAATCTGCCTTAATCTTATCAGTGGTTCTGAATAAGAATCCTGCTTTGCCTGCCTTAATCATATCAAGGTCATTGTAGCTGTCGCCGCTGGCAATGGTCTCGTAACCAATGGACTGAAGAGCCTTGACTGTCGTAAGTTTGGACTTCTCGCATCGCATTTTAAAACCGGTTACTTCTCCGTTGTCCGCAACTTCAAGTGTATTGCAGAATATAGTAGGCCAGCCAAGCTTCTCCATCAGGGGAGTCGCAAACTGAGTAAAGGTATCACTTATGATGATAACCTGAGTTTTCGCTCTTAACTTATCAAGGAACTCCTTAGCTCCGGGAAGGGGATCAATCTTTTTGATAGTATCCTGAATCTCCTTGAGTCCCAGACCATGCTCCTTTAAGATTCCGATTCTCCACTTCATAAGCTTATCGTAATCGGGCTCGTCCCTGGTAGTTCTTCTAAGTTCAGGAATGCCACTTGCCTCAGCAAAAGCAATCCATATTTCAGGCACCAAAACGCCCTCTAAATCCAAACAAACAATATTCATATACGTCTCCTTACGTTAATTCGTTACCAAACTAAAATACATAATACCACAAACTTTATAATTCCTTAATACTTTCTTTTTATTTTTGGGTTTGACTTGCACGATACATATCTTTAAACTGATGAATATGCAGTTGCACACCACAGAGAGGAATAGAGGAAATGGAAGAAAATGTTATGGTAGCGCCTAAAAAGAAGGGCGTTACAGGAACCACACTTAAAATCATCGCAATTGTGGCCATGTTCATCGACCACTTTGCAGCTATATTTGTAGAAAGCTATTTAACAAAACTTATTATGGAAGCCCCTGCAGACATCATTGGTGACTCAGCAAAAATGATGGCTGAACGCCCCGACATCATCATCTGGGAATTTATAATGCTTGCCATGCGTGCCATCGGACGATTCGGCTTCCCCATCTTTGCCTTCCTTTTGGTTGAAGGCTTTACACACACAAGAAGCGTTAAGAAATACGCCCTTAACCTTGGTATCTTCGCTTTGATTTCAGAGCTGCCCTTTAACCTTGGCTTTGCAAAATCTCTGATTTACCCCGGATACCAGAACGTATTCTTCACTCTCCTTCTTGGTCTCCTTTGCTTATGGAGCATCAGTGAGCTTGCCGAGAAGAGACAGTGGTCAGAGAAGCTCGCTCCCTTATACTATGTGGCAGGCGCCATTGTCGGAGCCATTGCAGGATTTGAACTTGCCAATGCGGGAGTTCTCGCTTTGTTCACCACACTTTTTTATGGGAATCAGCTTATTACAGTCGGTGCAGGCGCAGTCGTAGGACTTATCGTAGCCGCTGCTATCGGCGGAAAGTTCGATGCGGCAGCAAAGAACCGTGTAACATTCACTGTTCTTCCCATCACCGTATTTATGACAATCGCTTACTTCCTTAAGACAGACTACGCAGACTTCGGTGTATTGACCATCGTAATCATGTATCTCTTAAGAAAATCCAAGAACAAAGCCTTTGCCTGGGGTTGCGCATTACTTACCCTTATGTCTCCCCTTGAAGTCTTCGCATTCTTCATGCTGATTCCGGTTTCAAGGTACAACGGCGAACGCGGCAAGAAGATGAACAAATATTTCTTCTACGCATTCTACCCCGTACACATCGGTTTGATTTACCTTTTAACATTGCTGGTAGGCTTTACAACATTTTCATTAGGATTCTAAAATTTCAACCTTGCCTTTCCTAAGGCAAGGTTGTATTATTTACAATGTTAATTATTTATTTGGAGGCAGAATCAGATGTTAGCTAATTACCACACCCACACAGTGCGCTGCAAACACGCAGTGGGAAGCGAAAGGGAATATATCGAGGCTGCCATTGCAAACGGTTTCAAAATCTTAGGTTTCTCAGATCATACCCCTCAGCCCTACGAAAACGGCTACGTTTCGGGCATAAGAATGGACATGGATGAGATTCCAAACTACACCGACACTCTCGTGAAGCTTCGCGAAGAGTATAAAGATCAGATTCAGATTCTCATAGGTTACGAGGTTGAGTACTTCCCCAAGTACTTCGATAAGCTCATGAAGGAGCTTCGAAAATACCCCTTGGATTACATCATTCAGGGCCAGCACCACGTCCCCGACGAGCCAAGCGGTTTCTATGTAGGCTCGGCAACTGACAGCGTAGAGCGCCTTAAAGCCTACGTGGATCTCACCATTGAGGGCATGAAAACAGGCCTTTACACCTATCTCGCCCACCCCGACCTGATTAATTTCAAGGGCGATGACGATGTTTACAAGAGACATATGTCAAGGCTTATTGAAGCAGCCATCGACTTGGACCTTCCTCTTGAAATCAACGTTTATGGCTTCATAGACGGCAGGTGGTACCCCTGTGACCGCTTCTTTAATCTGGCAAAATCGTATAATCCCAAATTCGTAATCGGGTGCGATGCCCACAATCCAAACGTGCTTAAACAGCCCAAGGACCACCCGGGCTTCGAGGACTTCCTAAAAAGGAATGGCATCGATGTAGGCGACAATATTGTAAAGATTGTAGACTGCAAATAGCACAAAAAAGAAAGCCGAAATCAGCTTCCCAAAAGGGTGTTGATTTCGGCTTCATTTAATTCTTCGCCAATAACTATTATAACTTCCTGACCGTCCATAATCTCAGTAACAGTCAGCTGTTCTCTGGTGGCATTTATTTCATACCATCTGTTATTTTCAGGCATGAATCCCTTGATTCTAAAGATATGGCCGCATTTCTCTGATGCGAAAAGCGCCTGCACCTTCTCCTTAAGTTTCTCAATGGGAATCTCCATGTTCATAAAGTACAAGGACTTAAAGGCATGTCTCTCGTCAAACCAAAGCTTGGTGTGATCTCCGGTGACATAACCCGCATTCATTATCTTCGCATAGTCTTCATCGGAAAGTTCATCCCAGTCCTTCGCCAGAATATCCTTTACCTCAAATCTTCTCTCGCTCTTAAAGTGCTCAAGAATTCCGTTAATCCTTCCCACCAGATTTTCCGGCGTATCGGCTCCTTTAGCGTTAATCTTACTTAATACTATCTTTCCTGCATTGGTAAGCTGGGAAGTCATGAGATACTCTGATTCTTCCGAAAGATTCTTCTCCAGTCCCGCATCGAGAATGGTGATAACCGAACCAATCTCGTACCAGTTACACAAAGGTTCATCCCTTAAAACGTCAAAGAACTCATCCACATCGTAAATTCCTGAAGGCTCAACGATTACCCTGTCAAAGCCCTGCATTCCAAGGGCAATAAGCTTCGTCCTGGTTCTCCTTATGTGGCAGTCCAGGCCGCACCCTCCGGCAATCATCTCAAGGGAACAGTTATCTCCCTCCAGGTCCTTTAGAAGCATCATATCGACGTTTACGGCACCAAAGTCGTTCTCTAAGATTGCAATCCTCTGGCCCATGTCCAAAAGGTGCCCAACGTATTTTCTTATAAAAGTTGTCTTACCCGAGCCAAGAAAGCCCGTAATCAAATCTACTTTAACCATACCTTGCCTTCCCGATTTGTCTGCCGTACATATTCTATAAAAAAATAAAACCACAGGCAATAAAAATTTTCAATTTGTTCGATTTACAAATTCGAACTTATGTTCTATAATTGTGTCACGAAAAGAGGTGTATGCAATGAAGGCAGATTTAAGACCTGTCGATGTCATCTGCCAGCACTCCAGAGACGGAACCATAAGTCCCATAAGGATCAGGATGGTTGATGACGACGGTGAATATCAGACTTATACAATAAAAGGATTCAGGGATATGTCCCACCAGGGAACCAAGGAGATGCCTGACGGCGTATTCATTTCCGACAGGACCCTTGTGTACGAATGTAACATAATGACTTTCGGACGGCAGCGCATGATAAGGCTCTACTACGAACCCGCCAGCACCGCCTGGAAGATGACGGCTATGTAGGAAGGCGCCAGGTTTGGTGCAGTTGGGGATGGTGCAGTTGGGGACAGCAAATCAGGGTGGCTTACCACCCTGATTTATATATATTTTCCCTTTACACTATTTTATAAATGGGTATATTGCTCCCAGCATATTGCTTGCATTGCCGTTTTTTGCCGGAATAACCTTTGTTTTCCCCTTATAGTCGGGTATTAGTACTTCCTCAAGCTTGGAGCTGATTTTATCTGTAAGTAATGTTCCAAGGCCTGAGATTGCACCGCCTACAATTATTGTGCCGGGGTCCAATAGATAAATGACGTCAGCTATTCCACAAGCCACATCTCTTGACCACCGCTCTAAAAGGTCAGCGTACGTCTTATCTCCTTTCAAAGCGGGCTCCATTTCTTTTCCTTCCACGCTTCCAAGAAGTTTACTCTCATCCGAGAACCTCTTGGCTGAAGCAAGACTTTCGTAGCATTCCCCTTTTCCGCTCCAGATATATCCAACCTCTCCCGCAGTTCCATGAACACCGGTTATTACTTTCCCTTCGCAAAAATAGGCTCCTCCTATTCCTGTTCCGAGCGTAATACAGAAGAATGTATCCAAGCCTTTGCCGGCGCCAAATCCGGCTTCGCCTAATGCGGTTGTGTTGACATCATTGGCCAAACTGACAGGCAATTTGAATCTGTCCTTTAAATACCCGGCAATTGGCAGGTCCTTAATGGCAGGTAAATTCTCACACATGCCAATCACGCAGCCCTTTTGGGAATCTACAGCCCCTAAGGTAGCGATACCAATGCCCTCTGTCTCGTCATCAATCAGTTCCTTAACTATTTCTTCCAAACAAGAGAGCAATGCTTGACCATCAGTGGAGGCAGGTGTACTTATCTCTGACCTTGACAGAACATCTCCATTTTGTGAAACAGATCCGTATTTAATATTAGTTCCGCCAATATCAATTGCGATATAATGCTTCATTTCTGTCTCCCTGTGCTTTTAATTACCATTCACCCTTAAACTGATCAACGTTCTCTTTGGTTACTTCAACCTGCTCAACTATTACTCTGGGCTCAACTTTCTCGCCGTTTAAGTACTTAACGCAGGTCTCTATAGCTTTATATCCTTCCTCTTTTGCAGAAAGGAATGTATTTCCGTCAATTGTACCATCTTTTAGCGCCTGAAGTCCCTGAATAGATCCGCCAAGACCAACTACATAGATTTGATCTTTAACGCCGGCTTCCTTAAGGACCTCACCAACACCTGTAGCCATTCCGTCATCCTGGCAGAAGAATAAATCAACCTGATCACCCTTCTGAAGGATATCCTCTGCTATCTTCATAGCTGTATTCTTATCCCATTCACCGGTCTGCTTGTAAACGATTTCCATATTTGTTCCGGCAATACCTTCTTCAAAGCCCTTTGTTCTCCAAATCTGGCAAAATGTTCCTGGTTTTCCTTCGATACAAACAATCTTTCCACCCTTTTCGCCAAGTAACTCGCCTGCAATCTTTGCACAAAGCTTACCTGTGTTTACTTCGTTCTGTCCAATGTAGGAAACAACTCCGTCTACAGTACCGGATTCATCGGTACCAATAGCATTAGTGAAGGTAAGAATCGGGATACCTGCTTTATTTGCTGCCTCAATACCGGGGAGAATACCCTCTGCATCAGATGCGCAAACCGCAATCATATCAACACCTTTAGAAATGGCATCCTCAATCTGAGAGAGCTGAGTTGCTGCATCCCAGTTAGCGTCTGAATAACTTAAATTACATCCATACTTTTCTGCTGCCTCATCAGAACCAGCTCTTGTTGCCGTGAAATATGCAACTGATCCCGGAATAAGTACCGCAATGTTGTAACCACCATCTTTCTTGGAAGAGGCGCTGCCTGAACCGGCGCAGCCAAACAGCATGGTAGCTATCATTGCCATTACAATCCCCATTGTTATAACTTTTTTCATAGAAAAACCTCCTTTTACATTACATATATAAATTTGTTTTCACAAAATGGTTTCTTAACTTACACTTGCACGTTTTCTGTTATAGCTGTCAAATCCTACAGCCACGAGTATAATCAAGCCTTTCAGAACATACTGAAAATACACATGAACTTCCAAAAGATTAAAGCTGTTTGATATAACACTCATAAATAGAACACCGATAATAGTCTTCCATGCGTTTCCCTCACCTCCGGAGACACATGTTCCGCCGATAACAACCGCTGCGATGGCGTCCAATTCATAACCCGAACCTGCGGTAGCTGTAGCGGTACCAACTCTTGCTGTAAGAATAATGCCGGAAATCGCAGCAAGAATTGAACTCATAACAAATGTTATTATTTTTACAAAATCGACTCTTATTCCCGAAAGTCTGCTGGTTTCATCATTGCCACCAACTGAGTAGATATGACGTCCAAGCACTGTCCTTCGAAGAACGATGTTGACCAGAATAATAGCAATTACGAAAAGATAAATTGGGACCGGAATTCCCAAAAAACTTTCCTTACCGATGTAAGTCATGGCATCATTCTGTATAGATATAGGGTATCCTCCGGTAATTAGAAGCAGGGCGCCATTGATTACCTGTCCCATACCCAATGTTGCAATCATGGAAGGAATTGCCAGCTTTGCTACAGCAAATCCACTTACGGTTCCTACCAAAGCGCCAAACAGAATAACAACTACGAACATTGTCACAAAGGAAAAGCCCTTGTTTAAAAGGACAGCCGCTATTGCGCCGGCGCATCCGCATATATATCCGACTGAAATATCAAAGTTTCCGGATATGATAATCAGGGTCATTCCCGCTGAAAGAACGCCGACTACTGCAGATTGCCTTAAAAGGTTCAGGATATTTCTCGTTGTCAAAAACGCAGGTGTCGCAAAACTGATAATTGCACACAGGACAAGAAATCCTATTATTACCCCGTAGTTTCTGAGATTTATTTTTTTGATTTTCATTGCTATTCCCCTTAACGTAATATTATTTCCATAAGATCTTTTTGACTTATATTGTCGTTGGCTACATCACCTATAATCTGACCGTCTCTGACAACCAGAATTCTGTCAGAAGTCCTTATAACTTCGGAAAGATCAGAGGAGATAAAGATAATCGCCATTCCCTTTTTGGCAAAGTCCTCAACTGTCTTAAATATGTCTTCCTTTGCTCCAACATCGATTCCTTTTGTAGGTTCATCGAAGATCAAGAGCTTCATATCTTCATCCATCCACTTGGAAACAACCACTTTTTGCTGATTTCCTCCTGAGAGTTTATTGATTGGAGTATCAAGTGACGGGATTTTAATTGACAGTTTCTTTACAGCATCCTCGGAATACTTCCTTTCTTTGCGTGCACTAAGTATTCCGCGACTTATCATCTTCTTAAGCTGAACAAGTGTCGCATTCTTATAGATTTCCTGTTTTAGGATTACACCTTCTCTCTTTCTGTCTTCAGGTATAAGGCCGATTCCGGCTTTGATTGCCTGCTTGGGATTAGTAATCTTTACCTCTTTTCCATCGACCAGAACTTTTCCGGATGTTTTCTTATCCGCTCCGAAAATACTTCGAACTATCTCGCTTCTTCCGGAGCCAACCAGTCCCGCAATACCTACAACCTCACCCGGTTTAACCGAAAAACTTACATCCTTCGTTCCATTCGGAGCCGAAAGATTTTGTACTTCAAATACCGGCTCAGCTTCCTTTCTCACATACGATTGAAGTCTCAATCCTTCAACATATTTTTTACCCGACATATGCTCGCTGATAATTGGAATGGTCAGTTCATTTTTAGGGAAAGTGCCAATCATGTCACCGTTTCTCATTATGCTGACCGTATCCGCAAGAAGAAATATTTCTTCCAGGATATGCGATATATATATTATTGTTTTCCCCTGCTCTTTTAACTTGAGAATCACTTCAAAAAGTGTTTTTTTCTCATCGTTTGTTAACGAAGTCGTCGGTTCATCGAAAATGATGATTTTGGCATTTGCATGTATGCACTTCATAATTTCGACCATCTGCTGTCTTGCTACCGACACATCTCTTGTCTTCGTATCAGGATTGATATGAAAGTCGAGTTCTTCACACACTTTGAAATACTCTTCCCTCATCTGTTTTTCCTGAAGTATTCCGTTTTTTACAATTTCTTTACCTAAGAAAAAGTTTTGAAGAATTGTCAAAGTCGGAATCATCGATAATTCCTGATGAACTATGGCTATACCCTTCTCAGCTGCCTGCAAGGGAGTTTTTATTTCCTCTTCTTTCCCCGAAATAAAAATCTCTCCACTCGTAGCATGGTAAACACCACAGATAATTTTCATCAGAGTAGATTTGCCGGCACCGTTTGCACCCAAAAGCGCACGAATTTCGCCCTCGTTTACGCTAAAGTCAACTCCGTTAAGCACACTGACTCCGGAAAACTCTTTCCGAATCTGCTTCATTTCAAGCACGCACCCCATGTGAATTCTCCTCTACATTATTTCCAATAGCTCTCTTACTGCTCTGATATGACTGTCCGGGGCGAGCATCACATCCCAGGACAAAACTGCTCCATCAGCTCCACCTTCGCAAAAGGCCTTAATTGATCTTTTGATATACTCGGGATTGGTTCTTGCTATATCTTCCCTGTAATTAATCTCAACTCCCGGGTATTTTTGGCAGGACAACCCTTTTATTCCCGCCATCTGCTCTTTTATAAATTCATCGTCAAACGTTAAATCCCCATATCCCTTAGCACCGGGGATGCTCTTTTTCAAAAGTTCATACTCATATTTGATGCCTGCAGGGGCTTCTGTCATCCTGTACATCATTGGCTTGATAAAATCAGCCTCTTTGGCTATCGACTCATAATCCTGTCCGACAAAGCCACTTAAAAATGGGGCGTATAAGTCAAGTCCCACCTGCATACCTTCGCCTTTAAAGTATCTGCATAGCCTTTGTACTCCGGATGAGATGATTTCTGATTTGACTTTAAAAAACTCCATTGCATCATTGTCTAAAGGTTTAAATCCATTTCTTGCAAAGTCATCTTCTGTATCAAAAAAAGCATCCTTAAAAATTTCATACTTCTGGGCTATTCCTGTAACTGAGATGCCCTTGTCCTTGTATATGCCCTGACATCTTCCACATCCGCAGCTTATAACACCACTTACGCCGCCTACAAATGACTGGCTTCTAATTTTGTCTAGGAAAACTCCGTCAAATCCGCATTCCTTGAAATACTTTTCATAAATATCAATGACATTCTGAATATTCCTCTCGGATGACGGGCAATAGAAGGTAAAATTTTCACCCTCCTGCAGGGCTAAATTGCCTATTTCATGCCCCCAGAAATCCACAGCCTCATCTGACTCTCTCAATTCCCCCGTTTCAGAAAAAACCGGAAGCCATAGTAACGAATCAATCCCTTTATTCTTAAGATAAGCATTTGCTTCGGTGTATATGGAAGAATCGATGTTCCATCCAAGAATAACCTTCTTAATGTTTATCTCACCTGTCAGGAAATTAAGACGTTCAATTATCTGTTTTGCGTTATAGGTTGCTTTTTCCCAACCGCCGGTAAAAAATTGAACTATATACTCCATTTGAAACCCCTATACATTATTTTGGCGAACCAGCATAATTGCCGGATTCATCGAATCAACTCCAACCTTGGATAAGCCTTCCAGATAGTACTTTCTTTCGTCTTCGATATAAATAATTTCGGGTAACATCTGCTCAGGAAGTGCTTTCATACAGTTTTGACGAAGTACCCCACAGATATCCGCGTTTATCTTCTTGCCGCCTATCGCAATTACTTCCGGGTTGATCAAACATATGGTGTTAATCATTATCTTGGAAACGACCAATATTATATCGTCGTACCCCATTTCCTTTATAGATAACTCTTTGGTTCTGATCTCGGGATCTGTCTGCATGAATCCAATCTCACCTGCGAAATTGCCGGCACCTGAAACCATTTGTCCCCCGATTATCATCCCTGCACCAAGTGTATTCCCGATATGGATACAGGCGTATTCCTTATTGCTTTTGGATTCCTCTGAAAAATATCCCAAGGCTACAGTGTTGATATCATTGCTAAGCGAAACCGTCACGTCCAAAAGTTCCTCTAAATGTTTTTTTAATTGGAATCCTTCCAAACACTCAACCTTCGGAATTGCAGATACCATTCCACATTTGGAAACTGCTCCGGGAACGCCAATTGCCAACGCTCGTACATTCTTTTTGAGGCTTACAATTTCCTTGATTTGCTCATCGAGTTCCTGAATGCTCCATACATTTTCATGCTCGATGAAGCCGTCCTTTATGATATTGCCGTCAATATCAGTGATTGCATATTGAAGTTCATGCTCTTCAACCACAATTGAAGCTATGTAGCAGAGTTTGCTGTTTAACGAATAGAGGACTGCTTTCCTTCCTCCACTCGATTTCGCCACGCCATTCTCGATAACAACATTTTCCGCCAAAAGTTCATTTATAATGGCATTTACAGTTGGCTGGCTAATTTTAGTCTCCGCACAAAGTTCAACCCTTGTAGCTGTCTGAAGTCGCTGTAATGCTGATTTAATCAGGCCTTTATTAACTTCCTTTAGCATATTTGGGTGTCCGGTAAGCGCTTTTTTCATCTTTGCCTCACTTTTTTAAGTTTCTTAAATAAGCTACTCTCATGCTATCACAACTCAATATCCGATTCAAGACTTTTTTAACTTTTTTAAAAAAGTTTTTTGGTTCATTTTTCTACACCCCTCTCGGATATGACGTGCAAAATGGGGACAGGCCCTACTTGCACGTAAAATGTGCAAGTAGGGCCTGTCCCCAACTGCACCAAACCTGGCGCGTATTCTAGAACTTTATCTCCTTCGGAGCAGCTGTAAATGAGCTGATTGTTGCAACACCGCCGTCGAAGTAGAAAACTTCGGTGTTGTCATCATTCTCATCATACATTCTTCTGAGATCGGGATAATCATCAAGCATGTGCTTCTTTGCTTCAACTCTGTCATCGGATACCAGTTTACCTGCTACACGAATCCAAGCGCCTCCATTGAAAGCACAGATTTCAGCTTTGGGGTTGGCATGAAGCTGATGTGAAACGGATTTCGCCTTACCTGTCTGAATGTAAAGCTTACCGTCGAAAATAGCGACTGTACCAAAGGGTCTTACTCTTGGCTGATCTCCCTCAACAGTGGCAAGATAATAAGTACCGCAAGCCTTTAAAAAATCATAAATTTCCTGCATTTATGCACCCTCCTTTTGATTTATGAAATGATTGAAATTATTACAGCACACTTTCATTATAGCATCGGTGACTATCTTAAGTAGCCACCCTCCCACTGTAACCGCCACGGCACAGGCAAGGAAAACAACTGCTTTTCCCCCCATACTCTCAGGGATCATAATGAAAGTGGGGAATACGTAATCTACAAAGAACATATGGGCAAGATACATATACATGGTAAGGGCTGCCCACTTCTGAATAAACTTGCTTGATAAGAATTTGCTTCCTGAAGGCAGGAAACAGAAGGCGATTCCAACCACCTCAAGTACCAGATACATGAAGTCCCTCTTTGAGTAGCTCTTAACAAAGGATGCCGCCCAAACGAAAAGAAGGAGCAAAGTTCCCGTTATTCTGAAGCCCAGAGTCTTAAGACCCTTCTCCTTAATAATAGCTGTAATCTTGTACGCATAGATTCCGAGGCACATCTCCGAGAAACATCTGAAAAGTCCGAAGTTTCCGTAGAACCCTTCCACATCCATTGTGGCGCTTAATACTCCGCGATATCTGTAGATATACGAAATAAGAACCATGATAACAATGGGTGCCACGAAATTCACAAAGTTATCATGCCACTTAACAAGGCAATGATAGATGATGAATCCGCTTATTATCATAAGGGAAATGAACCATGTACTGTTGTTTAAGTTGGTCCAGCCCTCGTTAAGTCCGATTCCGTGAAGGCCTATAAACTCTAAGAATCTGAAGCAGAAATAGTAGATTGTCTCCCCGATTCCCCTCTGAAAAATCCAGAAGATAAGGATGGGAACGTAGGAAATCAAGTACGCAGGCCCGATTTTCTTGATTCTGCTCCAGGAGTAAGCCGGTCCGCTCTTGTATCTCTCGGGATTACTTATGTAGGTCTGATAGAGCAGATATCCCGTAACTATGAAGAAAAAGTCTACGCAAAGATACCATCCGCACTGCACTCCCATCTGCTGAAACAAAGGAAAGTGCCCGTCCAGATGGGCGAAAATCACGCAATAAGTAAACATTATCCTGAAGAAGGATATCATGTTGCTTTTCTTTTCCATTGAAATCGAATCTCCGTTATTAGTATTTATTGTGCACTCTTTCTGCGAAGCACATCATATCTTTTATCTCAAGTTTCGTTCCGTCATCAAGAATGGCGGTGCCGGACATCTTGCCGAAAACCTGGTGCTGATCGGAAACAATCACCTTAAAGTCAATCTTTGCCGCCCTGTCAAGAACCGGCACAAAGTTCATTTCAAATCTTCCGTCCGATGATGTGAAAGTCCAGGGCTCCATCCATGAATCCTTCGGAATGTTGAAGGTTATGTCATCGAGCTTATGAGCCACTCCATCGTAAAAAAGAATGTTCTCCGTTGCGGCTTTTGTGTTTCCGAATCCGTAACCGATATTGAATCCAAAGGCATGTCCGTTTAAGTCACAGTTTCCCGAGCCCCAGTTCCATGTATTGTCGTAAGTCCAGACGCCACGGCCCCAGTCAAGGGTACCAAAATCCGTCTCAGGGTCGAACTCGTAGGTTTTGCCATCAAAGGATGCGGAACCTGAAGCTCGCATACAGTTAATCTTCTGGTTATAGTAGAAAGCGTGTTTTTTATCCCAAGGGGTGGCAATTACCATGGTGTCCATGTCGGGCTGCTTCATGGTTATATCACACTTGAAGGGCTTGCCTTCAAAGAAGTTTTCGAATTCACAGATGATACGTCTCTCCCCTTCTGTCTTCACAAAAGACATCTTAAGTCTTCCGTTGTCGTAAACGATATTTCCGTCGGAAGAAGTCTCGGGAAGATGCGTCTTGCCCATGGGGAAAACATCAAGCACCGTCTCTGTGTGCTCCCAGGGTGTCTCTCCAAATGTAAGAAGGGATACGGACTGAAGTCCCACGTACCCGTCATCGGAAAGGGTAAAGGCGCAGGCGAATCCCTGTCCCATTACAAGATAGTAATCCCACTCTTTGATTCTGAATTTGGGAGCCTTAATCATGCTCCTTTTGTAGTCCCAAATCTGGCTTCTTGCCCAGCCGGGCTCAGCAATTTCCCCCTTATTATCAAGAAGAAGCTGCTTGGTTGTAACCTCATGATTTCTCATATTAATCCCCCGTTTCTATTCGCGTTCGCGAACAGTTTATCACTCCAATACGTCGAAAGAGCATCCCTTTGCCCAGGGACTGCCTACATCACATCTGCCGTGATGATACTCTTTCTTAAAATCTCCCTCCGGTTTCTCCTCATCCATCTGGACCTTAATCCTGGAAACTCCGTCGTTTGAAAGCTTATCCAGCATACCGATTATGTCGTTTATTTCTTTCTCGTTATATGTATTATCCATATGCCTACCTCACGGGTTTTATTATAACATTTTTAAATTATATTTGTTCAAATTAAAAAAATTGTTGACATCCCCTTTCACCCCATGTTATAAACTAATTAATTCAATATGCTAAACCGTTGAAGCGGAGATAACGGCAATGATGCCTTTACAGAGAGCCTGAGGTGCTGAGATTCAGGTGAGAAACAAGTTGTCAAATGGACCGCTGAGGGCGTAGTCAAATGCACGGGAGTGCAAAGTATTCTACGACGTCAGGCACACGTTAGTTGCCGGAGATATGATAGTATCTTGCTAAGCGTACGGGGATACCCGTAAATTCAAGGTGGCACCGCGGATAGTGAACCAGTATTATTCGTCCTTGACAGAATAGGCTTCTGTCACGGGCGTTTTCTTTTGTCTTAAACTCCTTTGGCAGAAAGTCAAAGGAGTTTTTTATTTACCAAGGAGGACAAAAGTAAATGGAGTTTAGACCCACACTTGAGGAAGTAAAACAAATCGTAAAACAGGGGAAATACAACGTAGCCCCCATCAGCTGCGAGATTCTCTCAGACTTCATCACCACCATCGAAGCCATGAGGATTCTAAAGAACGTATCCACTCACTGCTACATGCTTGAGTCGGCGCAGGCCAATGAAACCTGGGGCCGTTACACTTTCTTAGGATTCGATCCCAAACTTGATATCACCTGCGTGGACGGCGAAATGAAAGCCGGAAACCTGAAGTTTAAAACAGATAATCCTTCCGAGCATTTAAGACAGATTCTTGCGGATTACAAGAGCCCCCGCTTTGATTATCTTCCACCCTTCACCGGCGGCCTTGTGGGATATTTCTCATACGACTACTTATGCTACAGCGAGCCGGAAGTCAAAAGAGATGTTGAAGACTCCGAAGCCTTTAAGGACGTGGATTTGATGCTCTTTGATAAGGTCATCGCCTTCGATAACCTGAGGCAGAAAATCATCCTCATTGTGAACATGTCCTTATCTGACGTGGAGGTTGGCTACAACAAAGCAATCATGGAATTAAACCGCCTGGCAGAACTTTTAAGAACCGGCGAGAAAAAGCAGGAACCCGCCGGAAAGCTTAAAGGCGAGGTTACTCCCCTCTTCAACAAAGAAGAGTTCTGCAACATGGTTAACAAAGCCAAGCACCATATTCACGAAGGCGACATTTTCCAGATTGTGCTTTCAAACAGATTAAGCGCTCCCTTTGAGGGAAGCCTCCTTAACACATACAGAATGCTTCGAACCATCAATCCTTCCCCCTACATGTTCTACTTCGCCGGAACGGATGTGGAGGTCGCCGGAGCATCACCGGAAACTCTGGTAAAGCTTGAAAACGGAATTCTTCACACCTTCCCCCTTGCGGGAACAAGGCCCCGAGGCAAGACTCCCGAAGAAGACAAGGCTTTGGAAGCAGAACTTCTCGCAGATGAAAAGGAACTGGCTGAACACAATATGTTAGTAGACCTCGGAAGAAATGATCTTGGTAAAATCAGCAAGTTCGGCTCTGTAGAAGTTGAGACCTTACATTCCATCGAGCGTTTCTCCCATGTAATGCATATAGGCTCCACCGTAAGAGGAGAAATCGATGAAAACCACGACGCACTGGATGCCATCGAGGCGGTACTTCCCGCAGGAACCCTTTCAGGGGCTCCCAAAATCAGAGCCTGCCAGTTAATTGGTGACCTTGAGAACAATAAAAGGGGTATCTACGGAGGAGCAATTGGATATATAGATTTTACCGGCAATATGGATACCTGCATTGCCATTCGAATCGCCTACAAGAAAAACGGCAAGGTCTTCGTTCGAAGCGGCGCCGGAATCGTAGCGGACTCCGTACCCGAAAAAGAATTTGAGGAATGCTTAAACAAGGCCAAATCCTCTTTAAGAGCCTTAGAACTTGCACAGGAGGAAAACATATGATTCTTCTGATTGATAACTACGACAGTTTTTCATATAACCTGTACCAGCTGATCGGTGAGTTTTCTCCCACCATCAAGGTAATCAGAAACGACGAGATGTCAGTTAAACAGATTAAGGACTTAAATCCCGAATGCATCATCCTCTCTCCCGGCCCCGGTAGGCCTGAGGATGCCGGAGTAATAGTCGATGTGGTAAAGGAACTTGGCGGCATCATCCCAATCCTTGGGGTTTGCCTGGGACATCAGGCAATCTGCCAGGCCTTCGGCGCCACGGTAACCTATGCGAAAGAACTGATGCACGGCAAACAGTCCGAAACCGAATTCGATATTTCATCCCCTCTTTTTGCAGGATGTCCCAAATTCGGCCCTGTTGCCAGATACCACTCTCTTGCGGTTGATGCGGATACAATCCCGGATTTCATGAAGATTCTTGCAAGAACCACAGACGGAGAAGTAATGGCCGTTTGTCACAAGGATTACCCCATATACGGATTGCAGTTCCACCCCGAATCAATAATGACCCCCAGCGGGAAACAGATAATAAAGAACTTTATTAAAGGACTCTAAAGAATAAGGAGATACATACCATGATTAAAGAAGCCATTGTAAAAATCGTTAACAAGGAAGACCTCACTTACGACGAGGCATACACAGTAATGAATGAGATAATGAGCGGCGAAACCACCGCAACGCAGAATGCGGCGTTCCTCGCTTCTCTTTCCACAAAATCGGCAAGAGCCGAGACCACAGATGAAATTGCAGGCTGTGCCGCAGCAATGAGAGCACATGCAACCCAGGTTGAAACAGGCATGGACATCTTCGAAATCGTCGGTACAGGCGGCGACAATGCCCACAGTTTCAATATTTCCACCACTTCTGCCCTTGTAGCTGCAGCAGGTGGAATGAAGGTTGCAAAGCACGGTAACAGAGCTGCATCCTCAAAGTGCGGTACCGCTGACTGTCTTGAAGCTCTCGGTGTAAACATTAACCAGAGCCCCGAAAGATGTATAGAACTCTTAAAGGAAGTTGGCATGTGCTTCTTCTTTGCGCAGAAGTATCACTCTTCCATGAAGTATGTTGGACCCATCAGAAAAGAGCTGGGCTTCAGAACAGTATTTAATATCTTAGGCCCCCTTACAAACCCTGGAAAACCCACCATGCAGCTTCTTGGTGTTTATGATGAGTACCTTGTTGAGCCCCTTGCTCAGGTTCTTATAAGCCTTGGAGTAAAGAGAGGAATGGTTGTATATGGTCAGGATAAGCTTGATGAGATTTCATTAAGTGCTCCCACCAAGGTATGTGAAATCAACGACGGATGGTTCAAATCCTACGTTATAACTCCTGAGGAATTTGGTTTCACACGCTGCACCAAAGAGGACTTAAAAGGCGGAGACCCCGCAGAAAACGCAAAGATAACAACCGATATTTTAAATGGTGCCAAGGGTCCCAAGAGAGACGCTGTGCTTATGAACGCAGGTGCTGCCCTCTACATCGGCGGAAAGGCTGAAAGCTTTAAGGACGGCGTTAAACTTGCCGCAGAAATCATTGATTCAGGTAAGGCTTTGGAAGTTCTTAAGAAGTTTGTTGAAGTAAGCAACCGCCCGGAGGAATAAAAATGACCATTCTTGATGAGCTTGCGGACTACGCAAGAATAAGAGTCAAAAAAGCCAGGGAAAGCAAATCTACAGAAGAAATAAAGAAGGAAGCCTTCGCTCTTCCAAAGGGCCACTTCAGATTTGAGAAAGCCTTGCAAAAACCCGGTATCTCCTTTATTTGCGAGTGCAAGAAGGCATCACCTTCCAAGGGTCTTATTGCCCCGGATTTTCCCTATCTAAAGATTGCAAAGGAATACGAGGAAGCCGGCGCTGACTGTATCTCGGTTCTCACTGAGCCCAAGTGGTTTCTGGGAAGCGATGAGTACTTAAGAGAAATCACCGCAGAGGTCTGCACTCCCTGTATAAGAAAAGACTTCACCGTGGATGAGTACATGATCTACGAGGCAAAGCTTTTGGGAGCCGAAGCGGTACTTCTCATATGCTCCATTCTTACTGAGGAGCAGATTAAAGAATACATAGGAATCTGTGACGACCTGGGTATCTCAGCCTTGGTTGAAGCCCATGACGAAGAAGAAGTTAAGATGGCTGTAAGAGCCGGTGCCAGAATCATCGGTGTCAACAACAGAAACCTCAAAGATTTCTCCGTAGATACCGGAAACAGCAGAAAACTCAGGGAGCTTATCCCCGAGAATATAATTTTCGTTTCCGAAAGCGGAGTGAAGGATGCAAACGATATCAAGGCTCTTAAGGAAATAGGCGCTGACGCTGTACTTGTAGGTGAAGCCCTTATGAGAGCCTCCAACAAGAAAGAAAAGCTTGATGAGCTTAGAGGTGAGTAATGACCAAAATTAAGTTGTGCGGCCTCTCAAGGCCCTGTGATATTGAAGCAGTAAACCGATTGAAGCCCGAATACATTGGATTTGTTTTTGCCATAAAGAGTAAGCGCTTCGTGCCTTACGATACAGCCCATAAGCTTAAATCCATGCTTGATAAGGATATTAAAGCCGTTGGAGTCTTCGTTGATGAATCCGAAGAAAATGTGGCTATGCTCCTTAATAAAGGCACCATCGATATAGCCCAGCTTCACGGAAACGAGGATGAAAGCTACATCGGAAGACTCAGAGCCCTTACCCCAAAGCCCATTATCAAGGCCTTCAAGGTAACTTCCGAAGAAGACGTCAAAAAGGCTGATTTAAGCAGCGCCGACTACGTACTTTTAGATTCCGGCGCAGGAACGGGAATGACCTTTAACTGGGAGTTTATAAAGGGAATCAAAAGGCCCTACTTCTTAGCCGGAGGTTTGGATCCTTTGAATGTCTCTCATGCTGTCAAAGCCCTTAACCCCTTCGCAGTTGATGTCAGCTCAGGCATTGAAACTGACGGACTTAAAGACGAACAGAAAATGACAGATTTCGTATCTAACGTAAGAAAGGAATCATAAAATGACTAATCCCAATTCCCGCTTTGGTATCCACGGCGGACAATATATACCCGAAACCCTCATGAATGCGGTTATCGAGCTTGAGGAAGCCTACAACCACTACAAGGCTGACCCCGCTTTCAACAAGGAGCTTGATACCCTCTTTAACGAGTATGCAGGCAGACCCTCAAGGCTTTACTACGCTGAGAAAATGACAAAGGATCTTGGGGGAGCAAAGATTTACCTTAAGAGAGAGGATCTTAACCACACCGGCGCCCACAAAATAAATAACGTACTGGGCCAGGCCCTTTTAGCCAAGAAGATGGGCAAAACCAGACTCATCGCCGAAACCGGTGCCGGCCAACATGGTGTGGCAACTGCCACTGCCGCAGCTTTAATGGGCATGGAATGCGTCGTTTTCATGGGTGAAGAAGATACCAGGAGACAGGCCTTAAACGTGTACAGAATGAGGCTTCTCGGAGCGGAAGTAATACCTGTCAAAACAGGAACCGCAACTTTAAAAGACGCCGTTTCCGAGGCCATGCGTGAGTGGACATCAAGAATTGACGACACCCACTACTGCCTGGGTTCCGTTATGGGACCTCACCCCTTCCCCACCATCGTTCGTGATTTCCAGGCAGTTATCTCAAAGGAGATCAAGGAACAGATTATGGAAAAGGAAGGCAGACTCCCCGATGCGGTTATCGCCTGCGTAGGTGGCGGCTCCAACGCCATCGGAACCTTCTATAACTTCATTGAAGACAAGGATGTAAGACTTATCGGCTGTGAGGCTGCAGGGAGAGGCATCGATACCTTTGAAACCGCAGCCACAATAAACACCGGTAAGGTCGGAATCTTCCACGGTATGAAGTCCTACTTCTGCCAGGATGAATACGGCCAGATTGCTCCCGTATACTCCATTTCAGCGGGCCTCGACTACCCCGGAATCGGCCCCGAGCACGCTTATCTTCACGACATAGGGAGAGCCGAGTACGTGGCTATTACAGATGAAGAAGCAGTATGTGCCTTCGAATATCTTGCAAAAACCGAGGGAATCATCCCCGCCATTGAATCAGCACACGCTGTTGCCTACGCAACAAAGCTTGCTCCCACAATGGAGAAGGATAAAATCATCGTTATAACAATTTCAGGCCGCGGCGACAAGGACTGCGCTGCCATCGCCAGATACAGAGGGGAGGATCTCCATGAGTAACATTAGAAAAGCATTTGAAAACGGTAAGGCATTTATACCCTTCATCACCTGCGGAGACCCGGACCTTGAAACCACAGCCAAAGTTGTGAGAGCCGCCGTAGCAAACGGAGCTGACTTAATCGAGCTTGGCATCCCCTTCTCTGACCCCACAGCCGAAGGTCCCGTAATTCAGGGTGCAAACCTTCGTGCTCTCTCAGGCGGAGTTACCACAGACAAGATCTTTGACCTGGTAAAAGGCTTAAGAAAAGACATAACTGTCCCCATGGTTTTCATGACCTACGCCAATGTGGTTTTCTCCTACGGTGCAGAAAGGTTCATTAAGACCTGCAGTGAAATCGGAATCGACGGTATCATCCTTCCCGACCTGCCTTTTGAGGAGAAGGAGGAGTTTTTACCATTATGTAATAAATTAAATGTTGATTTAATATCTCTTATTGCTCCCACCTCCGAAAACCGAATTTCCATGATTGCAAAGGAGGCCAAAGGCTTCATCTACGTGGTTTCAAGCCTTGGCGTTACGGGCACAAGAAGCGAAATCAAGACAGACCTTAAGTCCATCGTGGACGTTATAAGAACAAACACTGACGTGCCCTGTGCAATCGGCTTCGGAATCTCCACCCCCGAGCAGGCACAAAAAATGGCCGAGCTCTCCGATGGTGCCATCGTAGGTTCAGCCATAATAAAGATTATAGAAAAATATGGTAAAGATGCTCCCGAACATGTAGGTGCATATGTTAAATCCATGAAGGATGCCATCTAGGCTCTGGGTAAATAAATCCCGATTCTCGTTCCCAGTTCTTCTCTGGAGACGATCTCGAAGTGGCCCTCGTGCTTATCCACTATCCACTTCGCTATTGAAAGACCAAGTCCCGTGCCGTTGAAACTTCTTGCTTCATCGGCGCGGTAAAATCTTTCAAACATGTGCTCCACGTCCGCTTCTTTCATTCCGATTCCGGAATCCTGGACTCGAAGGAACGCCGTGTTGTTATCTCCCACACCCACTCCAAGCAGTATTTCATCCTTTTCCTTGGTGTACTTGGAGGCATTGTCCACAAGAATTCTCACAGCCTGCTTTATAAGCCCCTCATCGGCAAAAACATAAATGCTCTCCAATGAAGGAACAAACTTATAAATATGGTTCTCATCTATCATAAGGGATTCCTCATACACTTCGTTCATAAGTGCATTCAAATCCACTCTTGTTTTATTAATTGCGGTTCTGCCCGCATCACCCCTGGCCAAAAACAGCAGCTGCTCCACCAGGTGTTTCATGTTCTCCGACTCATTCTGAATGGCGGTTATGGACTCATCAAGGACCTTCTCATCCTCTCTTCCCCATCTTGCCAGCATGTTGGCGTATCCCTGAATTACCGCTATAGGGGTTCTCAATTCATGAGACGCGTCATTGACGAATCTTGCCTGCTGCCTGTTATTGTCCCTGATTCTCTTGATGAGGGAATTCATGGCTCTCTCAATTCCCGCCAGATCTTCATCTCCAAGGGAAATCAGCGTTTCCTCATCAGGCTCCAGACTGTTAAGCTTATCCTCGATTACATGGTATTTATCTTCGGAAAAATCGTATTTTGCCAATTCCTCGGCCTTCGCCACCATTTCATCCAAAGGTTCCAGTATCTTCTTTATATTGCCGCTCTCCACAGGGAAACTGCACCAGTGGATTACAATCTGGGAAATAAATACACTCCAGAAAGCCACCATGAATATAAAGGCATGCTTAAAGGGGTAGGTCTCCAAAATGACCTTTCCTGTACTATTCTCAGAAAGGACGTACTTGGTAGCCTCAATTCTCCCAAGTATGCTGTCTCCCTCTTCAATATACGTCTCCTCATCCACGCTGAAATCGTGGTCATTATCAAAGAGGTCAATTTTCCCTGTAGTCGCATACTCAAGGGCCAGAAGCCAGGTAATAAGGATAACTAAAAGAATGGTGATATCAAGTCCAAGACTTCGTCCAATCTTCTTCCAAACCTGTCCTGCTGCCAGACGCCACCTTACGGAGCGCATTCTCTTGTTCTGGGAGCCGGGATTATTCTGATTTGATGACATAGCCAACTCCTCTTACCGTCTGAATCATCTTGATTCCGAAGGTTTCATCTATCTTAGTGCGAAGGAAACGGACATAAACATCAACTACGTTGGTTTCACCCACGTAATCGTAGCCGCAAACCTTCTCAAGTAAAGTATCACGTGAAAGTACAATATCCTTGTTCATAAGGAGAACCTTAAGCATGATAAACTCTCTGTTTGTCAGGTTAATCTCCTGACCGCCGTAAGTTACGCGATGCTTAGGCTCATCAAGAACAAGATCTTTCCAGGTATAAATCCCTTCTGCCTTTTCGGAAGTTTCAGCCGCAGAAACAGCTGTCGCACCTCCGTGAAGTTTCAGAGCTACCCTGATTCTTGCCAAAAGCTCCTCAATTGCAAAGGGCTTTGTTATATAGTCAACTGCGCCGGCGTCAAGCCCCGCCACCTTATCCATAACCGCATCTCTGGCGGTAAGAAGGATAACGGGTGTGGGGTGTGACTTTGATAAGCGCCTTAATACTTCCAACCCATTCAGCTCGGGAAGCATGATATCCAAAAGAATCAGACTGTAGTCGTTACTCTCCGCCATCTCAAGAGCGGTCCTTCCATCAAAGGCCTTGCTTACTTCATAACCTTCGTGATTAAGCTCCAGCTCTATAAATCTGGCTAATTTTTCTTCATCTTCCACAACCAAAATGTGTTCGTTCATGATTTGTTCCTTTTTATAACTTGTTGTATTCGTCTACTACTTTATCCTTTACAGAAGCTGCAATGTCCTCTGCCTTGTCGCAAACATCGTTTGCCTTCTTGAAGTCTTCCTCACCTTCAAATGAGTACTTGCATCCCATGAAGAGTGATACGATGATAGCGATGATTGCTGCATACCATGCGAAGATAAGAATAAGTACCATTGCAAGGATGGGGAGCTTAAGGATTCTCTCACCCTTTCTCTCGATTACGAGAAAGTTCTCTGTGCTCTTCTTAAGGAGACTTTTAAGCTTTTCACCGAAGGTTCTGCAGTTTTCCTTTGCTCTCTCTCTTCTCTCCTGCTTCTCTTCGCAGTTCTTGAATCTCTCGAGCTCTTTGCCTGCATCATACTTTGTTGAGTAGCTCTCAGCTCCGCCCTTCTTGGTTTTGCCTTCCTTCTCAAGAAGAATCATGGCATCGAGGATGTCACCGTTTGATCTCTCAAGGGCTTCCTTAGCTTCCTCATAACTTACATTAGCTTTCTCTCTTAACTTTTCAACTTTTTCGAACATATCCATTTGTATTACCAACCTTTCTTAAATTTGTTTTGTTTGTTTTGTTGTCGTCATGTCCTCTTGACAATAAACAATTTAACAAAGGTTTCTTAAACGGTCTTTTAACCAACATTAAAATCAGATTAAAAAAGGGCCGATCTTTTATTAAAAGACCTGACCCTTTATTCTTATGCTTCCACTATCAGGTATCTTCCGTCACCGACATCGAATACCTCGTCGGCATCAAGTATGGAATCTTCGTCATCATCGAATATGTCTATTCCTTCCTCTTCGAAGTATTCCATTACTTCCTCAGGTGAATTAACCACCACTGCCATGCAATCCTCGAGAAACGCTTCTGCCTCCTCCAAATCGGAGGCCACTTCGTCCGGGAAAAGCTTCTTCTGATTATCTAGAAAACACTGTAATACGGCATCATCAAATTCCGGCATAGTCATCCTCCTTTTCTATGGTTGCTTGTTAATATAGGTTATTCTGCTTTAATTCCTGATATACCCTTCCTATAGGAAATCCTACCACGGTATTATATTCACCGTCAATCTTCCTTATATAGGGAGCAAACTTGCCCTGAATGGCGTATGCACCTGCCTTATCCATGGGTTCGCCTGTGGCTATATAATCGTCGATTTCCTTGTCGGAAAGAACATAAACATGAACATCTGTAACTTCGGAAAAAGTATACTGGTGCTTCTTGCCACCGATTCTCCACTGAAGGGATACTCCTGTGTAAACCTGGTGCACGTCTCCTGAAAGATCCTTAAGCATTCTTCTTGCGTCTTCCTCGTCCTTGGGCTTACCCATTATCTCGTCTTTGTAAGCCACAACCGTGTCAGATCCGATTACAAGGAAATCGCTGTTAAAATACTCGTCAAGCTCCAATGCCCTGTCATAAACCTCTGCGGCTTTTCCATAGGCCAGTTCGGATACAATCTCCGAAGGAATCTTCCTGGTGGTTACCTCATCCCCCTTTGCGGGTATGATGGCAAAATCCTTGTAGAGCGCACCCAGTAACTCCTTACGTCTCGGAGAACCTGATGCCAAAATTATCTTGTTCATTTGTTTCCTCTATTCTTTATTTACTTCAGGGATAAAAACCCTGGTGCTTCTCTCTTTCTTTTTGGCAAGGCTCTTGATTCTTTTGGTGGTACTCACCGCCTCGTCGCAAAGTTTGGACTGAGAATTTAGTTTCTTCCCTCTACCTGTAATTTTAACATAGGTTCCTTCGGGTGTTAAGCATGTTGCCTTAACTGTATCCCTAAGTTCCAAGTCAAGTATGTGCCAGAGCATCTCTCTTAGTTTCTGGTCTTCTATAGGGAAGAGAATCTCAACACGACGCTCCAGGTTCCTTGGCATCCAATCGGCACTTCCAAGGTAATACTCCGGATTTCCGTCGTTGTAGAAGTAGAAGATTCTGCTATGCTCAAGGAAGGTTCCCACAATGGAGCGAACCCTTATATTCTCGCTGATTCCCGGTATCCCCACTTTCAGTGAGCATATTCCTCTTACTATCAAATCAATTGATACCCCTGCGTTAGACGCCTCGTAGAGAGCTTCAATAATATCTTTATCGCAAAGGGAATTCATCTTGGCGATAATTCTTCCGGTCTTGCCCTTCTTAACGTTATCCCTCTCTCGTTTAATCAGCTTAAGGAAGTGATCCTTAAGCCACAGAGGTGCAAGGGATAGCCTGTTCCAGGTCTCTGGCTCCGAGTAGCCTGAAAGCATGTTAAATACAGCCGTGGCGTCCTCACCAAAGGCTTCTTTACATGTGAAAAGTCCAAGATCAGAGTAAAGCTTTGCGGTGGAATCGTTGTAGTTTCCGGTTCCAAGGTGCACATATCTTTTTATGCCCTGCTCTTCTCTTCTTACAATGAGGGTTATTTTGCAGTGAGTTTTAAGGCCCACCAGACCGTAAATAACGTGACATCCGGCTTTCTCAAGCATCTTTGCCCAGACGATATTATGCTCTTCGTCAAATCTTGCCTTAAGTTCAACCAGAACCGTAACCTGCTTTCCGTTTTCGGCGGCCAGTGCCAGGGCTTTGATAATGGGAGAATCACCGCTTACTCTGTAAAGAGTCTGCTTAATCGCAAGTACATCCTTATCAGTTGCTGCCCTTTTAATGAATTCAACTACAGGCTCAAAGGTCTCATAAGGGTGGTGCATCAGAATATCGCCCTGCCTTATGCATTCGAAAATATCGCTGCCTGCGGGAATTTCAGGTACAGGTTGGGGAGTGTATTTTTTCTCTTTAAGGGATTCATACCCCGGAACGTCATATAACTCCGAAAGAAAGGTCAAATCCAAAGGTCCGTTTACAAGATAAACATCGCTTCGTCCAACCGCCAGCTCTTTTATAAGAAGCTTTAAAAGGCGCTTATCCATGTCCTTGCCGGCTTCAAGTCTGATTACCTGGCCCCACTGACGCTTTTTAAGCTGTCTCTCTATCTCCTTTAAAAGGTCTGCTGCCTCATCTTCCTCTATGGTCAAATCAGCGTTTCTCATTATTCTGAAAGGGTTGGCGCATAGAACATTATAGTTA
Source organism: Lachnospiraceae bacterium (assembly GCA_017619295.1). Classification (GTDB taxonomy): domain Bacteria; phylum Bacillota; class Clostridia; order Lachnospirales; family Lachnospiraceae; genus G11. Next base: position 27,355 of record JAFZSQ010000016.1, read on the forward strand.
AGAAAGAGCTTGTCTATGTTTCTTTCTATAATTTCTTCCAGCAAAATAAAGCGAGCCTTGCCCCCACGATCCTGGAGTCTTACCAGACGGTCAAGAACGCTTGGCACCTGAACGGTGGCGAACTCGAATTCCTTGTTTTTGCCCTTTTCCTTCTTGTCCTTCTTGGAAAGAAGAGCACCAATATTTAAAGTGTTGTTTCTTATTAATGGAAATGGTCTCGACGAATCCACAGCCATGGGAGTGAGAACCGGATAAACGCTTTCCATAAAGAATTTGTCTATAAAGCGCTTATCCTTGTCGTCAAGCTTCTCATGACTTCCGATTAATTCCACCTTGTTCTCGTGGAGAAGGGGAATCAAAGAATGGTTTAAGACATTGTATTGTTTCCGTACAAACTCGTGGGTAACCACAGTAAGAGCGTTAAGCTGCTCCATAGGCGTAAGGCCTGCCAGATCAACACCTTCATAGTCGGCGTTAACCATATCCTTTAGGGACGCAACTCTTATCATAAAGAACTCGTCAAGGTTGGAGGCGGTGATGCTTAAGAATTTAAGCCTCTCAAACAAAGGGATCTGTTTGTTCTTGGCTTCCCTAAGCACTCGCTCGTCAAACTTAACCCATGAAAGTTCCCTGTTGGTGTAGTATTCGCTTCTACCGTATACGCTCCTTCTTTTAGCCATGTTTACCCCCATAAACGAACTAAAATCATTTGGCCTGTCCGGATAAATAATCTACAAACTGCTGGGCTGTTCTGCCCGATAAACCTCCGTGTGAAAGCTCCCATTTGTTGGCCTCGGCAATAAGCTCCTCATCTGTCATCTTAATGCCTGCCTTATGAGCAAGGGATAGAACTATCTCCTTAAACTCCATGGGACTGGGTGAACCAAAGTAAATGGTTACGCCAAATCTTGCCACCAGTGAAAGCTTCTCCTGAACGGTATCATTGGTATGAAGGTCATCATCTCTTTCTGCCTTGTCGGAGAATTTCTCCCTTAAGAGATGACGTCTGTTAGAGGTGGCATAAATAAGTACATTCTCGGGCTTCTTCTCAAGGCCGCCCTCGATTACCGCCTTAAGGTACTTATATTCCGTCTCAAACTCCTCAAAACTCAAATCATCCATATATATGATGAATCTGTAGTTTCTGTTCTTTATCTGAGCGATAACATCGTTAAGGTCCTCAAACTGATGCTTGTAAATCTCGATTATTCTAAGGCCCTTCTCGTAATACTTGTTGGCGATTCCCTTGATACAGGAGGACTTTCCTGTTCCCGCATCACCGAATAAAAGACAGTTGTTGGCTTTTCTTCCCTCAACGAAGGCGTCCGTGTTATCCGTCAGCTTCTTCTTCTGGATTTCATAACCCACCAGATCCTCTAAGTAAACATGAGCGATGTTAAGAATGGGCTCAATATGCACTCCTGTGTCGTCATGTACCACGCGAAATGACTTGTGGAGGCCGAATTTGCCTACACCGTATTCCTTGTAGAAGGAAGTAAGAGTGGCTTTCATCTCCTCAGGTGTGGTGTCATTAAGAAACCTCTCCGCCAGCTCGCATATTCTCTTGCAGATTCTCTGGTTATAAACCTTACTCTCCCCGGTGCTTGCCACGTAGGAAGTAATGTAGTCAAGTTCCGGTACCAGAAGGGATTCCTTTAATATGTTAAGGTCGTAGTCGTAAAACTCCTTGAAAATCCCTATATCATGAAGGGCTGCCAGGTTAATGCTGCCCTCTATCTCTCCTCTTATCTCACAGCCCTTGGAGTATGTGTTCTCATTGTTTACAAGGAGGTTTGTGAGATAGCAATGCCAAAGATTGCCGTAAAATCCATGATTGCCGGCAAAATCTATAAGCGAATAAACGCACTCATAAAGAAGTGCTCTCTTGTCATCCAGGTTGTATAGATCATCGTCATGATGCTCCATAAGCCAGGCCATGTCATCCAAAAGCTTGGCGTTCTTATCATCCTTATATAAAATAAGTTCCCTATTTCTCATTATTCTCTACCTTGTTTTGAAGTTCCTTGCTGTAAGAAAAAAGGTTATTATATAAATCCCTTAAAAAGGGCTTGTACTCGTCCTTTGTGGCAAGAGCCTCTATGGCTTTAAGCTTCTCTTCCTCTCTTTTGGGGTCATAGATGGGAAGTCCCGCTTCTTTTTTTGCTTTAGCTATTCCGATGGATACATCCATTCTCTTCTCAAATAATTCAACAATTTGTTTGTCGATGACGTCGATGGATGCTCGAAGTTCCTTTAGTTCCATGATTTTGCGTCCTTTTTTTAATTTCATCTTAAACCAAATCATACTTGATAGCAAGACATCAAAAAGCTATAATTAAGGTATAGAAGGCATTTTGATGGAGGGTCACAAAGTGAGAAAGAAATTGCCTGCAATTATAGGTATAACTGTACTTGTTGCAGTAATTATTCTTGCTGTTATTTTTCAAATCAGGAAGGACACCTTCAAATTCAATTCTTCCCCCGTAATCGGCAACACTGCAGGCAATATCTATAACAAAGGCCTGGTGTGCGAGCAGGGCGGGAAGGTCTATTTCGCCAATCCCTACGACAGAAACACACTCTACAGGATGAACCCCGATGAAACAACAATTGAAAAGGTTCTGGATGTTACCATGGAGCTTATCAATGTGGATGAGAACCATATCTATTACTTCCAGACCTCAACGAGCGGTGCTGCAGGCTTAGGACATATGCGTTCCAGAGCAGGAATCAGCAGATGTGATCTGGACGGTCATAACGGCGACAACTTTACCTCCGATACAGCCTTTTGTATGTTGGTCGTAAACAATGAGCTTTACTACCTGGTTTCAAACGAAACCGGACCACACTTCTACCGTCAGCCCATTGACGGAGGCGATGCAACCCTCATTTCAAATGAGCTTATCTATCCCGCTTGCGGAATAGGAAATACCATATATTATAACGGTCGTACCTTCGACCATGAGCTTTACGCTTTTGATACCGTATCAAGTACAGGTCAGAGCATCTGGCCCGGCAATATCTGGAACCCCATAGTTGAGGGCGATTACGTTTATTACATGGATGTCCCCAACAACTACAGGCTCTGCCGTTACTCCCTTACAATGGGGGTTATTGAGGTTTTGACAGAGGATCGAATCGATATGTTTAACATGGGATCCGGTAAGATTTTCTATCAGAAAAGTTCTCCCACTTCTCCCGCTCTCATCCGTATGAACTATGACGGAAGCGAGAAGGAGATTGTTGCAGAGGGAGTTTTCTCGGATATAAATATGACATCACATTATGTCTATTTCCATCCCTTCGGAAGCGATGCTCCGATGTATCACAACGAGGTTCTGGGGCCTATTAATCCCCGTCCCTTCGAAGCAGCGCTCATTGCCACCCAAAATACTAAACAATAACAAGCAAGGAGGTTAAAAGATGGCAGAACAACTCATCCGTGCTAATGCGGACGGCTCTATCAGTTTCGGAGATTACACTCTTCCCGAGAAATCAAAGTTAGAGGATTTCCCTCACGCAGGTGACCTTTACAAGGTCAAGACCTTCGGTGAAATCACCAAGCTCGAGAAGAACGGTGGATTCTTATATGAATCAGTTCCCGGAACATCTGTAGAGAGCTTCGTTGAGAAATCCGACAGCACGGAATTCGTCGTAAAAGGCGATAAGGACGCCCAGATTACTGTTGGGGTTGCTGAAGAAACAGAATATGACGTATACCTTGACGGAGAAATGACAGGAACCGTTGCTTCAGGTCTTTCCGGCAAGTTGAACCTAAGTGTTGCTCTTTCCGATAAGGGCAGTGTAAACGTAAGGATTGTTAAGAAATAATGGCTAAAGGCAAAAATCAGACAGCATTCTTCTGTCAGAACTGCGGCTACGAATCCTCCAAATGGATGGGCCAGTGCCCCGCCTGCAAAGAGTGGAATACCTTTGTTGAGGAAACCGTGGTTACAGGAAGCAAAGCAAAAGCGGGGGCCGCATCCGGCCCCCTTAAAATTAACGCTCCATCATCCCTAAGAGAGGTTTCCCTTTCAGATGATGAGAGGGTTCAGACCAATATAGGAGAATTGGACAGAGTTTTGGGCGGCGGAATTGTTCCCGGCTCCTTAACTTTGGTTGGGGGTGACCCCGGAATCGGCAAGTCCACTCTCCTTCTTCAAACCTGCCAGAATCTGGCGGCAGCGGACCATTCGGTTCTTTATATTTCCGGAGAAGAATCATTAAAGCAGATTAAGATGCGTGCAATGAGAATGGGCGATTTTACCGACAAACTCACCCTCCTTTGCGAGACGGACCTTACTGTAATAGAGGAAACCATCAAAAAGTTCACTCCGGAGTTTGTGGTAATCGACTCAATCCAGACCATGTACAACGAGTCCATTTCCTCCGCACCCGGAAGTGTTTCCCAGGTTAAGGAAGCCACCGGCTTATTGCTTCTTTTGGCCAAGTCCCTTCCCACCTCAATCTTCATCGTAGGCCATGTAACCAAGGAAGGAACCGTTGCCGGACCCAGAGTTTTGGAGCACATGGTTGATACCGTCCTCTACTTTGAGGGCGACAGACATGCCTCATACAGAATTCTTAGAGGAGTCAAAAACCGCTTCGGCTCCACTAACGAAATCGGCGTTTTTGAAATGCGTAAGGAAGGTCTTGTGGAGGTGGAAAATCCTTCAGAATATATGCTCTCCGGCCGTCCCATAGATGCCTCCGGAAGCGTGGTTGTGTGCTCAATGGAAGGCACCAGACCTCTTCTTATAGAAGTTCAGTCCCTGGTTTGCAGAACCAATTTTGGTATTCCCAGACGTACAGCCACGGGAACCGATTTTAACAGACTTAATCTTCTTATGGCAGTCCTTGAAAAGCGTGTGGGCCTTCACATGTCCGACTGCGATGCCTATGTTAACGTTACAGGCGGCTTAAAGCTTAATGAACCTGCCCTTGATTTGGGCATTGTTATGGCGGTTGTTTCAAGCTTTAAGAACCGTCCCATCGCATCCGATGTAATGGTATTCGGAGAGGTTGGCTTAAGCGGTGAAGTCCGTGCCGTAACGGGCGCAGGCCTTCGTGTTCAGGAAGCCAAGAGACTTGGTTTTACCACAGTCATTCTTCCCAAGAGTTGTCTTAAGGGATTGGAAAAATTTGACGGAATCAAGATTATAGGTGTAGAATCTGTAAGCGATGTTGTTGATTTGATTTAATGCATCCAATATTTTGATTTTGTCGGAGTTATTATGTGGATTTTATTTGTTTTAATATATGGAGTACTTAAAGGAGTTCGGGATGTGTCCAAGAAGCTGGCTGTCAGCAAAAGTGGCGTAACCGAGGTCCTTTTCGTTTACACTTTAATTGCTTTTCTGTTTACAACGCCTGAGATTCCAAATGCGGGAGGCGTTCCCACAAAGGAAATGCTTCTTATCGCATTTAAATCCTTTATCATCTTTGTTGCTTTCCTTTGCAGCTTCCACGCAATCAAGAAGATGCCTGTAAGCCTCTATGGAGTTTTAGATCTTTCAAGAATGCTTTTCGCCTTCTTCATCGGAATCTTCTGGCTTAAGGAAACTCCGGGAATCTTACAGATTGTAGGAATGCTTCTTGTTTCCGCAGGACTTTTGCTTTTAAGATTTAAGCCCGGTTTTCTAAAGACTTCGGAAGAGGCCCCACATGAAGCCTCAAAAGAGCCCTCTGCGGCTGAGAATTCCACCGGCAAGGGTATTCTCATCGGTGGGGAAAGAGTGGCCGGAATCGTCCTTATAATGGCCTTCGTTTCGACCTTCTTAAATGCCGTATCCGGAAACCTTGATAAATACCTTATGAGCACAGGAAATGTCACCAGCGGACAGCTCCAGTTCTGGTACATGCTCTTCATGCTAATCTATTACGGCATATACGTTTTGGTAACCAAAACAAAAATCACAAAGAGCGTTTGGAAGAACGGCTACGTATGGCTAATCTCCATCCTCTTCTTCGTTGCTGACAGGTGCCTGTTCATTGCAAACGGCTACCCCGAATCCAAAGTCACCGTAATGACTCTTCTTAAGCAGATTTGCGTTGTCGTCACCATCTTAGGCGGCCGCCTCATCTTCAAGGAGAAGAACATCGGCTACAAGCTCTTCTGCGCCGGCGTAGTCGTTGCCGGCATCGTCATCGCCGCAATATAATGTGCAATTGGGGACAGGCCCCGATTGCACCAAAAAAGCTCGTCCATTCGGACGAGCCTTTTTTATCGCAGGAGAAGAGGGAATCGAACCCCCGTTAACGGTTTTGGAGACCGCCGCACTACCGCTGTACTATTCTCCTATTTCCTTCGTTGGAATCGCACCAACGAAGGTTATTATATCATGCTGTTGGAGGCAATGCAAGATATATTTCACTTATTCAATTATTTTCATTATATCCATTAATACTCCGTTGTCTTTCGCACTCATATCATAAAATGATTGCGTGTCATTAATCAAACTTGGATAACTGTTTTCAAATGTTTTCGCAAGGAATAGATATTCTACATCAGGTCTCAGCCGCTCCGTCGCCTCCGAAACAAATGTTTTATTATCTATAGTCCCTCCTGGACACTTTATATAAATTACGGCTTCATCCTTGTTTCCCAAATAAATCTTTGAAACACTGATCTCATAAATTGTATACGGAATGGCTGTTGATTTCTCCAAGCCAGTTTCCCGATCTTTTCCCTTTTCAGTTTTAACATCTAGGAATTCACTTTTAGAATTCTTTATCTTTCCTGAAAAGATTAAGTCAGCTGCATTTACCATGTCTTTTGCAGACTCATATGATGGATAGTCCGCTTGTATTACAGATACAATCTCTGTGTCCATTCCATTTCTTTCAGTGGATTCACTCACAGTTGTGCATGCCATCAGAGCGCATGCAAATATGATAATGAACAATACTGATAATAGTCTTTTCATGTAATTCCACCCCCTAGTATTTTGCGTTAACATTATTAATATCAAATGTCTGTGGAGTTGTCATCGAGTTTCTATCACGACTGTACTTCATTATAGATGATGATGATGTAGATGGATTATCACATAGCCAAAAACTATGACCAAATTCATGTACAACTGTACTTTTTGCAAAATTAGAAAAATTTGTGGCGTCATTACTGATTGTTCGTGCATTAATTTTGATTGTGAAGCTGGTTATATATCCCGTAGAAGGATTGTATGAGCTTTCATTTATTCCGTACCAGGTATCATCATAACGACCTGCTTCTAATCTATTTACACTGGATGATGAAGTTGAAATAGTATTATTACCTATTGCAAGTTAATTTTCTTCCTTTTTTTCAGGAAGTTTGATGGCGATATGAACATCGTCAAGCTGCTTCTGATCCACGTCTGAAGGGGCACCCATCATAACGTCTGCCGCAGACTTGTTCATAGGGAAGCAGATAACCTCTCTGATGGACTCTTCGCCTGTGAGAAGCATAATCATACGGTCTACTCCGGGAGCAGCTCCTGCGTGAGGCGGTGCACCATAGCAGAATGCATTGTACATAGCAGGGAACTTAGCCTTAACTTCGTTCTCACCAAGACCCACAAGGTTAAACGCTTTAACCATGATTTCGGGATCGTGGTTTCTTACGGCACCTGATGCTGACTCATAACCGTTGATTACAAGGTCATACTGGAAAGCGCTGATGGTAAGAGGATCAATCTCACCTTTCTCTGCCTTAAGAAGCACATCCATACCACCGTTGGGCATTGAGAAGGGGTTGTGACAGAACTCAAGCTTACCTGACTCCTCACCGATTTCGTACATGGGGAAGTCAACGATCCAGCACATCTGGTACTGCTCTTTGTCCATGTGGTTGGGGCAAAGGAGACCGAGCTTTGAACGCATAACGCCGGCTGTCTTAAGGGCTGTTGCCTTGTTGCCTGCAGCTATTCCTACGAAGTAGCCGGGCTTTAAGCCAAGGGCGTTAACAACCTTATCTTTAACGGGAGCAACGAACTTGGAGATACCTCCGACGATTTCGCCCTGCTCATCCATTCTGAACCAATATGTCTTCTGAGCTGTCTGAACCTCAACGTCCGCAATAAGAGCATCAATCTGCTTTCTTGTTGCTGTGAAGTCGCTTACTACGCAGACTTCAATATTCTGTCCTGTGAAAGGATCGAATCCGATATCTGAAAGCACCTCTGTGGCATCCTGCAAGCAGAAGTCAATACGAAGATCGGGCTTATCTGTACCGTACTTCTCCATTGCTTCACGATAAGGAATACGCTTGAAGGGTGCGGGTGTTACTCTCTTGTAGCAACCATATTTTTCAAAAACAGGTACAAGAACCTTCTCGAGAACTCCGAGGACATCATCCTGTGTGGCAAAAGCCATCTCCATATCAAGCTGATAGAACTCACCGGGGGTTCTGTCTCCACGAGCATCCTCGTCTCTGAAGCAGGGAGCCACCTGGAAGTATCTGTCAAAACCTGATGTCATGAGAAGCTGCTTAAACTGCTGAGGTGCCTGGGGAAGTGCATAGAACTTTCCGGGGAACTTACGGCTGGGAACAATGTAGTCTCTCGCACCTTCAGGTGATGAAGCTGTAAGGATAGGTGTTGTGATCTCAAGGAAGTTTTCCTCTGTCATAAGGCGTCTGAGTTCGGCAACAACCTGGCTTCTTAATACAATCTTGCTCTTAACCTCAGGATTTCTAAGGTCAAGGAATCTGTATTTAAGTCTTGTGTTCTCATCAGCTTCCTTTGATCTGTTGATCTCGAAGGGAAGCTCATTATAAGTACACTTACCAAGAACCTTAATCTCGGTAGGGGTTACCTCTATATCGCCGGTAGCAATCTGAGGGTTCTTGTTGGAACGCTCTCTTACCACACCGGTTACGGAAATGGTTGACTCCTTGTTAACGTCATCCACTACGTTCATCATCTCTTCTGTCTCAACGACAATCTGAGTGGTTCCGTAGAAATCTCTTAAGATAAGGAACCCAAGGTTCTTGGACACCTTACGGATGTTTTCAAGCCAACCTACAAGTGTTACTGTTTCTCCCACATTACCGATACGAAGCTCGTTACAGTTATGGGTTCTTGACTGTGTCATTTATTTCATCTCCTGTTAATAAATCATTACTTTACAACGCCACATATTTTATCAAATAATGGAGATTTTGTCCATATGAGCGAGAAGTTTCTTTGCTTCCTCACACCACTTTAAATATGCTTCGTAAGTTGTAATCCCAAAAGAAACCGTCAGGTAGTAATGCAAATGATCCTCGTTATCAAGGTCCGGTTCCAGATTCTTCTTATACAATTGCAAAAGCGAAAGCTTCTCCGTAATCTCTTCTTCGAACGCCACAACACTCTTTAGAGAAGTAGCCCTGTCAACTGAACCACCAAAATGCAATTTTAAAAGCGTCTCATACTTAAGGTCATTTGTGGCTTTCTCATCTTCAAGCCAGGCCTTAAGGCAATCTATACCTTTATCCGTTACATGGTAAAAAATACGCTCTCTCTTCCCTGTGGCATCGGCCTTCTTTTCCACCAGGCCTTCCTTCTCCATGCTGCTAAGAGCAGGATAAATGCTTCCGAAACTGCCCTTCCAGAAAAGGCTTATGGCGCCATCAATTCGCTTCTTTATGTCATATCCGGTCAAATCCTCGTGGGCAAGAAGTCCAAGGATTACCATGTCTATCTTTCTGTCTTTCGCCATTTAACGTCTCCAAACCATTTTGTATTTAAGAACTTTCTTAGGGCATTCATCAATGCATGCCCCACACTGGATGCATTCTGAGCACTTGGAGTTTTTGCCCTCAGAAACCATTTCTTTAACATCAAGTCCCATGGGACAAACCTTACTGCATCGTCCACAGGAAACGCACGCGCTTTTGTCAGCCTCAACATGAAGCTGTGGAAGATGGAGGAACCGGCCTACTTTACTTCCGATTACCATGAATGGTGCCATCCAGCAGATATAGTGGCAAGTTGCTCTTTTCCCATGAATCAGCGCTGGTGCAACAAGAATCAGTATCACCCCATAGTATATCACGTAGCCGTATATTTCCGAAATGGAAATGCCGTGGTCCGTTTGAAAAAAGGGATCAATGGTGACTTCATTCTTTCCCATTATAAATGCGGTGACTATTATTCCGATCCAGATAATCCAAATAACATATTTGATGTTGTCTCTCCAACCCTGTTTCGCAGGCTTATCATTACATCTTCCGACACATTCCTGCAATCCTCCCGCAGGGCAAAGATACCCGCACCACACACGTCCAAGAAACATGGAAAGCACAAACATCAGCACAAAAACGATAAAGCTTCCGTTAATGATGTGTTGTGCCGCGCCCTGGATAATCAAAGCCGGAGAAAAATAATAAATTGTAATGGGGAATAGTAAAAAGGAAATCAGTATTATTGTTCTTCTAATTTTTTGTCTCATAAAAATAAAGCTCCTTAACATATATCATTTTGATACATTATATATCAAATTGATATGTTGTCAAGCCCACTTCCAACAAAAAGGCACCTGCATTTCTGCAGGCGCCTACGACCTTACGGTTCAATCCATTTTACCGGTTCTTTGGCATCAATTTCTGGAATAAACACGTCATAGAAATATTCTTCTGTAACCTTCCTGTTTCCGACATAATAGGCTCTTTCGTATATCTCTTCGCCATTCTCGAAACTCCAGCTACTCATAATCCCCAGTATTTCGGCAGATAGTCGGTTTCTTTCAAACCTTGTTATCCTATACCATCTACCGTCTGATGCACCCCCTGTCGATTCCGCAGTTCCGTCAATTCGTAAGATAGCCATTGAGCGAAATGGAATTCGAAATGAATAAGCAATTCCATCTATATCATGGAAAATTACATATTGCCCGCCTCCCGTTTCCAAATCCACAAGATAGACCAGTTCATTGGTCCCATCCCGGTCCAAATCGATAACAGTATACTTACTCCAATAAACATTGGCATGCTCGTATTTTTCCCATCCATCTATGTCTTGGCTATGGGTGCATAAATTATATTCCGATAATCTGATATCGAAGTCAAAATATGCGTCCTTAAATATTGCATCCTTTTCAAATACATCTATTATACTCTGAGGGATATCTTCAGAAACAGGTTTAATTAATAATCTTTCTTCTAGAGGCACTAACAGTGTTTCTACATTAATCCTGTCAAATTCATCCTTGGCTTTTATCTGATCAATCTCTTCAATTACTGGTAACGCAGCTTGAATGCCATTACGGCCTCCTGTCTCTGACGCTAATTTGACAGTTCTTCGGAGAATATATGCCTCCGGTTGGGGTCCTGCGTTGGAGCACGCTAGTAAAAACGGCACGACAAAAACAGTCGAAAATAACATAATGCTTCTTTTAATAGTTTGAAAGATATCCGGATATTGTGTTTGCATATACTTTTCTCTTGTCTGCGGTTCCATCATTAGCCTGCTCAAATTAACTCTATGATACTTCAAAAATATTGTAGCCACTATAAAAAAGTCAATTGCACGTTGTGCAAATTGGGCATATTTTAATTGCATATTATGCAAATTTGTTTTTTCAAAAATTGCATATTATGCAATTTACCCATTTTACGCCGTTTGCGGTGTCTTCTTCATAAATTAATTCCTGTTTATATAATTTCATTGAGAATAAAAAAGCACCTGCATTTCTGCAGGTGCTTCCAACCTTATGGTTCAATCCATTTTCTTCTTCGGCACATGAGCTCCGGTAAAGCTGACAACAGCTATATATGTTCCCAGTTCATCCCTTACATCAACCTGGTAGAAGCAGTTTCTTTTACCGTCCTTAAGGAGCTTTGCCTCAGCTATAAGAGTCTTCCCCTTGGTAGGGTTAAGGAAGCTGGCATGACCATCTGCACTTACACTGGCCACCTCTTTACCAAAATTGGAAGCCACTGCAAAAGCAAAATCCGCCAGAGTATATATTGCCCCGCCCATGACGCCGCCATATGCATTCAGATGATTCGGCGTCAGGTCCATACTGCACCTGGCAAAATCCTCACCTATCTCATCAATCTTAATTCCGGAGAGTTTTGTAGCGTACAAATCTTTAGAAAACTCTTCCCTAGCTTCATCTATTTTGCTCATTTATAAGTTCTCACATTCCCGGTTACTTCTTAACAGTAAAGGTGACCTTCCCATCCTTAAATCCGGCAGTCACAGTATCAAGAGGCTGAACCCTCTTATAAAGAATCTCCTCTGAAAGAGCGTCCTCGATAACAGACTGCACAGCTCTCTTTAAGGGTCTAGCACCCATCTTGGCATCTGAATACTTGCTTACCAGATGATCTTTCAGGGCAGAAGAAACCTTAAGGTTGATGTTAAGCTGTTCCTTACATCTCTTGGAAAGATTATCACAAAGAAGGGTGGTAATCTGCTTCATGTTGTCCTTGTTAAGAACATGGAACACCATAATGTCATCAATTCTGTTGATGAACTCGGGCTTGAACATCTTCTTAACCTCTTCCATAACAGCACCCTTCATTCTCTCATGGTCCTGTTCCTCAGTGGTTTCGGATGCGAATCCTAAGTTCTTGGGCTCAACAATTCTCTGAGCTCCGGCATTTGATGTCATTATGATAATGCTGTTCTTGAAGCTTACCTTACGTCCCTTTGAGTCGGTAACATGTCCATCATCAAGTATCTGAAGGAGTACGTTAAATACATCGGGATGGGCCTTCTCAATCTCATCGAAAAGAACAACGGAATAAGGATTCTGTCTGATCTTCTCGGCAAGCTGACCACCCTCGTCAAATCCAACATATCCCGGAGGCGAGCCAATCATCTTGGCTACGGAATGGCCTTCCATATACTCCGACATATCTACACGAATCATTGCTTCCTCTGACCCAAACATGGCCTCAGCCAGGGCTTTAGATAATTCGGTTTTGCCCACACCGGTAGGACCTAAGAAAAGGAAAGAACCGATAGGTCTGCCCGGATCCTTAAGTCCGACTCTGCCTCTTCTCATGGCCTTGGCAAGGGAAGTAACTGCTTCCTCCTGGCCGATGACTCTCTTATGAAGAATGCTCTCCAGTTTAAGGAGCTTCTCGCTTTCTTTCTGGGCAAGCTTCTTAACGGGGATCTTGGTCCACATTGCCACTACTTCGGCAATGTCGTTCTCATCTATTGAGTATGACTCTTTGGCTTTCTTTCTGTCGTAATTCTTCTGAGCTCTGTCCAGTTTCTCCCAGAGTTCGTCCTGCTGCTTCTTAATCTGGCCTGCAACTTCAAAAGCTTCCATTCTGATGGCTGAAGCAATCTTGGCATCGCAGTTCTGGATTTCCTCGTTGATTTCCTTAATGTTTGAAGGAACGTTCATGGTCTTGATTCTGGCTGCTGAGCAGGCCTCATCAATAAGGTCGATGGCCTTATCGGGAAGGTTTCTGTCATTGATATATCTTGCAGAAAGTCTTACAGCCGCTTCTATGGCAGAATCAGTTATCTCTACACCATGGTGCTCGGCATACTTTGGAGCAACGCCCTTAAGGATTCTTATGGCTTCCTCAGGGGTAGGTTCCTCAACATTGACAGGCTGGAAACGGCGTTCCAAAGCCTTATCTTTCTCAACGTATTTTCTGTACTCTGTTATGGTGGTGGCACCGATAAGCTGAATCTCACCTCTTGCCAATGAAGGCTTAAGGATATTGGATGCGTCGATGGCGCCCTCGGCTCCGCCGGCACCTATAAGAGTATGCAACTCATCAAGGAAAAGAATTACATCGCCGGATTCAATAACCTCCGCGATAACCTTCTTGATTCTCTCCTCAAATTCACCTCTGTATTTACTGCCTGCAACCATTCCGGAAAGATCCAAAGTAAGAAGTCTCTTGCCCTGAACTGTGGGAGGTACATCACCTGACACGATTCGTCTTGCGAGGCCTTCGACTACAGCAGTCTTACCTACACCGGGTTCACCGATAAGGCAGGGGTTGTTCTTGGTTCTTCTTGAAATAATCTGAATGACTCTGGAAATCTCCTCTTCCCTTCCGACTACGGGGTCGAGTTTTCCTTCTGCTGCAAGCTTGGTCAGATCTCGGCTGTATTGGGAAAGAGTAGATACTTTCTTTTTTGCCCCATTACGGCTCTTGGCAAGATCGCCCTTGTGGGCCTCCAGGTCTCCGCCAACGCTTCTTATTAACTCCATGTACATCTTCTGAATGGGAGCATTCAAAGTCACAAGAATCCTTGATGCTATGCTCTCGTTCTCCTTAAGCATCGCAAGAAGAATGTGCTCGGTTCCTGTCTCGGTGGCTCCAAAATTTCTGGCAACCTCATGGGACATCTCAAGAATCTTGCCGGCTCTGGGAGAATAACCTTCTCTGTCAAGAAGGGCTACCGAGCCATCCATGGCTACCTGATTCTCAATAAGATCGGTAACCTTCTCAAGGGTTACGCCGTTTGAAGTAAGAATCATGGAAGCTACGCCTGTCTCTTCCTTCAGAAGACCTATCAAAATATGCTCTGTTCCAATATAACCCTGACCTGATTTCTTGGCATAGGTCGCCGCCATGGAAAGGGCTCTGGAAGCTTTATCAGTAAATCTCTCCTGCATATACTATCCTTTCTGTTATCTCGTATATTTGTCGTAGAACTGGTCCACCAACGCGTGGACCTCATCTCTGGTAATGTTCTTAACCAATCCTCTTGTAAGAAGCACCTGAAGCGCATCCTTCATATCCGCCAGGGCCTGAAGCTTGTCTTCATCAATGGCTATGACCGCACCTCGTCTCCTGTCAACCTTGACGAATCCCTCATCACGAAGGACAGCGTAGGCCTTGTTAACCGTATGCATGTTAATGCCAATCATCTCAGCCAAAGCACGCACACTGGGAAGAGAATCGCCCTCCCTGAACTGTTCAGTGGCTATTCCCATAATTATCTGGTTTCGAAGCTGCATATAAAGGGCTTCATCGCTGTTAAAATCAATCTCAATATACATAATTCACCCTCTCTTTCTAACGGTGAAACTGTTATATATATGGTATAACAAGTGCTATGTGATGTCAAATAAAAAAGCTGCGTCTCCTCCTCGGGTGACGCAGCCTAAAATCGCGTTATTCCTCACTGCTTACAGCATTCGGATCATATTCAAGTATATCTCCCGGCTGGCAGTTTAAAGCCTCACAGATTGCCTCTAAGGTTGAGAACCTGATGGCACTGATTTTGCCTGTTTTAATCTTTGAGAGGTTAACATTGGAAACCCCTACCTTTTCCGAAAGCTCATTCAAGCTCATCTTTCGATCCGCCATGACGCGGTCAAGTCTTAAAACAATCTTACTCATATGGTGTTCCCTCCTTATAATGTCTCATCGATTTCATTCTGGAGTGCAGCGCCATACTCAAAGATTGAGTAGATGCAGAAAAGGATGAATCCGGTTATAAGGCCAAAGCCTACTGATGTAGCAAGGAGTGTAGCAATTCCGATTACGATGAAACCAATCTTGATCTGATTCATGGCTCTTTCTGAGAAGGGATTATTCTCCTGCTTGATAACTGTAAATATCTTCTTGATAAAGGTAACTACAATTGCAATGGCGATGCAAACAAAAGATGCTACAAAACAAGTGATGCCAAGAGGTCCTACATAGTTTCCTGGGCCGAATTTCTCAACCAGGTCTACTGTGAAATCAAATAATCCGTTGTAATCTATTGTTGAGTTTAAATTAAGTTTTCCTGCTTCAACTGCCTGACCAAGAAGAGGGTTCCATTCCTGTCCTCTTACGAAAAGGATTATTCCTGCCAGGAAGGCTATAACTGCTCCGATGATTACCAGTGTCTGGATAATGCCTGTAATCTTTGCTGCTATGTTGCAACGCTTCTTAACTGCTTCAAGTTTTAAGTTCTGTTCGTTCATTTTAATTTCCTCCAAATTATGTTCTTAATATGTGTTCGTTTTGTTGGTTTACTTTAATTATTTGAGCTCTTACATTAAACATTTAATGTTTATCGATAAATCAACTATAACAGGACAAATA
>JAFZSQ010000001.1 GCA_017619295.1 Lachnospiraceae bacterium
AGTCCCCAAACTGCACGCTTCGTGTGCAATTTGGGGACTGTCCCCATTCTGCACGTCCGGCCCCAACTGCACCATGGAGGTTCGAATATGCGAATACTCATTGCGGAAGACGAGGTGGCGACCGCTAAGGCCCTCAAGGTGCTTCTTGAGAAAGCGGGCTGCTCCGTAGACATTGTACATGACGGTAATGAAGCGTGGGATTACATCGAGGCAGGGACCTACGAGGTGATCGTGCTTGACATTATGATGCCCGGAAGGAGTGGTCTTGAGGTGCTTTCCTTAATTCGCAGCAATCGAATGACTACTCCGGTCATGCTTCTGACATCCAAAGCTGAAATCGAAGACAGGGTGGCCGGACTTGATGCGGGTGCAGATGATTATCTGCCAAAACCCTTCGCTACCTCAGAGCTTATCGCAAGAGTCAAGGCTCTGGGCCGTCGCAGTGAATCATATACCGACTCGGTCAACACCCTTGGAAACGTCACATTGGACGCAAATCGATATGAAATATCCGTAGCCGGAGGTCAAAGTGTCAAACTTACCAATAAGGAATTCCAGCTTCTGGAATTGTTTATAGGACATCCGGGTCATGTTTTTTCCACGGAGCATCTGATGGAGAAGATTTGGGGATATGACACTGAATCTGACATAGATGTCGTTTGGACTCATATAGGCTTTGTCAGGAAGAAATTAAGAAGCATTGGCGCCAATGTTGAAATCAAAACCATGCGTGGTGCCGGTTATGCATTGGAGGTGACCTCATGATCAGACGAATGAGACATCGTGTTATTCTGGCGGCCATGGCAGCGTTCTTCGCAGTAATAATGATGATTGCGGCGTTGGTCAATGTGGTCAATTATGTCATGGTTACCGGAAGAGCGGACGAAACCCTTGAGGCTATTTTGAATTATGAAAATGGACCTATGGGTCCTCCTGTGGGACCCCGCCCTTTTATGGAACTTCCCGATAAGGAATTAAACTACATGACAAGATTCTTCATAGTAAGGTTTGATGAGAGTGGAGAGGCTTATTCTGTTTTTACCGACTTCATAGCATCAATCGACGAGGAACAGGCTAAAGAGTACGGGAAGAAGGCTTACGACTCCGGGAAAGAACACGGGTATCTAGGCGAGTACAGATACGTCAAGGCCACCAAGGATGGGGCCACGGTGGTTGCCTTCCTCAACACCCTTCGCGAGAGGCAGAACATTCAGGCGCTTCTTGTGATGACTCTCGGAATTTCCGGGGTCAGCCTTGTTATTGTTTTCGTGCTGGTGGTGATTCTTTCAAGAAGGGCAATCAGGCCCATCGCCAAGAATATTGAGCAGCAGAAGCAGTTTATTACGGATGCAAGCCACGAGTTGAAGACGCCCCTTACTTCCATTTCCACAAGCCTTGATGTTTTGGAGATGGAGAGCGGCGATAACGAGTGGGTTTCCAATATAAAGAAGCAGACCGGCAGGCTCTCAAAGCTTGTGAGCGAGTTGGTGACCTTGTCGAGACTTGACGAGGAAAGACCTCTTCCCAATAAGGAGAAGTTTTCTCTAAGTACGGCGGCTTGGGAGATTCTTGATGTTTACAAGACCCAGGCAAAGGCTGCCGGGAAGGATTTGAAAGCTGAGATAGAAGATGATGTGATGATGGTTGGAGAGAAGGCGGCGATTCAGCAGATGCTGTCGGTGCTTCTTGACAATGCCATTCGCTATTCCGATGAGAAGGGCGACATCAGACTCAGCGTATTTAAGAAGAAAAATAAAGCATGTATTGAGGTCTTCAATACATGCGATTATGATGTGGCTCCGGATACGGAGCGCCTCTTTGACAGGTTCTATAGGCCGGACGGTGCCAGAAGTACAGCCACCGGCGGCACCGGCGTGGGTCTTGCCATAGCAAAGGCTGTGACCGAAACCCACGGGGGAAGGATAAGCGCCAGCTGCCCGAGTGGGAAGACTATGACAATAAAGGTGAGGATATAGGTGCAAAATGGGGACAGGCCCCAAATTGCACGGTGCAGTTTGGGGACAGCCCCCTTTTTGCACCGTGCGATTTGGGGCCTGTCCCCATTTTGCACCTTAGCTTGCTAAGTCACGTTTATTATAGTACCAGAACGCGAAGGCTACGCTGCATACAATCATCACTGCAGCAATCACCAGAGCCTTCACCGGCGTGTCCGCGTCGGTGAAAATCTCTGCGGCATTGGCGTAGGAATAGGGCCCTACGAAAAGGTAATCTTTAAGGTCGGGAACCACACGACCAATGACATCATAGAAGTAAAAGCACATGGATAGGGCGATGCCGAGACCCATACGATTTTTCCAGGAAATGGATGAAATTCCAAAGCAAATGCCCGCCAACTCGAAGTTCATAATCATCTGTCTGACCATGAAGGTGAGAAGCTGGCCTGTGGGAAGTTCCTCATCGAGAGCCACGAAACCGCCGGCGTACAAAAGGCCGCAGATGATGGTGAAAGCCACCAGATAAACTGCCACGCAAAGGCCTTTGGCAAGAAGCACCTTGCTGCGGCTTACGGGCAGGGAGTAGATGAACTCGCCGGAGTGGCCTTCCTCTTCTTTGGAGATGATGCTTATGGCCATAATCGCCGCAAACATGCCGCCTCCGAGGCCGTGAACCGTGCCGACTTCAGTGGCAAAGTAGCCCTTTAGGGTCGCGATGCTAAGGGTGCTCATTCCGAAAGCGTCGGAGAATGCGCCCATGTTGGAAAAAGCGTCGGCCATCTCCTTCATATCCCCTTGCATGCTCTTATACAGCAGTATGCAGGCCAGGCCCAAAAGGCCAACGGATAAGCTCCATATAATGAAACTCTTCATATTCAGTTTAAGTTCTTTCGCAAAGATGTGTCTCATCACTTTTCCTCCTCATCCTCGTAGAATCCAAGGAATGTTTCATCGTCGATTTTTGGTGTGTCAAGCATCATGAGCCTGCCTTCGCGCATTATGGCGGCGCTGGTGCAATACTTGTTGACCTCTGTCAAAACGTGGGTCGAAAGAAGGCATGTGGCCCCGTTTGCCACGTATTCACTTATAAGTTCGAAAAAGTGCTTTTGAATCAGGGGATCAAGTCCGCTGGTGGGCTCGTCGAAGATGAAAAGCTCCGGTTTGTGCTGCATGGCGCAAACGATGCTGACCTTCTTTCTGTTTCCCAGTGACAGCTCCTTGATTCGCTTGTCTTTGTTGACTTTCAGTTTCTCGCAAATCTTTGCGGCTTCCTTGGAGCAATCAAGGCCTCTTACGTCTGCCGCGTATTTGATTACGTCCGAAACCTTCATGGTGTCGTAAAACCATGCTTCCGAGGGCATGTAGCCCACGCTTCTTAATATTTTCTCGTGTTCTTTCACTGAATCCATACCAAGAATCCTGATACTTCCCTCATTAAATTTAAGGAATCCCAGCATTGATCTTATTGTTGTTGACTTGCCGGCACCGTTAGGTCCGAGGAATCCGAAGATCTCGCCGTTTTTAACATCCAAGGATACGTCAATGACGCCCCGGTTCTTGCCATAGCTCTTGGTCAGGTTTCTGATTTCGATTACGTTTTCCATGATTTGTTTCCTCCTAACCCATAAATAGCAGAAATAAAAAACGGGAACAATAGCTGTTCCCGTAAGGTGCACTTATTTGTCGGTATCATTCACTTTTTTTGTGCTCTGTTTGAAAAAGCCGCAGCTCCTCATTAAGTTGCTTGTCGTCAATCTCGCGCTTCGATTTGTAGATGAAGAACACGCAAACGTAAGTAATCAGAAGGTAAAGCCCCAAAAGAGCGGTGATGGCGATGCTCTTATCGAACCAGTTTCCGAAATATGAAACCAGGCAGTAGAGCATGGTGCAAACGAAGATTCCCGCGATTTCCTTCTTTCCGAGTTTGTCCGCCTCATCGAAGTTGTCGAAGAAGTAAACCTGGATGTACCCGATTATGTAGCAGGTAAAAATCATCACCGCCAAATGCAAAATCTCCGCACTGTGTACGCCGTTGCACAGCCTGTACACGCAGTAGAAAAACAGAATCACGAAGAAGTACAGGCAGGCCTTGAACTCAATTCCTATCTCTTTGGTTAGGTATTTTTCCCAAATGGAAAGCTTGTTGTCATTTTTCATCCTGTTTGTACCCCCTTAGAAGTTTCCTGAAATCCGAAGCGTAACGCCTTGAAATCATGATGTGCTCGCCGTTTTCAAGTGTGGCGTCAATCCTGTTTGATGAAAGGCTTTTAAGCGCTGACACCCGATTTAAGTTGATTATCATTGACTTGCTGCATCGGAAAAAACTGTCGTCTCTCATCCCCGTCATGAAGGATTGGAGAGAGCCGTCGATTTTGACAACCTTATCTAATGTGTAGGCAAAGACCTTATCGTCCACCGACTCCAGATAAAAAATTTCATCCAAAGTCACGGAGCAGTTCTCGCCCTCGGTTTTGCCCCAGAGCTTGTTCTCCTCGTTGTTTAGAATCCCGATTATTCTGTTAAGGGTAGGCGTCATCTCGCGGTAGCGGATTACTACGCTTTCTTCCCCTTCGCTGATTTTCTGGATATCGATCTTCATATTTCCACTATACCACAAGATGGTGCCAAGCGGGGGCGGACGTGCAATTTGGGGACAGACCCCTTTTTGCACGTTTCATGTGCAAAAAGGGGTCTGTCCCCAAATTGC
>JAFZSQ010000002.1 GCA_017619295.1 Lachnospiraceae bacterium
CTGACAGATCTGAGAGAACGAGTTTTTCACATTTAGAGATAAGTGCATCTTCTCCAAGCCACAAACCTCCGGTACCGCATCCAAGTTCCAAGACCTTCATACCTTCATGAAAATCATAATGGGATACGAGCCATTTGCCATACCCTTGCTTGTTTACAGAATACTTTTCATGAAAAGTGATTCTTATGTCTAACCCCTTCGACGTTGCATACTGCGCTTTCACAGCTGCAGAATCGTTTGAACTTCCAATCTGCATTATTTACTCTCCCTTCATCATTTAGCGTTTGATGACCATGTTAATGCGATCCCAGGATTCATCCCCATAACTAAAAGCATCACTAGTGACACTTCTTTCTACAAATCCTGTTTTCTCATAGCATCTTCTCGCCGGAACATTTGCGGAGAATACATTCAAATGCACTGCTTCAACTGTTTCATCTTCAAATGCGGCCGATACGGCAAGCTTAAGCATTTCTCTTGCGATACCCTTTCCGCGCATTTTAGAATCTACGACAACAAATTTAAGCATTCCTTCTTTTGTATCCTCATTGAATGAGTATACATAAAATCCAATCGGTTTTCCGTCATCATCAATCGCCACATAAGGAATATCTCCATTGCTCGATGCAATGTCCTTCAAGAATTCCTTAAATGAGGCTTTGCTTAAGGGGAATGGGATTCGGTTGGCGCTCCAGAGCATATGCGTTCTTTCATCCGAAATCCAAGTCTTAACAACGTCAAAGTCTTTATCTAAATCAAATAGTCTAAGTTTCATTTCTTAATTCAAACAATCCCTTTCCACTCCCCCTGACAGTTTAATTTATACGCTTAAAATCAAGCAAAACGAGTTTCTTTCCGTTCGGTAGTTTGTACTCATCCGTTTTTAATGGTCTGTATCCGATTTCGCCCATGGATTCCGTCAGTGATTGCTCATCCATTTGATGATGTACTGCATCCAATCCATCAAATGCATGGAGATACGGCGAATCGGAAACCCATGTTTCTTCATCTGTGTTTATCTGAATAATACAGGACACATACTTAGCTTCAGATTTCTGTATCCCCTTTTTAAAGGCCTCATAACCCACATACTCGATGAATAAGTTCGCTATAACCAATTCGGATTTAGGCAACTTATCCGGTTCGCAAGTAAGATCGACTCTACAGCATTCAAGAATATCCTTTAAATTCGAAAAACGTTCTTTTACAACAGCAAGATATTCTTCGTTTATATCAATCCCGTATATCTTCTTATATTTCTTCGGATCCACATGCTCAAGACCATTTCCGCCCGCAACTCCAAGAACCATGGCAGTTGTTACCGGATATGCTTCAAGCTGCTTTTTCATCATTTCATTCAATGCCTGAAGCTGTTTTACAGAATCAAGGCTCATGTGATTTTCATAATCAGATAATCTGATTTCTTCCCATGGATTCATAATTTTATTACCCCAGCAAGAATTATTTATAACTCAAACCTGAAAATACATTTCTCTGTTTCACCCTTTGACATGCGCATGTCATTATTCTTAGGGAGCTCTGCGATTTCTAAAAGATTTCCCTTTAAATACTCACATGTTTTTCTGGATGCAATATTATCCGGATTACACGTTATAAAAACATATGACATTTCATGCCTCTTAGCCAAGGAGAATAATAATTCACATGCCTTTGCTGCATAGTGATTTCCTCTGTATGGCTCATCTATTTCATAGCCTATATGACCGCCATAATATGTATTCTCATTATTGCCAACCCTTAGGCAGCATTTACCCATTCTTTTACCGCCCGGAGTACAAATAAAGAAATAATAGGCAGGAACCCATTTTTTAGCAAGGTCTCCTTCGGCAACCCTTTCAAGTTCAAGTTTTATTTGTTGATTTCTCAAAAAATCAGTATTTAAAAAGCGCACCTTTTCCTCCTAAAGTCTGTATTTATCTTTCAATGACAAAGTATGTTAAATCTCTCTCTTCTCCGAGATATTCAAGTTCCTTTTCCGCGAAATGATCATATCTCATTCCGCATTTCTCCATCACCTTTTTTGAGGCATCATTTCCGGTGAAAAAAGAAGCATACACCTTTTGGAAATTCAATGTTGAAAAACAGTATCCAATAAAAGCATTCACCGCCTCTGTAGCGTAGCCGTTATTCCAATACTCGGAACCTATCCCATATCCAATTTCGCATGAGTTTCCCTCTTCGGCAAAATATAAAATAATACCAATAAGCTTGTCTGATTCTCTTAAACGAATTGCAAATAGATTGTCCATTTTCAGATATGGCTCAAAATCAAAATCATCAAGCGATTCCGCATACTTACATACAAAGGTTTTTAGTACCTGTTTGTCATTTGATATATTTATAAAATAATCTTCCTTGTCATTAGGAGTTACTCTGTTAATTTCCAGTCTCTCCGTTATCATGTCATTACCTCTATAAGCTTGATTGAATCTTAACCCAAGTATCCTTTTATTAGTGCTATATCATTATAGTCTTTTTCCCTGCCGAGTTCTTTTTTCATTTCAATGAGTCCAGCAATTGTAATTACAGGTATGTCTTCAACTAAAGTAACTGTATCATTTATCCAGTTTTCAAAAACCTCGATACAATCACCATACTTAAAATGCCTATTACCACTTTCAGATAGTTTATAGAGGTATCCGTCATGTTCTAGCTCATCAGCCATCTTTTTATTGCAACCTAAATCAATATCAGATGTTTGGTTCTTAATTCCGTATAGAACCATAGCACCGCCTGTAACTAGCCAGTAGTCATCCTTACTATAGGGAAATCTATTCAGTTCTTTAATAATTTCTAACTTATCCATTGCAATCTACAAATTGGATTTTATCTACATCTTAACAAATGGAGATTTACAAATAGCTTAAACTGAATATCCCAAATTGATATCGAACGGAGCAATCAGCAACTTTTGCAAATCTTTATTGTAATTATCAAAAAAGGCTTTTATAGCCTTGCCATAGTTTTCTTTAGTGTCAAACTCCCAGTATGAGTAGTATTTAACACACTTTACTATCTTGGTTAACTCTCTTGGAGGCTCACCAAGCTCGATTCCGTCTATGGTATAAAATCTCTTGAAATACCTAAGTGATATGCAGCCTTCGCATTTAAGTTGATTAGCCGACATCTCCTCAATCTTTGCTTCAAACTGCTCGAGTCTATCGGGTTTTACCTGAAAGAGTTTCATCTCAACAAAAGTCTTTTCCATTATGCGTCCTCCAAAAAGTTTCTTCGTCTCTCCACCCTTTTCGATAAGTGAAGCTCATTATCATCTTCATAGCCTAGTTTATTATATACAGATTGTGCGGTGGTGTTTTCTTTTCCCGTCAAAAGTTCATATTTATGAACGGCATAGTGTTCATTGCAATACATCTCCGCATAAGAAATCATAGCACTTGCTATTCCCTGCTTTCTATACTCAGGCCTAACATAGACCTCCGTAAATTCAGGCATGAAATCATCATAGCAAAATGACTTTTTTAACTGAACACAGACAAATCCTGCCAAAGAATCTTTTTCTTGCGAAACTATAATCACTTCCTGTTTATTATTCAGAAGGGAATCTCTAATACAATTTATACTTGTATTTCCCTGACCATTAAATTCATTGTTTAATAGCTCTAATTGACTGGCATCATCTACTGTTGCTATCCTAATCATTTTTCTCCTTGCAATTATTTACTATCACTTTGACCGAGGCAATAATCCAGTTCCACAATTTCAGCAGGTTGCATTTTTTTAATATTTTTCAGAGTTCCAAGAGCTATGCTATGGCCTACAAATATCACAGTGTTATACTCTGCGTATTTATCAGCAACACGCTTCATTCTTGCTCTTATTTCGCTTATGGTTTCCCAGCGTAATTGTAGCCCCTCCGGATATTCGCCATGGCAAGCTGAAAACTCGTCATACAGAGAAATTGCATCTTCAGTAGTCATATATCTATTGCTTTTGTCCGGTATCCATTCGTGAAGATCTGTTTCAACCTGAATCTTTAGACCAGTTTCTTTAGATATGATAGAAGCCGTTTGGAGCGCTCTTGTATATGGCGAGGAAACAATTATTTCTGCCGACTTTAAGCGCTCATCTTCAGCCGTCTTCTCGGCCTGTTTTACTCCTAGTTCAGAAAGCGGAGCAAAGTCGCGTCCAAAGCCAAAGAATCCCCTTTCTGATAAGCCTGAATAATCTGCTTCGCCGTGTCTAATAAGTAATATTTTCATTTACTTTTTTATCTCCATAAATGGGATTTTAGTGAATAGGCATTCCTATTCCAAGTTCTTTTCTCCAAGATGGAGCTTCACCATCATCTGCCCAGTATTCGTCCATTTCGACAGCTTTATTGTCTCGCAATCTGATAAAGCTTGTTACATGACATGTAATCATTTCGTCTTCAGATTGAGCCTTGCCAACAAGTATAATCTCGGAGCCAAATTCCTCGAGTCTTTCAATCTCTCCCTTCCATTTCCCGGGATAATCACAGTTTGCTCGAATATACTCTTCGACAGTAAACTGCTCGTTTGTGCAATGCCAACGAATAACCGCATCGTCACAAAAGTACGAGGAAAGCTCACTTCTATTTTGAGTTATTATGTCTTTCCAAAACGCTCCGACGTCCATTTCTTATTCTCCCCTTAGGTATTCAATTGTTTCAATTTGCTTTTCTGACAATATATATGTACCTTGCCATCTTCTGTGCAAACACATCGTAGGGATCCTCAACACAATCTGTTTGAAGCATCAGCATATCAAACCAATCTTTATTACCTTCTTCTTCAAAATCCTTTTGATGCAGTAACGCAGCTTCTCTTTTCTTTTTGAGTAATTCGTAGGTTTCTCGGGTTATATCTTCAACTTCATATTGGATTTTGCATTTATCAAATGCTCTTGCCAAGACTGTGGTTTTAAAGTTGTCCGTTTTAGGCATTACATCGCCTTCCTGGTAACCTACAAACAGAACTCCGTCATTCTTTAACCATTTCATTATCTGCAATACAAACTTTTCCATATCAGGTGCAAAATACATTGTATCCATGGAAGCAACCAGATCAAATTTCTCCGCAGGATAGTCTATCTCACCCATATACCCCTGCCTGAAATCCGCCTTGTTTTGAAAAGTCTTCTTTGCGATGCTGATAGCATTTTCTGAATAGTCAAACCCATGGATATATGCTTTGGTCTTGTCCTGTAAATAACCAAGCATCTTCCCGTTACCACATCCAACATCAAGAATATGGACATCTTCTCCCTCAGGAATATCGCTAAGGATTCTGTTAATCTGATTAATATCGCTAAATCCATCCTGGGAAAAATCCTGTCCGAAGGCGTCCCTGCAAAAGGCTTCAAAAGCCTTTGATTGTCCGGCCATTTTATAAAATTGTTCATACTCATCATAAAATAAAGGTTTCGATTCCATAACCATTTTCTTTATCCAATCTATTCTTCTTTCCATGCATTTCTTGGTAATTGAACTTTTCAGCGCAGACTCATAGCCGTGACAGGTTCCCTTGACCTCATAAGACTCTACAGGAACCCCTTCTGAAAGTAACCTTTCAGCAAACAATATTCCTTCATCATGAAGGCAATCGTATTCGGCCACTTCAACATAAGTCTTTGGAAAAAATGAAAGAGAATCCATTTCTGAGATTGAAGCATACCTGGATTGATCCACGTCATGCTCGTTTATATACAGATCCCAAAAGAATTTTGTACAACGGGAATCCCAGATAGGAGTATCTGTGTATTTTTGCATGGATTCTGTATTCATCCTTTTATCAAGCACGGGATATATTAACATTGCCCCTTTAGGAAGAAGCTTTTCTCTGTCATGCAACATTGCCGTGACTGCGCTTGTGATATTCCCTCCGGCGCTATCTCCCGTCACAATAATCATGTCCTTATCAATGTTCAGTTCCTCGGCGTTTTCTAACACCCACAAATATGTATTGTAACAATCTTCAACAGCTACCGGATATTTATACTTAGGTAACAATCTGTAATCCGGCAAAATAACCTTACAATTTGCCCTTTGAGCATACCATTTCGCTATCTGATAATGTGTGCTTGAAGCACTCATCAGAAAGCCGCCCCCATGATAGAACATGATGCAAGGCAAATTTCCACTATACTGTTTGGGTTCAATAACCAAGGTAATTATATTATCACCCTTGTATCCCGGTGTTGAGTACTTTTTAACCGTAACAAGATTATCTGATTTGCATTTTTTTAATCTATATCCGGCATTAATCAATGGATACAAATGACCTACCATTGAACCGCTGAACAATGAAAAATATTTGAGTTCCCTATCAATATCATATTTCATTTTGACACCAATTAATTCCGATTTGTTATAATCCATAAACTGCCACTCCAACCACTGCTGCAATGCATATAAGTCCAATGGGTGACAGTCCTTTTTTGAATACTTTTCTCGAAGCGAAATATATTACTGCAAGGCCGCAAGTTATTAGAGCAGCAGTTATATCAACACTGCTCTCCGTCTTTACATAGCAATTTCCGAGAATCATATATACACCGGTTGCGAGAATTACACCGATTACGCAAGGTTTGAGTCCTCGCATTGTCGCCTGCACATAGGGATTCTTAAGAAGACTCTTCGAGAGCACCATTATAAACAGGATAATCAAAAACGCCGGAAGAATGACTGCCAGCGTAGCAATGACCGCCCCTAACAGACCTCCTTTATTGCTACCTACATAAGTTGCAAGATTCACCATAATAGGACCGGGCGTACTCTCGCTCACCGCTATCATGTATGAAAGCATCTCATCATCCAGCCATCCATGCGCCAGTACCACATCTCTGATAAGTGGTATGGCCGCATATGCTCCGCCAAAAGAAAACAGACCGACTTCCAAAAAGCCTATTAAAAGGTCAAGATAAATCATGCCTGTCCCTCCTTTCTTCTGCTTTTCGTGGCAAGAAAGAAGGCCACGCTTACAAGCGCTGCTGTAAGCATCACAATTATGGATGATATGTGCAACTTCAGAATATTAATAAGCATTATCACAACAAAAGAAGCCAAAAGAATACCTATCTGAAGCGGTTTCTTTTTCATCTTCTTAATCATCTTAATTGCCGCATCAAGAATCAATATACCAACCGCTATCTTGATACCCTGAAATGCGTGAGCTATCCAGGTAATTTCCAGGAATTCCTCCAAGAACATGGATATAGCAAAGATAATAATAAATGACGGAATAGCCACTCCAAGAGTCGCAAGAATTGCACCCGGAAGCTTACCCTTCTTGTAACCTACATACGTAGCACAATTAATCGCTATAGGTCCGGGGGTTGATTCGGCAATGACCGTTATATTCATCATTTCGTCGTGTGTAATCCAGTTTTTTTGTTCAACACAGATGTTCTCAATAATTGAGAGCATCGCATACCCTCCGCCGAAGGTAAATAAGCCTATTTTGGCGAAGGTTAAGAACAGTTCAATAATTATGGGCATATAATGCACCTTCTTTTAACGTTTAATTCCATATCGTTTTATTAACCCTATATGTTCCTACAAAACTCAATAATTTCTTCTCTCCTGGGTTCAACATCTGTTTTATACTCAATAGATGTCAATCCTAAGTGCCCCACACACTCTATTTCCAGATGGCCATAAAAATGCTCTATAGTGTTGATTATTCTTTCACACTCAGGCATATTTGGTCCGGTTCTCAGCGCTATAGCGTACCCTCTTTTACCCTGCCTGATAGTAGCATGCGGTTCGTGCGTATTACACCACGGAGTACATCTGTCAATAAATGCCTTGAACTGTCCAGGAACATCTGCCCAATAAGATGGGGAAACCGAAACAATTATATCTGCCACATCATATTCATCAATTATGCCCTCGATGACAGATGCATCACTCATGACACACTTCGCTGTATCGTGACATGAACGACAACCTCTGCAAAATGAAAATGCGTAATCGTCTATGCAGATGCTTTTAACACTATACTTCGCTGATAGCTGTTCTGAAACCAACTCCGCTATTTCAGCTGTTGCTCCCGTACGTACAGGACTGCAATTAATTATGAGTGCTTTCATCTATTCCCTCTCCTCGCCAAGCTCCACTCTACACCACCGTATATCCCTCAGAAGCCAATACACTAAGTGCTCGCTCAAAGTTTTCTTCTTTTACAAGAATATAATCCGTGTTGTATGTCGACACGGCAAAAATGCCGATTTTGTGCTCTGCGAGGATTCCGGAAAGTTTGGATAGAATTCCAATCAGTGAGAAATCCAGAACGCCCTGGATGCGAAAACCTCTCCATCCATCATCGCGTTCAATGGTTCTTTGGGGAACGCTGTCCGTTCTGCATACCAACGACAATTCCTCATCTGTTTTCCCAATAAAATAAAAATCTGCTGCTAAATCTATGTCTGATACGTCCGGCACTTTGCAAACAGATAACTTATAATCTATTTTCTTCAGTTCCATTTATATATTCCTTTTCAGAGATTGTATTGCATGAAATTTCCGTTATGCTTAAAGCCATAAGCAGTATATAGCTTTACACCCATATCGGAAGCAGTGATATAGATTGTTCCGCAGCCATATTCTCTTGCTTCATTTACCACCCGATCAAGTAAATTTATAGCAATTCCCATTCTTCTATAATTTGGATCTGTGTACATGCTTGATAAGATGCCCACTCTTCCTGAAGGACATGAGAAATATGGTGGTTTTTCTGCAAATGACATTCCGCTTGTCCCCACAATCTTATCTCCGTCAAAAGCCAGCCATGAAACATAAGTGCCGGCAGCCATATTCCGTGTATAGAAATCCATTAAGGCTGTACGAAGATCAACATCCTCCGGTACAGATCTGCCTTCAGAAGTGTACTCCTCCGTCAGCTGATTTATCCTCATTTCAATGATTGTGCTTAATTCATTTTCTGTTAATCTTTTGTATTCGATATTCATAATTTAAATAAAATGTGTAAACACCCTTTCCTCTTTTATAGGTAGCCCATACTTTTCCTTTCCAAGAGCGATGCTTCTCATAAGGAATGTCATGTTGCGGGCAAGTGTCCTCATAGTCTGAAGGCCCTCCAAATCGTCCTCTGCCTCTCCTTGTACTCTTCCATGAACGCTGTTCCAGTACTGGCTGGTAGCAACCGCCATGCCGCAGCCCATAAAATACTTGTTTAGTTCGTCAAATGTAGCAGAGCATCCGCCTCTCCTTGCAACAACAACGCTCGCTCCCACTTTCATGGTCTTATCAAAGCCTGTACTGTAGAAGAGCCTGTCAAGACATGCAATAAGAGTAGCGTTTGCTGATGCATAATAAACCGGTGAAGCAACAACCAGACCGTCAGCCTGCGCAAATTTTGTTGCTATCTCGTTCACCTCATCATCAAAGACACATTTACCTGTAGTGCCACAGCTTCCGCATGCTATACATCCTCTGATATCTTTGTTGCCAATTTGGATAACTTCAGTCTCGACGCCTTCTTCCTTAAATACCTTCACCATTTCATTCAGGGCAATTGTTGTGTTTCCGTTAACCCGAGGGCTTCCATTAAGAATAAGTACCTTCATTTTCAAGCTCTCCTTTTCAATATTTTGAGTTGTTATGCTTTGTATTTCCCAAGGACCTTGTTGTACGCGATTATTATTCCAATGCTTAAGAATATAACTCCAAGAATCGGAACGATAAATATAGGACTGTTTTGCTCGTAAAATAAAAGCGTTAGCCCCAGAAGCTCAAAGACACCAAAATAAACAAACCAGATGATGCTCACTGCCCTGTTATATTTCTTGACATCCTTTACTTCAGGTGGCTTAACGCCTGTATAGAAGCCTACCGGCTTCTCACTTCTCAAGTCACAAATTGCAATGATTAAGAATATCAATGCTACCAAAGACCATATTATAAATCCGATAATAGCACCGCTCATATTTATACCCCCTTAGTTTTTCTATCATTATATCAGTTCTTTCATTATCTTTCCAAAGTCAATTTCTAATTTTTCACCGTAGATACCCACCGGAATCTTGTCATTAATACCGTGTATCTGTGCCTCTAATATCTCTTGATTTTTATATACAACGATACGCCCTTTTTTATAGTCGACAATCCAGTATTCCCGAACTCCCGATGACATATATTTGAGCATCTTTTCTTTATAGTCATAATCTCTCGTACTTTCCGAGATTATCTCAATGACCCAGTCCGGAGCCCCCCACAATGCGTCCTCTGAAAGCTTAGATTTATCACAAACGACGAAAACATCCGGTATTACCAGTGTATAATCATCTTCGTCCAGACGGACATTAAATCCATTATCAAAGACTTCGCAATCTCCGTCATTCTCTTCAATGAATCTATCGATTATTTTCCCCAACATTCGACACATTCTCTGATGACTCAGTTTAGGTGTCTCGTTGAAAATAATCTTCCCATTTATTAATTCATATCTTTTATCTTCACCATATTTTTTGAGGTCATCTGCCGTTCTAAAATTTTTTGTATGAAGCGCAAGGTTTCCCTGAAAGATACTCTTATCATCACCTTTGGCAAAAGGAATTAAATCATCTGAAAGATTATGTTTCTTCCTGTACTCTCTCTCAAACTCCTCCTGGTCCACTTTTTCACCCGGATGCGATGCCATGTACTCAGCCAGCGCCCTTGTGTATGCCTCAAGCCTAACCCTGGCAGCTTCCTCATCAATCACTTTTTCTATTTTCTCAATAGTGGCATATGAAGGATTCTTAGTTTCCCCCGTAAAAACCTTGCTGACTGTTCCATATGGTAGTTCAGCCCTGTAAGCTATTTCATTGGTGGTTAATCTAAGAGCTTTCTTCTTTGCTTTGAGTTCCGCTAAATCCATAATTACAGCCTCCTTCCATGCTTTAAGTATAGTTACTCGGGTAAAAATAGTCAATAAAAAATACCCGCGCGCGGGTATTTTTTTAATCTTCTCCCACCAGCACAACAGTGCTAGGTTCATGGGCTGTAGCCGGCAGGAATTTATTCAGCAAATCTTCAATCTTAAGTTTAAGGCTTGAAGTGTTTACGCAAGGATGGCAACCTATGTATTCCTCCTTAAGAACATCCTCATCAATAAGAAGTTTAACCATGTTCTCCTTATCATTCATTACGCCCATAACACTCACAGAACCGGGTTCTATATCAAGGTATTTAATCATGTCCTCCGCTTCTGCAAAAGAAAGTCTTGCAGAGTTAATCTGCGCCGATAATTCCTTGGTCTTAAACTTCTTATCACCGGGCATTAGAAGTAAGTAGAACTGCGTTTTTTGCCTGTTACAAAGAAATAAGTTCTTGCACATGTTGGTGCCCAGAGCCTCATCCACTGCAAGGCAGGCCTCCATTGTCATGGCCTTCTCATGGTCCACTCTTTTATATTCAATTCCAAGCTTATCAAGGAAATCATAAGTTCTGATTTCCCTTTCAAGTCTTCCCTCTTCGTCAGAGGGCCTTCCGTTAAATATTTCCATCTTTGCCCTCCTTGAACATTCTCATCATTTCGTTGGTGAGGCTTAGGTTGTTTGGCTGAAGCTCAATGTCCTCTCTCTTGACCCACTCGGCATATTTAAGTTCGCTCTCATCCATGTGGATCTCTCCGTCGCCGTCAGCCTCGCAGTAATAACCTACAAGGATGTCCTGAGCCATGCCCCAGGGCTGGGATTTGTAATAGGTGATATTCTTGACCTTTACGCCGGTTTCCTCCATTACCTCGCGGGCAACAGTTTCCTCAAGGGTCTCGCCGATTTCTGTAAAGCCGGCAACCAAAGCGTTGTGGGCAAAGCCTCTCTTATACTTTGTAAGAAGCAGATAATCACCTTTTCTAACACCGACAATTACCGCAGGATTAATCCTTGGATAAACGGTATTTCCACACTCAGGACATACAAGGCTTCTCTCCTTCTCTCCGAGAGTCATGGGCTCGCCACATCTGCCACAGCACTTATTGTCTGCATACCATCTCCAAAGATGATATGCTGTAAAGCCTGCGTATATTTCTTTACCGTCCGCATGCTCTCTTAATTCCCTTACAGAAAGGTGCATATAGCCTTCCTTCTCGAAAGCTGAGGTGTCTACGTTTTTACCATCAAGAGCGAGGAAATATTTCTGCTCGTCAACGGAGAACAGATACGTGTAAGGTACATCTCCCACCTGCGCTTTGGTGGTATAAATAAGCCTTCCGTCATCTTCCCTAACAAGGACCTTTCCGTCCTTATCGAAAATGAGAAGGTAGTCTTTATCCTCTATTTCGCACTTCTTGAATTCGTTATAAAGCTTGCTTGGATATATGTCCTGAATCATAATTCCTCCGATTTAATCATGATTATGGCGGATATTTGTGTTATAAAGATTTACACATGAGTATTTCATCATGATAGATTCCATCATCAAACAAAAGAGCCTTGGGCCTGCGACCGTATTCCACGAAGCCGGACTTTTTATAAAGAGCCGTGGCTCTTTCGTTGTCTGCAACCACTTCAAGTTCAACCTGCTTATAACCTATCTCTTTGGCCAGATCTGTAAGATACTCCATCATGGCTTTTCCAATTCCAAGCCTCCAATACTCCTGATAAAGAGCGATAGCCAGGCCGCAGCGGTGTCTTACCTTTCTCTTTTCTCCCATGCCGTTTATACTGCCGTTTCCAGCTACTTTTCCGTCAACTAGAGCAACCATCATTACGGAACGTGGATCCTCGTAGAGCCTGTCAAGGATTGCCTTCTCAGCATCAAGTGTATAGCTGACTTCGTCAGGATTTCGCAAAAGAAATGGCGTCTCCGCAGAAGTTTTCTTGAGATAATCGATCATATCCTGTGCATATTCTGATGTATTTGGCATAAGCTTACAAACTCTGCCATCCGCAAGCTGAACATATTTTGTTTCGAATTGCATATTATTTTACTCCTATCAATTCCCAAATGCGTGTCCTGGAATCATTACAAAAACACGTTATATATGATAAAGAATATTCTGGCGTGTCAGTTTTTGTCGAGAGGGACACGTGTGAAGCCTCAAAATCCTTTCTGCGTGTCTATGTTTTAAAGATTCAACACGTAAATTGGGAGCTGTTGAGCATTATCGTGTCTTTGATTTGGATCATTGGACACGTAAATTTGATTTACTTGGATTTAACGTGTATGCTCAGTAAAATTTCGACACGCAAAACTGCAAACATTGTTATACACGTGCCTATACGAGCTTATTTCGACACGCAAATCCGAAAGCATCATCATATACGTGCCTATATGAGGCTCATTAGCCGCCTACTTCCTCGCCATCACCGCATACCACTGTGTATTGTCGAAATCCTCCACCTTTCTGGCAGTGGGGAATTCTATGATTTCAATTTCCCTGTAACCAAGTTCCTTAAGCTTGTTTACAGCCATGTCCTTGGGGAAGGGATTGTAGTGCTCCTCAAAAATCTCCTTCTGGAACATCTTATTGTCCTTCTCAAATGTAAACAAAAGGTTGAAAATAATGCTTCCGTCTTCAGGATAATCCCATACCTGAACAAGATTAACTCTTGTATCTCCATCGAAGAATGGATTGTATAAGTAAAACCTCTGGTGGTTTCTGAAAATCATCTCCCAGTTTCTGGAATCATAATAAAGATATCCGCCGTCAGCCACATGCTTATCCATCTGCTCAAGTGCCGCACAAACGTCGTCATTGCTTACATATGCCAAAGAATTACCTGTGCTTGCAACCAAATCAAACTTCTCATCTCCCCAGCAATCAAGCTTTCTGAAATCACTCTGTTTAAGAGTTGCCTTCTTACCTACTTTCTCCATTTTCTTACCGCAGTTAGCTAACATCGTATCGCTTAAATCCGAACCGGAAAGTTCGATTCCCAAATCCAAAACAGGAATGGTTACGCTTCCGGAACCTATGCTTACATCAAGCATGGTCTTAACGTTCTTTCCTTCAAAAATTTTCTCCCAATACTGTTTGTAGAAAGCCCTGCTTTCCCTGGTGTCTGTCAGATCATAAATATCTGCTCTGTCATACATACTTGCCATATTTATACTCTCCTTTTCAATAGATATGTAACAATTCTAAACCAAATCCTCGACCATTATTTCTGCCGCAGCAATCAAATCTGCGGGCGCCAATTCTATCTGGAACCCAACCTTGCCGGCACTAACGAATACCTTATCAAGCCCGGAAACCGTCTCATGAATAAACGTCGGGAAATGCTTCTTCATTCCAATAGGTGAACATCCGCCATGAACATAGCCGGTCAAGGGCAACAAGTCCTTTTGCTTAATCATGGAAACTGCCTTCTCACCACAGGCCTTGGCTGCCTTCTTTAAATCAAGCTCACCCTTAACGGGGATGACGAATACGTAGAAAGCTCCGGTTTTGCCCTGGGTAACAAGAGTCTTAAAAACCTTGTCCGCATCTTCCCCAAGTAAAGCCGCAATCTCCTCACCGGACATTGTGGCGTCAGGCTTATAGGAGTGACTTTCATATGATATTTTCTTGGCGTCCAAAACGCGCATAACGTTTGTCTTTTCTTCTTTTTTCATGCTTACCTGATTCCCAAAACTTTACGAATTTCCTTGGCACCGGCCTTAGGATACATCTTAGCCACATGGTCAAACACCTTTGAGGCTGACTCCTCAGGGCTCTCCTTATAGGCCGCCGTCACATTTCTGTAACCCCACATATTCTCGGGAGTTGTGAACACAGCCACATGCCATCCGTACTCCTCGCCCTTTTTATTCTTCTTCTGTCTGAAGTCTCTGGTGGTAAGATACATCTGCATCTGAAGGGCCGTCATAACGCCCTCAAAGCCCTTGTCTCCGTCCTTACCGAAGTTTGCCATCTGCTTTATTTCAAAGGAAAAAAGCTCCGCATCCTCATTTTCTCCATCAAACAAATCCATGATTTTCTTCATCTTTCTGGAGGCCTTGCCGTCATCCCACAGAGCATCGAAATCATAGCCGTCACGACGGAAATTCACAAAATAGGGCAACCACTCCATGGAAATGAACCCCGACTTTTTGTCGAAAAACTTGCCGTAAGCAATCTTACCTCTGGCAGAGATTATCCTTCTCCATTCCCACGGGTCCTTTAATTCATTGCCGCTCCACCAGTACTTGGCCTCGGTTTTCTCCTCAACGGAAAAGCCCTTGATCTCGTTTCCGAACAAGGGTACAAATCCAACTTTTTCAATGTATTTCTCTAAATCTTCAACTGTGTGCAAACACTCCGGGTCGTTCTTGCTTAACCCGTGCATTACCCATTCGCCATTCTCAACTGACATGGTAAAATCTTACTCTCCTCCCTTG
This sequence comes from Lachnospiraceae bacterium, assembly GCA_017619295.1. Lineage (GTDB taxonomy): Bacteria > Bacillota > Clostridia > Lachnospirales > Lachnospiraceae > G11. Next base: position 15,329 of record JAFZSQ010000002.1, read on the forward strand.
ATGCATTCCCTTGCCAGAACCTCCCAGGGCGTCTTAACCTCAACGCCCTCCATGCTGGCTATGGATGAAAGCCCCTGCACGGCACTCCAGGTTTTTAATAGCATTATCTCCTGTTGGTCCGCCGGAAGCTCCACATGATTCTCTTCAAAGAATTTCTTTATCAGGTTCCTGAACAAAAGAAACGGCGGATAATCATCCTCGTATTCTTTGGTCATGTCCGTATGGACCTGAATTTTTTGCTTATTAAAAAGGAAATTGAAGTAGTCCGGTTTATTACGGAAAAACATAATGTACGCTTCTCCCATGGACAAAATTGCCTCAACAGAATTTGTCACTCCCGGTGCATGCACTGACCTTTCAAGTTCCTCCGTAAAGTCATCGGTAACCTTCTTCTTTATAGCCTCGATAAGGCTTTCCTTGTCGGCAAAATGCGCGTATGGCGCCGCATGGGAAACCCCGCAGGCTGCCGCAACCTTTCGTAAGGAAAGGGCATCCTCACCGCTCTCATTTATTATCTTTAATCCCGCCTCAATAAGGGCGTTTCTAAGATTTCCATGATGATAACTATCTTTCATAAGTCTTCTCCAGAATCTCCCTCATGGCCTCAAAGCTATCATTTGCGTTCTCCCACAAAGGACTGTGGGCTGCATCTTTAATTAAATAAAAGCCCTTATCCGGAGCCGTAATCTTATCACAATATCCTTCAACCAAAGGCCATGGACAGTTGTAATCATACTCTCCGCTCAGGAAAAAAATCGGTATCTCAAACTCAGTTTTATCCTCCCTGTAATCGAAGTTTTCAAGCTCCGAATCTAGGGTGGTTGTCCGATACATTTTCATGCCTCGAATAAATTTAATCTTCTCTGAAATAGTATAGCAATGTGACATTATAATTGGAATAGTAATTCCCGTTAATTCTGTCTCATTATGGGTGGTTCCGCCCCCTGCTTCGTGAAGAAGATAAACGAAATCATACCAGTCCTTGCAGTGCATTTCATCACCTTCAAAGGTAACCAGTTCATCAAGCTTTTTTAATCGGGATTTATCACCGCGACGAGTAAACTCATCCTTCATGAATTCATACATAAGCTTATCTCTCTCGGTAGAATCCGTAACCACCTGTGCCATTCCGATGTAAGCGTAATAGTCTTCAGGATACTTCTCCGCCGCCATAAGCCCAATATGCGTGCCACCCGAAAAGCCCATGACATAAATCTTCTCCCGTTCAAAACGCTTCTTTAAATAATCGGTGACTGCCCTGGTATCTTCTATCAAAACCTCGGTGGTTATGGAGGCAGGATCAATGTCGGAGTCGTAAGCAATTCCCATTCCCCTGTAATCCCAATAGACCACAGTAAAGATGTCATCCAGGTGCATGTCGTCAAACCTTTCGGTAAGGAAATAATCATCGGTACCGGGGCCGCTTGAAATCAAAAGGAGTATGGGATTATCAATATCTCTTCCGTTTATGAAAAAACCTTGATTTGCTCCGTTAATCTCCATGACGAACTTATCCGAAATACTGTCTTCATCTGTATACTCGCGAATCTTTCCGCTACTTATAAGAGCCCAGACAATTACAACAGCCAAAAGGAAAATAAGCACGCCAAGCAATATATTAAGTATCATTTTCTTCATGATTCATCTCCAATCTTTACAGTGTCAACATCGTTATCTTACTTGATAAACTTTACACTGTCAAGATTCATTTAAGAAATCTTAATAAATCCTTCTCTTTTATCGTGACTTTGGTGTGTTATGTTTGAACCCAAGGAGGAGAATTAAATTATGTATAAGAAATTTCTGGTAATACCGGCTTTTATTTTGGCCTTAGGCCTTGTAGGTTGTTCCTTTCCCGGTGGGAACGAAGCTAAAGAACCTGCTAAAGAAACCGCTACTGAAGCTACACAGGAAACCAAAACAGAGACCGTGGCTGAGCCCAAAACGGAAACCACTGCAGAGCCTGCAGATAATGCAGCAGATGGTGATGCTTCAGCAGAGATAACAGACAAAGAAAACGCTGAAGGCGAAACTATAATTGAGATTTCATGGGATTTTGCCGAGGTAAAATATGATGGTGACCCTTATCAGTATCAGGAAGGTACTGACGGCCCCGTAATGCCTCATCTCTTCATCGAAGGCGATGATGTTGAAATTCTCGAAGAAACTACAGAGGGAACAATTAAAACAACTAAGATTGCTGTTAAGAATCCCGATAAATACGCACGTATCATGGTTGAGCCTGGCGCTCCCACAAACAGCTGTCCTTTGGATACCGTTACCGCTAAGATAACTCATCCCGACGGCAAAGAGGAGACCCTCAACCCCGATACAAGTCTCGTCAGAGGCCAGACCGGAATCTGGTACTTCGACGTATACGAACAAGGTTCAGACCAATAAGTAGGATGTGCAGAATGGGGCCTGTCCCCAACTGCACCTACGACCCCAACCACATCTATATCAACGAAACTTCCGGTTCAGCCGGAGCTTCAACCTGCTTCAATGATCTAATGACTATCACAGGTATCTCCTGCTTCAAAACCTTATCTTTCTTAATTCTTACTGTTCCCTCGGCTTCAATCCAGGATTTATTCTCCAGTTCCCTGACTTTAATGAATTCGCATATAATCCCGGAGAAAATCATATCAGCCTGGCAACAGGTAATCACCATTCTTCCGGCTATAAATTCAAACTCTTCTCCATCCCTCATATGATGGACCTGGGCGGAGAATTTTACGTTTTTACCTTCATACAGGGAAAGCCTCTGCATGGCATCCAGGCAGAAAACACAAAAGCCCACATCACTAAGCTCCAGATTATTCGCCTTAATGTCATAGGGCAGGCTTTCATCCGGATCAAGGAAAATATCTCCCTTGGCTCCCCTGAAAATCAGGGCCACGTTATTGTTTAAAGCCTTAAGGCTTCTCATGAAACTTGGAAGCTGGTCCCTCACCAAATCAGCCTTGTAGAAAAGAATAACATCGGCGTTTCGAACCTGCTCAGCCAGAATTGGACGAAGATTCTCCGAATATATCCTGAAAGTTGTGGCGTCAAAAATCGTCATTTCCACCAGTTCCTCACCGCACCAGGACAAATCCAGCCCTCTCCTGTTCCACATGCCGTTGAACTCTATCATTATGCGTTCCGGATTGTGCTTTTTCTCCAGGGCCTCAATGGTCTTTTGGGTAAAATCTTTTTCTTCCTCAATATACTCCACCGTCGCGTTTAATTCGGAAAGTTCGGTCTCATCATATTCTTCCTCACCCTCTTCGCATGCAATAACCAGCGTTTTCCCGGGAATTTTGAAATATTCCTGGGCCAGAATATTCTTTATGAAATAGGTTTTGCCGGACTCAATAAATCCGTTAACGAAATATACGCTGCTTTTTACCATTTAAACCGCCGTCTCCAGAAGGCATTTGTTAAGGGTTGCCCTGATAGCCTCCTTGCTGTAGCCTCTGCCGATGAAAACAATCTGATTAAGCCTGTCGCCATACTTTTCATCCCAATCATCCTTCACCTCGGGATAGTTTGCAAAGACGTCTTCCTTGTCAGCCTCGTCAAAGGCCGCCACCCAGTTGGAATACTCTGTAATTGAAGCGTTCCTACCCGCCGTTTCGATAAGCTGAACATGAACAGGGTCATCGGCGAACCACGCATAACCCTTTGTTCTTATTATTTCTTCCGGGAATTCTTCCTCAATAAAAGCTGTAAAAAGGTCCCTGTCAAAGGGCCTCTTATCCTCAAACACAAAGGAAGTGATTCCATACTCCTCATCGCAGGTTCCACCCTCTTCGCTGCGCTTTAAGGCCTTTTGAATAATGGAGGAATTCATGGCTTTTTCATAATCAAATTTATTCTCGCTGATGATTCTTTCCGCTGCCACTTTACCCTTAATGCTCTCAATAATTTCCGCTTCGGGCTGAATCCTTCGGATGGCCTCCCTGACTTTGGAAATCTTATCCACTGTCAGCAGGTCGCACTTGTTGAGGATGATTGTATTGCAGAACTCAATCTGGTCCATCACCAGGTTAATAATGTCCGGGTCCTCATCCTCGTCAGGTGCAGTTCCGGCGGCCTCATTAATCTCATCCAAGAACTCTGTATAGATGCGATCTGCGTCCACCACAGTAACTATGGATGATATGAAAAATCCCGGTTTCTCCGTTAATTCCTCATAGGCCAGAAATGCCTCTGCTATAGATGAGGGCTCACTTATTCCCGAGGCTTCAACAAATATTGCTTGAAGCCCCTCAATCTTTGAAAGGGCTTCAACCTCCTGCATAAACTCATCCCTTAATGTGCAGCAAATGCAGCCGTTGGACATTTCTACCATTCTGGTATCCACGTTCCCTATGCTCTCCTCGTTAATAAGCTTGGCGTCCACGTTTATCTCGCCCATGTCGTTAACCACCAGGGCAACTTTTCTCTTCTCCTGATGCAAAAGTTCATTTAACAGCGTGGTCTTTCCCGAGCCAAGATAACCGGTTATGAGAATAACGGGAATCTTGATCCTTTTCTTCTTAAACAATCCCATTATTTCGTCTCCTTATGAATAGTGTACTTTCTCAGTCTTGGACAATACTTCCTTACCTCGATACGCTCCGGATGAAGTTTTTTGTTCTTTGTTGTTGTATAGTTTCTGTCACCGCATTCGGTGCAGGCAAGTGTGATTTTAACTCTCTGTGATGCCATGATTATGGCCTCCTTTCTTGAAAAACAAAATATGCAACTGTGTCGCAAATTAAATTTGCAACTTAGTTGCATATTCTAAATCATAACCTCACAAATGTCAATAGGTGCAATTAGGGCCTGTCCCCAACTGCACCGTGCAATTGGGGACAGTCCCCGATTGCACCTAAAACTGTGACACAAACTTCCAAGCCATCTCGAGGCTGTGCTGGCGGCACTCATGAATCTGTCCGCTCACACTGGCAAGGACCGTGCGGCATACGCCGTCCTCGCTGTAATAATATCTTGCTGTGAGAGTGCTTCCTCTACTCTCATCATAGAATTCCTTCACTTCATCGCCGGGACACCCGTAGTACTTATCTTCCCATTGATCCTTGTTCGCATAATCCAAATCGAACTTCTTAAGCTTATTAACCGAAGCCAGGTACTGAACCCTGTCAAGGCAAGTGACATCCTGACTTGGCAGCTCAGGAAGGGTTGACTCCTCTCCTCCCGAATAAAATACAGGCTTACTTACAGTCTTATTGGTTCTTGGATCGTCAAGAGAGGTTCCGTAAGGATTTTCCTTAATAGGGAAAAGCGCACTGCAGGGCATAAATCCTGCAAAACTTTCCGGATACTCCTGATACAGATTCCAGGTTTTGCCGCTTCCCATAGAAAATCCGCCTGCATAAATCCTCTTCTCGTCTATCTTATATCTCTTCTTTAAATCCTCAATAACTTCCATGATTTCCGTAGCCGTAACGGACAAATGATCATCCATTGCAACATAAAGGAAACCATATTTGTGGCACACATTCCAGAATCCGGAAACGTATGTCAAATACATGGACGTATCGCCGCCACCGTGGAATCCCATAACCAAAGGAACCGGGCCCTTATCGAATATGCCCTTGTTATAATAAGCAAACCAGCCAATCTTATGAGTGGGTTTGCCCAGATGCTTCGGGGATTTATTATCGGGTGAAGTCTTTACAACTGTAACCCCGGCATCCTCAATCATTCCAAGTTCTTCGAAGTCCGGCTCTAGCTGTATCTCGCCGCACCACATTTTAAACTTCTTAACAAAGGAATCGAAATCCTTCTCGTACTCTGCCGAATCCTTTATAAGTAAATTCTCACACTTGGCAAAAACTTCATTGATCTCATCTGTGTTGCCGACGCTGAGAACTGCAATATCTTTTCTCTCAACTTCAGGTTTAACGCTTAATCTCTCCATGGAGCACATGGGAGGCGTAATCTCACCGGGTCCCCAAAGATATTCACCCTGAATAGTTTTAAGAAGATTTCTTGCCACATAATCGGCAGATTTCCCGTAACTGTAAATATCCGCTCTGAACTTGGCACCTCTTATAAAGTAACCCTCAAACCTCTTGGTAAAGAAGTTGTCAAAAGCTGCAATTCCATCGCTGTAATCAGGGTAAAGACTTACCTCTGAAATAAGCTCCTGATAAAGAGAAACATCTGCCTTCTCCCATCCGCCTTCGCAGGTTGGATACATGAAAATCACGCTGGCGTCGTACTTAGCCGCAATATGAGATAATCCGGTTTTGCCAGCGAATTCTATTGCCTCGTCGCGGCTTAATCTCGTCTCCTCAAAGACCGTTAATAAAGGCGCTCTGAAGCCATAGTTGTTAACCTGACCATTAAGGTCATTATCCGGTACAAATACCTTAAGATAGAACGTGTTATAAGTCTCTTCCCAATACACTCCGCCTTTGACCGAAGTCGCGACGGGCCTTACCTCTTTACCCATAAGTTTACCTCGCAAGTTTTCTCTTATAGTACATGTATCGCATCCATGCCGTGGAGCCGCTTAAGGACCACACGATTCCCACAGACCACCATATTCCCCAAAGGCCAATGGCTGCAATACTGGTGAGCCCAATGGGTACGGTGAGTCGTCCGATTACCTCTATGATACCATTAAACAGTGCAAAAACGGAATCCCCAAGGCCGTTCAAAACGCCTCTTACAACATAGATCATTCCAAGCATTATATAGAAATAACTTGTGATTCGAAGGGCTTTGGCGCCCATTTCTATAACCGCGGCATCCGCCACAAAAATCCTTATGATATTCTCGCCAAACACCTGAATAACAGGAAGCATCAAAACGGAGAAAACCGCCATAATTATGAAGCTCTTTCTGTAGCCTTCCTTCACGCGCTCCATCTTTCTTGCGCCGAAGTTCTGGCCTGTAAATGTGGAAAGGGCCGCACTCAGTGTCTGATAAGGCTGGTGTATTATCTGCTCTATTCTTGTGGTTGCGGTAAAAGCAGCTACCGCTACTTTTCCGAAAGAGTTAACAACCTTCTGAAGGGCCATACATGAAATTGCGATGAGGGAGAACTGAAGGGACAGGGGAATTCCGAGTTTAAGAACCATAACAGAAATGTCCTTGTTAAATTTCAGATCTTCCCTGGTTATCTTGAAGTATTCGTTCTTCTTCATGGCGTAAATCATGCAGGTGATTCCGGAAACAAACTGAGAAATCACTGTTGCGATTCCGGCTCCCCTTACGCTCATGCCAAGTCCGTAAACAAAAAGGATATCAAGTCCCGTGTTTAAAAGGCATGAGAAAATCAGGAAGTATAACGGAGTTCTTGAGTCCCCCAGGGCTCTTAGCATTGCCGCTGCGTAGTTATAGAGGGACACAAAAACAAGGCCGATACACATAATCTGCATATAAGCCACAGAGTCTCCTATAATCTCAGGGGGAGTATCCAAAAGATTCATTATGGGTGAAGCCAAATAGAAGGCCACAGCACCCACAAACAAGGGGAATACCAGCATGATATAACCCGTGTTTGCGATACAGCTCTTAACGCCCTTTTCATCATTCTTCCCAAAGAACTGGGAAGTGATGATTCCGCCTCCGCTTCCGATACCGTTGCAAAGTGCGAAGAAAAGGAACGTTACCGAGTTGGTTGTTCCTATGGCTGCCAAAGCATCGGCACCGACAAACTGGCCAACTATTATGGAATCCACCAGGTTATAAAGCTGCTGGAACAGGTTGCCAATTAACATCGGTACCGAAAACTTTATTATCAGAGAGACCACATTGCCCTCTGTCATGTTCATGATAGATGATTTGCTAGCTTTCACGATTTCTTTCCTCTAAATCGAAATTTTGCCCCCTACACCATCATCTTATAAATATTTCTGCAATCCTCTTCGGATAATTTCACAAAGCCTTCGATATATCCCGGCCTTCCGTCGCCGTTACAAAGGATGTCTGCAAGCTTGGGAATATCCTCTTCCTTTGCACCAAGTTCTTCAAAGTTCTTAGGCATTCCAATGGAAATCAGGAAATTCCTGAAAGCTTCAATTCCCTCAAGTGCAGTAACCTCAGGATGGTCAAAATCCATCTGACATCCCCAGACGCGAACCGCAACTTTTGCAAAACGCATTACATCATGGTTCATGCAATACTTAAACACTGCGGGCATGGTGACTGCCAGACCCGCACCGTGAGCGCAGTCATAAAGAGCTGAAAGCTCATGCTCGATATTGTGGCTGTTCCAGTCCTGGCTGCGTCCGACACCGCATGTGTTGTTGTGAGCCACCATTCCTGCCCACATAATGTTGGCTCTCGCCTCGTAGTTGTTGGGATCGGCAATAACTCTGGGGCCTTCATGCTTCATGGTAAGAAGAAGGGCCTCAATAAGTCTGTCGGTAACCTCAACTTCTTTTGTATTTGTAAGGTATCTCTCGTAGAGATGTGCCATTATATCTGTAATTCCAGCAGCTGACTGGTATGCGGGAAGCGTCTGAGTAAGGGCAGGATTTAAGATACTGAACTTGGGTCTTATTGCATCTCCGCTGGCGCCTCTCTTAAACATTCCTTCTTCCTTAGTGATAACGGAATCACCGCTACCCTCACTGCCTGCAGCAGCGATTGTAAGGATTGTTCCCACAGGAAGAGCCTCTTCGATTCTCTTACCCATGTAAAAATCCCAGAAATCTCCGTCGTAAACCGTACCGGCTGCAATAGCCTTGGAAGAGTCAATAACACTTCCGCCTCCTACTGCCAGAACAAAGTCCACGCCTTCCTTCTTGCATAATTCTATTCCTTCATAAACCAGACCACTTCTGGGATTGGGCTTAACACCACCAAGAGTAACATAAGGAATTCCTGATTTCTTAAGCGAATCTTCTACTCGTCCCAAAAGTCCGGAAGCGATTGCGCTCTTGCCGCCATAGTGAATCAAAACTTTAGTGCCACCAAAGCGCTTAACGCACTCTCCCGCCTGATTTTCTGTATCTTTTCCAAAAACAAAGTAAGTAGGTGAATAAAATGTAAAGTTTTCCATCGCGTTCTCCTTTTTGCTTATTTTGGTTTCATTGTATCACCTGTTTGGAAATATACTATGCAAATCGTCTACTCAACATGCCATTTTATGAGAAGATTTTGCTTTTCTTTTCGCCGAAAAAAACGCAGTAGGGGTTGGTGCATCAACCCCTACTGCGCCTTATACCTCTGCTATCATATATCCTATGGTGCAGAATGGGGACAGGCCCCAAATTGCACATTATACCTCTGCTATCATATATCCTATAACTCCTGAGACTATAAGGAGTACTATTCCTACAACGTTGAATATCGTCCCTAACAATTTATCTACTTTCTCGGAGGATGATGGGCCTCTACCCTTCTTCTTAGCCAATTTAACAAACAGGCCGGTAATAAACGTTATCAATCCCCAGATTATAGCCGGGAAAGCAAACAATATCAGAGCAGGAAAAATCGACAATATCGCCAGGAAAGGATGCCCTTCCCTGAATGCTCCAACCATAAGAATCAAAGCGGAAAAACCATAAATATATATTACTGCAAGCTGTGATTCACCTGTCTTAATCTGCGTAATAAGCGACAGAATTATCATAACTGCGGATAAGCCATATACTATCAAAAACAACTGACTATACTCTGCAAACCCCAAAGAGTCATTTCCAAATACGATGTCATATGGAAGATATACACCTAGGAAAAGCATAAGTACAGGTACAGCAAGAGCCAGTATGCCTAAGCCTAAGCCAAAGCCAAAACCTGGCCCCATAGGAGTATTTGGTTGCACCGGTGGTAATCCTATTCCACCGCCTGTTCCCTGGGTCACTACCTTCGATTCATTTTCAGAAACATCCGATAATATCAAAAGCAAAAGCGCAGCTCCGGCATAGAAGGTTCTGCCATCTACATCCACTCTTCCCACATAGCTCTCTGAAGTAGTAAATGTATCTGATCCTCTAAATACACTGCCGTTTGTATCTACTCTTCCCGCATACACTTCTGAAGTAGAAAATGTGTCGATGCCCTTATAAATATTTCCTTTTTCATCGACCCTTCCTATCCTATGTTCTGATGCGGTAAACGAGTCAAAGCCATTATAAATATCGCCCCCGTCAGCGACCCTTCCTACTAACTTCTCTGATGAAGTGAAAGAGTCAGTGCCCTTATATACATTTCCCCTTTCGTCGATTCTTCCTATCCGAATCTCCGAAGTCGAATCTGAATAAATGTACCCCATAACAAACCTTCCTCTCAAAAAATTACCGGCGGGTCATTACCCACCGGTAATTAATTATATCACTATCCTATCTGTTTTTGTTAACCACTGCGCCAATTCCTCTGACGATGAAGTAAATAATCACGCCCCAGATAATTGCATACCAAAGGGGTACGAAGAAAAGCAGTTTCAAAGCTAACGCTCCGATTAATACCGCTATTCCAAATCCTGCCTTAAATACTCCAAAAGTAAGTTTTAAAACGATTCCTACAATACCTGCTGTAAGATATATTGCGGAAAAAATAATGAATAATAAAAATAATGTCAACATGGTATTTTCCCTCCTCAACTGTTGTTCCATTTGGTAGTTTTATTATCCCATCCGATTGTATTCAATTAAAGACAATAATAAGCGAATTAACACCTTCTATTTTGCTGTTTGGGGGTATATTATTGATTTGACAAATATTTTTATGGAAAGAGGGATGAAATGAAAAAGAAATTCTTACCCATTTTAGTTGTTCTATTTGCCCTGCTAATGCTTGGTTGTGGCACTCAGGAAAAATCAGATTCTTCTACTAAAACCACCCAGCCTGCCAAATCAAGCACAAGCGAAACAAAGAAAGAAGAAGAAAAGGTATCTTTAACCATAGGATCCACAGTATCCTTGAGTGATATTCAAAAATATATCAAGGATAAGCCGGTTTATGAAGTCTATGCCATAAAGAAAAATGACAAGGACGAATTCACTGTAATCAGCACACTCGAAGCAGAACTTGCTTGCGTTGACATCCCTGTAGATAACGACTACATAAGACTGTACCCGTCAGATCGAGAGTTTATGTTAAATCTTGATGATTCGGAGCTGGTTGTGTTCACAACCGAAGAGCCCATCTCAGTTTTTACCCCGGCATATGATTTGACATATTTTGCTCCTATCGTTTTAAGCAAGGACCTATCTCAAATATGTTTGCCCAATAAAGATGGTGTGTTTGCAAAACAGCTCTTATCAGAAAGCGTTATAAATTCAAGCTCCGACATTTCAAAGGAAGAATCAGTTGATGTTACCGGACTTACCTTAAATGGTATAGCAATCCCTGATATAAAAGCCATGGAAACAACAGATGAAACTGACTTCGGATATGTAGCTTTAGAAAGCAGCATCATTCCTGATGGATGTGCTGTTATCCATACAGGTTTCAATAAAGAATTAACCCTCGAAGGTTCCATTGGATCAGACTCATTTAATGCATCTTTAAAACCCGCTGTCGGTTTCTTGGGATATGGCCTCGAAGGAGATGAGCCAGCTTTTACCTACACAGAAAATGCCGATGGATATTATGTATATGATTTCACATCGGATGAATACGTAGCTTCAGAACTTGTCAAAAAATGTGGTCTGATTGATGAGGAAGACTGGTACAGCAGATTGATGATTAATGATCAGTCAGTTCTCGGATTTATCTCCGGTAAGCCCTCCAATTCAATGGCTGAAAATGTTGGCAACGAAGCCGCAGTCACTGTTGAGATTGCCTGGGATGAGGCTGATGTAACGTTTTATGATGACCCCAGAGTTGCTCTTCCCGGAGTTGATGATGTGGTACCTCCCACAATAGTTGTCGAAGGTGCTACTCTCGATCGTTTCGCACCCATTGTTGAAGGAACAAGACGTATCGAAATCTTATCAATATATGATACTGAAAGCTTCTTAAGAATTACAGTTGAACCTGATGCTCCTACCAATAACTGCCCTCTTAATACAGTTTCTATAAAGATTACTTACGCAGATGGTACAGTTGAAAACATTAACGGTTCCGACCGCATGGTACGCGGTGAAACCGGAATCTGGTACATCGACGTATACGAACAGGGCAACTAGACTTTTCCCATGAATAAAACAAGGGGCCGTCGCTTAATGCGACAGCCCCATTATTTTGCTATTCTGCAATATTTATCGCTTTCAAGCAGGCATCGAATCCCGGGTGAAAAGCGTCTTCATTTATCTCATCATAAGGGTTTCTTAGCCCTTCCATATACCATGTTATCTCAAACATGAAATCGTCAAAAACCTGCGTCGCCTGAGCTGACGACATATCTTCCTTCAGATATTTCTTGCAGTACATGGTGATTAAATACCCAAACAAATCCGGAAATTCATCAGTAGTGACCTTTGTCTCCATCTTCTTATGCAAAAGCATCTCCCCCTCAATCACCGAGAGAATATACAAGGCTTTTCCCTCGTATTCCGTACCTTCCATATACTGATCCATTTTTTCAGCCAGGTAATTTACGGAATGATTCATATAGTCGGAGCCAGTGTAGGTGTCTCCCAGGCAGTCCATTATGATTCGGAAATAATTACAGGCCAGGACATAATAGGTTGAACGTTTATCTTCTCCCTGAAGCTTATACATGAAATAGGTGTCCAGAGCCTCATCTGCGTATGACCCGACTCTGGTATCGTCATAAAAGCCTACGATTAATGTATCGTCACACAAAGTACTCCTGCCACCCCGGGCAGCGTGCCACAATTCATGTCCAAGAATAATATAATCATCATTGCTTCGGCTGCTTAAATCAATTTTCTCGCTGATATAAATTGCATTTTCCTGTGGTCTGTAACAGGCCACAGCATCCGCCGATATAGTTGCCCATTTTATTTCATCTCTGGTACATTCAATAACTTCCAGCGTTTTCAAATTATACAGGAAATTCGAGAAATCCGTTTCCGGATAGAGTTTCAGCCAATCCTGAATATATTCCTTTATGTGAGGAGCATATTTCTGATCGATCTTCTCGTTCCCATCAATAGCGTCGCAAAGTTCAGCATATGTTGGTTTGGTAAAACCGAAGGTAATCTCATAACCCTTTGCATCTCTGACCTTGCGCAGGTGATTAATCTCATTATAGTAATAATCGTTGGCCCATTTGTAGTCATATTCATCGTCAGCAGGGGCCTGATACTCTGCGAAGTAATCTTCGGTTTTATGCTCATTTATCTTAATTGTGGATACCTTATTTTCCGTATTGACTGAAGGCTTCGGAGCAGGTGTTTTCGTAGGTTGAGCCGCCTGTTTCGTCTCCTTTACAGGTTTTTCAACCTCCTCTTTGGTTTGGGATGAACAGCCTCCCAAAATGAAAGCCGCTGTTATAACAGTCAATGCCGCTATAACAAATTTCAAATGCATAAGATGTATTCCTATATGTCCGATTCCCAAAATAACCGCTGAAGCAATTACTATGAGGTTTCTTGAATATATTCCAAGCAACAAAACTGCGATGACAGGAAGTGATGCTCCTGCCACAGGAAATCCCGCAAAACTTGCATACATATCTTTAAGAGTACGTTCACTTCTAAAGTACTTAATCCAGTAGCATTCATAGAAAATCATGAGAACAAATGCTGCAAACCAGATGATAACATCCCATTCCATGAACAATCCGCCGGGCAGCAATTTCGTCTTGGGATTAAGCGCAGGGAAAATCAAAAGTACCACGCTGGTCAATGCCTCTCCAACTCTCTCAAACATGAGAAGAATCTTATTCTCATTCTTTGCTTCTTCCTCATATCCCTTGGGCTGTTTTCCTCTTCCCCAAATGATATTGGGAACAAAAAGCATTAAAAGGAAAATTACTCCGGTAATGCAGAACCCAAACTCATAAGACTCATGCTTTACCTCTTCAAAAGCAAGCGAAGAAAGGGCCACGCCGCTTATTTTATCTCCGTAGTGGTCTTTAAGCATTCCACCCATCCGGTCTGTGGCATACAGATTAGTGTGGTAGCTTCCATAAATCCCCATGATTTTGCCACCGCCACATCTATCGTATGCGGCGATGAAGTTTTCAACCATGAAATTCTCTCTTATAGGAGAAATACCTGAGGGAGAATACTCTTCATAATACTCTTCACCCTGTCTGATGTTTTCAAGAGTGAGGGCGTATCTGTCTGTATCCTCCAAGCCCTTCTCTTCCAGATACATCTTAAATCTTTCTCCCGTGGAAAAATACTGATGTCCCACGTCAGTTCCATAAAAAACCGTCTCCGGGCATTGTTCTTTTATGTTGTGATAAAACTTATAAGCATCTTCGTTACAGCTCTGAGTTCCCTGAAGATCAAGCCATATGGTATCAATAATGTCATCCGAATCAGCCTTCATCCACTCATTCAAAAACTCCGCCGTATAGTAAGGCATCTCAATAAAGAGGTTGCGATACCCCTTATCGTAATAGTCCTTCCATATATCTAATTCCATTGCATAATAAGGCCCATACCCATGGCTCTCACCATACAGACTAATCATGGTATTCTCGTCAGGATAAACGTCATATGACTGCTCCCTTGAATGCAGAAACAACCCAAGGAACACCGCCAGACCCACTAATGCAAATGCAATTATTGTTTTGATTTTCATTCTATACTCCCTTTTGTGTTATAATATATTCAGATGGAGGAGTAGCTATGGACGGATTGGATAAGCTTGAAATCTGGGATGAACATAAACCCGAGTATTGCCCCAGTTGCGGTGCACCCGTAACATACAAGGGTCTTGGGGAATACGCATGCGATATGTGCCACTACATCTGCTATGATGATTACGGCAAAGTACGCATATATCTGGAGAAACATCCCGGCGCCAACATAGTTCAAATCTCCGCCAAAACAGGCGTCAGTAAACAACTGATCAAAAAGATGGTTAAAGAAAACCGCTTCGCTTTCGCAGACAATAAGCCTCACTTGTTCGAGTGAGGCTTTATCTTTTTTTAGTCCACCATCCAGGCTGATGGTTTGTGGCTTTCCCACCTTTAGGTGCAAATCTGAAAGAATATCCTAATTTGCCGGCCTTCTTAACTACTTCGGATAACTCTTTTCCTCCTATAAGCCATAAAGCTCCACCCTTATCTCTATTATCAATAAATCTAATCTTTTCCTTTTCAATGAATGATATTATTGGCGCTTGTCCTGTTTCATGTTTCTTAACAGGTTTCCGCCATACAAAATCTTCATCGCTACTTCTGTTTGATTCAGGAATAATGTTGTTTGGAATTTGGAAGCCAGATTCCTTAATGGTTCTCTGCTTTCCGGTACTTCTCTCCAGTCTCCGAACATATTGTTCCAAAAAAGCCATATCTGCTTTCATAGTGGGGAGCGTGACTGATTCAACACTTCTCTCCCTTTCATATATCTCATTTAATTGTTCATCTATAGACTTGGCTTCAAAGAGATCATCAGGATTAATTGGGCCAAAAACAGAATAATCCGACTGTTCACTTTTACATATATGTCCTCGTAAATCGATATTATGAACAGTTCCACTCCACTTTTTGAAGAATCTGCCCTTAACAAACGTGTTAAAAGCCATGGCATGTGTTACGCCATCCTTATAAACACCATAGTAATTTGCCGCTCTACTTGCTGATTTCCATGTACGTATGTAATTACCATATCTATCGTATTCGTTGATTGGCGTCTCTCTTGATAATGCTATTAGTTCATTTCGATTACTATGGTTTGCATTTTGTTTCGGTGTAACCCACTCAAGATTACTCGCAGCCGCATTCGCTCTATCCTGATCTATATGATTAACCATTGTATATTTCAATGGATTGGAATTATTCACAAACGCCTCGGCCACCAATCTATGGACCGCCTTTGTTGTGACTATACCTTCATCATTTCTTATGGTGATGCGCAAATAGCCTTCTGGGTTTTTAACCGCCTTAATAATATTTCCCGTTTCTTTATTACGAACCTTTCCTGTATTACTAACCTGATATTTTGAATATCCATCAATTTCATGCCATATTTCATCCATTTCGATGGTCTTCCCCCAATCTAGCTATATATCCAAACACTTTTTCAAAATCTTTTAGCCGCTGAGTATTAGTAATCGTCGACGCTGTTTTGTATTTCTTAAAAATGTCATCTACAGATTCTTCGACTTCTACATACAGATATTTTTTAGGTACAGGAAGCTTTGTAATATCAGATTCCTTCGGCTTTCTCTTTGTTTTAGGTATTTGAGATTTGACTAGATTATCTATATTCCCTTCATAATCACGAAATATATGTCCCTTGCAAAACCAATTATTATTAATGCTATAGCGAACCTCACTAGCGCTCATCTTATACCATTCACTAATACTTTTTGCAGAATTCCATGTCCTAATGTATTGCCCTTGCTTATCGTATTCGTTTATTGGCTTCATTAAGGCCTTTCGAATTCGATGAGGGCTCGTACCATGATTACTATTCTCTTTGGCTGACACCCATTCAAGGTTACTAACGTTATTGTTTGTTTTATTCTCATCAATATGGTTAACAATAGGTAAATTATCAGGATTATCCAAGAATTGAGTCGCAATCAGCCTATGAATCATTACACGATGAGTTTTGCCATAATTGTCCCGCAATGACAGCGCCAAATATCCAAACCTTGTTGCAACAGGAGAAAGTATATTTTTTGTTTTTGCGTTTCGCACTTTACCAGATTTAGTTATTTCGTATTTATCATACTCATCAAGAGTAAACCACTCTTCCAAATCCACTCTCTCATCAAACAGAACACTTTCTTTAATCTTATGAGCCTTCCCGTTTTCGTCTTTCAAGACAAAGCCATATTCGCTAAAAGATACTGGCAGTCTGGAACACATCTGCCCCGTCTTCTTGTTTCTGACTTCATGCATTGAATTATATTCATAGTTTTCAAAATTGGGTACAGTTTGCCACATAATGATTCTTCCTTTCGCAAGGCCAAAATCGGTATCGTGATTTGTAAGTAGCTTTATGCAAAAATGTTTTTTGATTATCTTTCTAATTTCCGTCCAAATACCGGTATCTTTAAGCTCCTCTACAAACTAGTTGACACTCTATTCAAAGCCATATGATACATCAACTTTTTCCCTAAATACAAAGTGAGTCGCATTTTTTGAGATTAGCATTCTTATAGATTCTAAAAATAAAGCACTTGATAAAATAGCGGTTTCTTCGTACTCCTTGTTGTTGCTCACTAAATCTAGCCAAACAATTGCGCTCGCTATTTCTCCTTCGCCATGCGCTATGCTAGATCTATGTTTATACATCTCATTAATCTGTTCCTTTGTGATTTCAGGAAAAACTGCGTTAATTCTATTTTGCATAGTATAGCTCTTCCCCGTTTTATTTCTCTTATCTCCATATAACGTTTCTAAACCAATTACTGAAAATAGCATAATTTCAAAGAATTCGCGGTTAAAAAGATAGTATAACAATGAAACGACTGGGCAAGCGGGTTTCGAAGTACATGAAATTCCATTTTTAATCACCCACGCCCATGTCTGAGAAATGTTCAGATTTGATTTAAAAATCTCAGGCCAGTCTTCATATGCTTCTTGATTAATAGCATATTCACAATATCTTTTTTCTCTAAATAGTCTTTCATTTAAGTATGTTTTAAAATGTGCTGAATTTAAATCAATACTTGGGAATGCCAGAAAAGAAGAATAAAACATTGATAGGCAAAACAATTCAAGTTGTGCTCCGAAATCCTCGTCCAAACAACCATGTTTAAAGGAACTTTTCAGTTTCGGTACAGAAATCATATTTGCCGGAATGTTCCTATCTCCATCATAATAATAAACATCATTATTATCTATATCAATTTCGACTGGCAAATCGGTTACAAAATATACCCATATGTCGTTTGCTTTTCCTACAGTATCCGGAATATTTACTTCTTCAGATCGAATTTTTGTATAGAATGACACTTCATTACCTAGAATAACAAATGGAAATATGGTTCCGTAGAACATACTCTTCACTTGAGATATATGCTTTTCTTCGAAAGCTCTAATTCTCAATTCAATCTTAACTTCAGCCATCCTCACACTCCTTGCTGTAATACTTGTTATCCATAATTCCCCTGCCTAAATTGTCTACTCTATTCCCTTTTTGCCTGCTCTACTTTTTTATTGCTTGTCTCTATTCCAAATATATTTTGTATATCTGCCCCCGCCAATCTTTATGATATCTTCTTTCTCAAGGAGCTCAGCCAAGGTTCTTTGTACCGTTACCTGGCTTATATCAGGGCATCTTTCCATAATTTGCCCCTTTGTAATCTCACCATAGGAATCCTCAATCAACTTTGCAATTCTGGCAGGCTTTGATAAACCGCTTGTAGTTAGTGTCTCAACCCTTGATGAAAAAACTCTGTACGCTGCCACTACCACCCCGAGCGAATACTCAACAAATGGAACATATGTATTCACTCCCTCATGCCATCCTTGGGAACTATCCTGAAGACATTCGTAGTAAGATTCCTTTGTTTTCTCTATCAGGTGTTCAATACTAATGTATTTACCTACAATAAATCCAGCTCTGTACAGACATAACAATGTTAACAGTCTGCTCATTCTGCCATTCCCATCATTAAATGGGTGTATACAAAGAAAATCAAGTATAAACATAGGAATTAAAAGTAGTGGGTCAATTGTTCCTTTTCCTAAAGCCCTATTGAATTCATCACATAGTTTCTCTACAGCCTCAGGAGTTTCCCAAGCGGGAACAGGTTCAAAACGAATTATTGCGTTTCCGTGTGAGTCCACTTCTTCAATGCGGTTATCAGCCGCTTTATATTTGCCACCTATATCATATCCTTCGTACTTATATAAATCCCTGTGGAACTGAAGGATAAAATTGGGCCTTACAGGAATATGGTCATGACTCTCGTGTATAGTGTTTAATACATCTCTATATCCGGCAATCTCGCGTTCATTCCTGGTTTTAGGAGTAGTCTTATCCTTAACCAAAGCCTTCAATCTATCATCAGATGTATATATACCTTCAATTTTATTAGATGCTTCTGTACTTTGAATCTTTGCAATCTCAACAAGTCTGGTCAATGCGTCTGCTTTTGCTTCTATGAACAGAGACTGCTTACCCCTAAACTCATGTATCTGTGTTAGAAGGGCAACAATATTGGGTGTGAGTAGTTTTTCCCATTTCTCGCTATAATCAAATGATCTCATTTCTTTTCCTCGTTTATACTAAAACATTGCGTTATACTTCACTTCTTCACAAAATAATCATATCAATCAATTTGATCATAGTCAAAGCCAATTTTATCATTTTCCCGAAAATGATAAAATTAAACTCATAAATGATAAAATTAAAATACCGTAGCCATCTCTTTCGAAATGACTACGGTACTATTTATAGTTCATTACATAACCTCAGCTAACTCAGCCATGAACTTCGGTATCTCAATTCCCTGAGGACAATGAGTCATGCAAGCGCCACAAGCGATGCAATCTCCCGGTGCGCCCTGGGAATCAACCTTGTCAATTCCCTGAAGTCCCCACTTACCCTGAAGTTTATATGCATTAAGGAACTTCAAATACTCAGGAATATTTATCTGCATAGGACAGTTGTCCGTGCAGTATCTGCAGGCGGTACAAGGAACATACAAATCATTCCTTAAAGCCCTGCCGGCATTAAACAATACCTCTCTGTCCGCCTCAGTGAAATCATTCTCCACTGAGAAAGTCGCAAGGTTATCATCAAGCTGCTCCAGGTTGCTCATACCGCTGAGGATAACCTGAACACCGGGCAGACTCTTTACAAACTTCAACGCCCATGAAGCTGAACTCCACTCGGGATGTGCGGCCTTAAGAATGCCTTCAGGTCCGGGCGTAAGATCCGCCAGCCTGCCGCCCCTTACAGGCTCCATAACCACGATGGGAATATTTCTCGAATAAAGAATCTCATACTCCTCCTTGGTGGTCTCGTAGAGCCAATCATAGTAGTTTAACTGAATCTGGGCAAAATCCCAGTCTCTCAAATCCGCAAATCTCTTAAGCGTAGCCGGTGAGGCATGACTTGAGAAACCAAGATATGTAATTCTTCCCTTCCTCTTCTGCTCTTCAAAGTATTCGATGGCACCGCTGTTGATGTACTCATCAACATTTCCATCCAGAATACAGTGAATCAGGTAAAAATCAATTCTCTCCGTTTGAAGCCTCTTAAGCTGGTCTTCAAACATCCCCTTGTAATCTTTGCAAGCGCCAATGTTGAATTTGGTTGCAACATAGAAGCTGTCTCTATCCTGCTTTGCAATCCACTCGCCCAGACAGCTTTCCGAATCGCCGCCGTTATAAACGTGGGCTGTATCGTAATAATTGATTCCCGAAGCCAGTGCTTTATCTAAGATTTCATGGGCTTTTGCATAATCAATCTTATCGCCGCTGCCTGGCTTTCCAATCTGGGGGAGTCGCATGTTTCCCATGCCAAGGCATGAGAGTTTAATGTCTTTGTATTCCTTATAAATCATTCTTGGCCCTCCTCAATATAAGGTGTTTGCTTTGCGTTAGTGTGCCGGCCGTCTACTCGTATCTCAAGGCTTCGATGGGATCCATCTTCGCAGCCTTGTTGGCGGGATAATATCCGAAGAACACACCAATACCCATGGAAGAACCAAGGGACAAAAGTATACTCTTGGCGGATATGACGCATTCGGTGTTCATCAGGCTAGCGCCCACCTTACCCATAAGTATACCAAGAATTACACCTATAATTCCACCTATAATACAAATTACTACCGCTTCAACAACAAATTGTAACCTGATGGAGGAGTTTGGGGCACCGAGGGCCTTTCTGGTACCGATCTCTCTGGTTCTTTCTGTTATCGAAACAAGCATGATATTCATAACGCCGATACCGCCTACAAGAAGGGCAATACCCGCAATAACCGCGATGGCAGCTGTGATGCTGTTCATCATTCCGCTTATGGAATCCATTGCTGCTGCCATGGAGAATGCATAAGCCGTGAAATTGGGATTGTGCTTATAATATCTTTCAAAAAACTGCTGGGTCTTCTGTCCGAAATCAGCCCCGTTAACCGTGGCATCTATAATTACATCAAAGCTTTGAATACATGTGGTATGCGTAAGCTTCGCTGCAGTCTTGTATGGAATATAAGCATCGCTGCTTCTTCCCGATCCAAAAAGCTGCTCATAGGGCGACTCGTCAAGCTCATAAACTCCCACAATTGTATAGTTGAAAAACTTGTTATCAAGGGATGCCTGAACCTCATTACCGATAATCGCGTTCAAATCCACGTTATCTCCATACAGTTCCTTGGCGGCTTTGTTGGAAATAATAATAACCTGACTGCCGTTTTGCATCATGGGAATGGAGAACAGTTCCCCGGCAACGTATTTCTTACGGTTGGTCTCCAGATAATCCTTGGTTCCTCCAACTACCGTAATGGCAGTATGTTTGCTACCTGCTGACAGTTCACCTGCACCGGCATTTTTATTTATGGCAAAACCCTTAACAATCTCAGGGAACGTCTCCTGATATTTCTTAAGCATTTCTACTGTGTAAAAATCCTTATCCTGAGGTTCCGGATAGTTTTCCGGATAGTTACCATTCTCATCTTTCCTAAGGTTAAGACCCACACTAAGAGTGGATAAACCCATACCTCCAAGACTGGAGTTAACCTTTTCCGTAAGGGAATCACCCACAGTCATAATACCGATTACCGAGCTGATACCGATAATGATACCAAGCATGGTAAGGAGGGCTCTCATTTTATTGGCTTTAAGACTCATAAGAGCAAGCCTGATGTTTTCCATAATTAACATGCTTTGCCCCTCCCCGGTCTGTCGCCTGTGATTTCTCCATCCTTAAGAGTGATGACTCTCTCGCACTCCTCAGCCAGTTCAGGTGAGTGTGTAATTAATACGATGGTTTTATGCTGCTCATCATGAAGCCTGTGAAAAATGTCCATTACCAGACGACCCGTGGCTGAATCCAAGGCACCGGTGGGCTCGTCTGCAAGGACTATGGCCGGGTCGTTGGCCATTGCTCTGGCTATTGCCACACGCTGTTTCTGTCCACCCGATAACTCTTCGGGAAGATGCTTCATTCTGTCTTCCATACCCACAAGGGTCAGAAGTTCTGCAGCTCTCTCACTTCTTTTCTTACCTGAAACTCCTGCGTAAAGTAAAGGCAGTTCCACGTTCATGAGAGCATTGGTTTTTGCAATAAGATTATATGTCTGAAAAACGAAACCAATCTTAGCGTTTCTTATTCGTGACAACTCCGAATCTCTGCAGTCTGTAACTTTCACTCCGTCAAGGACATACCCGCCCTCGGTGGGCCTGTCCAGGGAGCCTATTATATTCATCAGTGTAGACTTTCCGGAACCTGATGCTCCGACTATTGCTACGAATTCTCCCTCGTAAACCGTAAGGTCGATTCCCTTAAGAACCGTCAGCTCATTGGGAGATCCAATAAAGAATTTCTTCACTATTCCGGAAAGTTCAATTATCTTTTTACGTTCTTCCATTGTTCTTTCCTTTAATTAAATTCCATAGTGAGGTCATACATGCTGTTATCGTATTCGGAAGGAATCACAATCTGGGTTCCCTCGGCCAAATCATTGGAAATAACCTCAGCATAGTAGTCACTCTCCATTCCTTTTTCAACGTAAAGCTTCTCGTACTCAATCTTACCGTCCTCAGTCACGGTCATCTTGGTGGGATCGGTGGGATCATATATTTCTACGTAAAAACGTCCGCTCTCCTCTTCCTCCTGGAAGGCATCGATAGGAATGCATTTGCACTTTTCCTTGCGGTCTGTGATGATGACAATTTTGGCCGTCATATCCATCTTGATGTCGTTGTTGGGAGTAAGAATATCTATAAGGATATTGTATGTAACATTGGCAGATGAAGCTGCCGCCCCCATAGACGCAGGTAATGTGGTGGCGTGAGGTGCAATACTTACAACCTTTCCTTCAAGTTCCAAATCACCTGTACCATTGGTACGAATCTGAACTGCCTGACCTATCTCAATCTTACTGATGTCGTACTCGTCGATTTCAGCAGAAACCTGGTAAGCGCTTTCATCTTCCACAACGATGATGGGGGTAACTCCGTCGTACTTGTCACCCTTCTTGAAATTAACTGCTGTTACAGTTCCCGACATAGGCGCTGTAACTGTGCACTTCTCAAGCTGCTCCTCCAGATTCTCTATGTTTTGTTTGGAGGGGAGGTTGCTAACTGCTGCTGTATTACGTGTAGTGTTAAGGGAGTCCGCTGCGGTGGCAACTGTGGAGTCGTCCATACGACGGGTGTCTTCCTTGGCACGAATCATGTCGTTGTAGCTGTTCCAGAGGGAATCAGCTGTGCTGTCTGCGGCGTCCATGGCAGATTTGAGGGCTGCCTCAGTGGACTGGGCGGAGGCAAGGGCGGTTTCAGCGGTAGCCAGATTGGAACTGGCTGATGTAACGTTTGTTACATAAGCAACTGATGTATCACGCATTGCACTCATCAACTGGTTAATAGCTAATGCATCATCTTCATCTAATGCACCTGTATCTGGCCACAAATCGCTTACACCCTTCAATAAAAATTCACCATAGTGAGAATCATTTGTATCTGTAATGGCAGTTTCAAATTCAGATGCCTTTAGGGTACAATTTGTAAATGTTTTAACATTATAATTGGATATCGCAACATATCCGGCATTGGAATCTGTAAAGCCTTTACTGATCAAATAGTCTTTTAACTCCTGCATCTGTGTGCCAAACTGTTGTGACCATTGATCAGTTGCGGCTGATTGGAGTCCATTTATATTGCTTACCTGTGCATTTCTCTTCTCCTCAGCACTCTTCCTTGCATTAACCGCATTATTATATTTATCAGTAGCTTCCTTAGCGGCGTTTGCTGCATTCACATATGCATCCCAAGCTCTTGCAATGTTCACATCCGCCTTCTCAGCATCCTTATCTCTGTTAACTTCCGCATTATTAAGATTTCTTGCTGCGCCATTAACTCCGATGGAATTGTTTGCTTCAGAAGCATTAAGCTGTTTCTTCGCTATATCAATGTTTTCCTGAATATCAGATGAATCAAGGATGGCAATCACCTGACCGGCTTCAACATAGTCGCCGACTTCGACATTTATCTCTGTAAACTCAACTCCGGTAATACCTGCCTGAGCATTCTTTTTGTCGAGACCGACGATTTTACCTGTTGCAGATACAGAATTAGTTAAGTCCTTAGTCTCAACTGTGGCAAAATCGAAACTGTTGTTGTTAAGAAGTTCCTTTGCTTTGTTTACAACATTTACAACATAAATAATCAGAGCAATCAGAAGAACCAAAATCACGGATAAAACTTTATGGCGTTTAATCCATCTCCAAATCGCTCCGAAGAATCTTGCAAATATATTTTTCTTTCCTTCGTTACTCATTTCTCTCCTCCGAAAATAACTTTTTCTCAATTCTAAATCAGTGTAACTTGGGAAGTTTGGGCATTCAATTACATATCCGTAAAGAATTTATAAAGAAAGTATAAAAAAGGCAAAGGCCATAAGCCTTTGCCCATCTACTGTTCCGCTTCCTTAAATCCGTTGAAGAGATAAAATCCCAGAACCGCATTGTATCCTACCGCGGCAAGAACGCTGAATCGCTCAAATATACCGAAATACTGCGGTGGCACCGCTCCCATTCCTATAGGTCCCATAAACATCATGGCAAGTGCCACAATTGCCCAGATACCTTCACCTCTGACTCCCTTATCCCTAAAGCCCGCAACAATGAGGCAGCCAAGTCCTGCTATTGAAAGCATAACCACAATCGCGGTTACGGCCATATGCATGATTTCCGGAAATGTATCTATTTCCTTTCCCGCATCTGAAAGGGAAAACATCCCGTACCCGATTTTGGAAACCCAGTTCATTATTGCAAAAAGGTATATTCCGACTCTGAAAAGTTTTGTCGATACTTTCTTTTCCGATACGAATATGGCAACGCATGTGGCGCAGACTACGCTTCCCGCCGAGTAAAAAACCGATACCTGATCCCACAACTGTCTTGAGGGTGCTGTCTCCGCCGAGAGATCGCTTACCGCCTGTTCCATCCAGTTATATCCCGGATACGCCATAGGCGCTATAATCATAGCTGCCACGTAAGATATGAGCGCAAGCAATCCCGTAAGGCCTGCCCAATTTATAAGTTTCCTGTTCATCAATTTCCTCCAATCTGGTGGCTGAACCACTGAACAAACTCCAAAATATTCTTCGGAACAGAACTGCCCTCTTCTCCGAATTCATCCACAATTCCTGCTGTCAACAAATCCATTCTGTAATCTATTAGTGAATGTATTGTAAGTGAATATGTCATAGCCGCCACGTCCACATTTTCATTCTTTATCTTTCCGTGTACCACGAGCCCATAGAACATGTTTCTGGTGGACTGAAGCATGCGCTCCGTCTCTTCTATGATTATTTCCGCGGCTATAGGGTTTGTGGCCCTTTCCGAATAAAGAACTTTAAAGAACTGAAGCATATACTTGTCTGAAACAATTCCCATATACGCCGATACGGAACCCAACAGGATTTCTTCAATACTTTTATCCGCAAGTTTGGAATAATCAGATGTTCCTCCGTTGCTGCCCGCCTGAGCCCGATCTCTGAGGAAACTGTACATTGCTTTGATTATTTCATCTTTCGATTTGAAATGATTATAGAGCGACGGTGCCTTGATTCCTATCTTCTCGGCAATCTGTGACATGGATACGCCCTTCATTCCCCGCTCTGCAGCCAGCTCCAGAGTTGCATATATTATTTCCTCTTTTCTTGTCATATCCCTCGACCGCTCCTTACGTAATTAAATAATTGCTAACAAGGCTTATGCTTGTTAGCAATTATACTAATGACCGTTAGTTTTGTCAACATATAAAATGCAGTTGGGGCCTGTCCCAGATTGCACGGTGCAGTTGGGGCCTGTCCCCAACTGCACCTTAGGAAACTCTGTATTCTAGGAGGGTGGTGTTCTGCCACTCGCCGAAGCGGTCTTTGGCGATTCGCTCGCGGTAGCCTATTTCTCTGAAGCCGCATTTCTTGTGAAGGGCGATGCTTGCGGTGTTCTTTGAAAAAGCGGTACAAAGAATGCTCCAGTATCCTTCCTTTTCGGCCTCTTCGGTGAGCTTACTAAGTAAAGCTGTTCCTATACCTTTTCCTCTGTATTTTGAATCGATATAAATGCTCAAATCAACGCAGCCTTTGTAGGCACATCTGCTTGATGAAGGCATTACTGCAACCCAGCCAACGACCTTGCCGTCTTCTTCATAGACGAAACGGCAGTTTTTAGCATGTCCGGAATCCCACTCTTCATAGCTCGGACATTTGGTGTTAAATGTCGACTTTCCTTCCTCAAGGCCTTCAGTATATATCTCAGCGACTCTGTCCCAGTCGCGTTTACACATTTCTCTAATCACAACATTTACTCTCCTTGCAACAACAACTTTTGCTTTCGGCATTTCTACATGCCTCGTTATAAATCTTTAACGCTTCAAGAACCTGATCCTGTTTGTCTTTATCAATACCTGAAAAAACAATCTCAAATTTAATATTCATATCCGCCTCTATTTTTTCAAATCTTGCCTGTCCGTCTTTAGTCAAAGATAAAACTACGCATCTTCTGTCTTCCTTCGACGGTTCTCTGTTGACATACCCAATTTGCACCAGTTCTTCTATTCCTCTGCTGATTCCGCTCTTATCAAGCTTTAGAATCTCGGCCAAATCCTTCACACATATACCGGGGTGTCTTCCGATTTCCACCAGAATAAAACATTGGCCTTTGTTTACACCACACTGGCAACAGTCCGTCTGGTTTATGTTATCAAGATGTTGCTCCAGTTCTCTTGTGTATTCACGAAACAGTTTTACCTTATCCATGTTCGTTCCTCCTCATCATTTTTCTATATCATAATTATTTTAGTTGCGTTTGTCAACTATTTATTTTCGCAACTTTTTTGATGAGTAGGTGCAAAAAGGGACAGGCCCCAATTGCACATCATTGGAACCTGTCCCAGATTGCACGGTGCAGTTGGGGCCTGTCCCCAACTGCACATTATGCGGTTTTCCAGTTGTTGCGGCCGGCTTCCTTGGCCTTGTAGAGGGCCTCGTCGGCTCTGCCGAGGATTTCTTTGTAGTCGGTGTCGGATTCTTTGAAATAAGCTATGCCGACGGAAGATGTTATGTGTACGGTATCCGGAAGTTCCTCAAGGCGGATTGCTCGGACTCCATCGAGAATCTTGTCGGCCATTGCGGGGATTGCATCCTCTTCAATGCCCTGAAGGACAACGAGGAATTCGTCACCACCCCAGCGGATAATTGAATCTGAGGTTCTGATGCGGGAACGAACAGTTGAAACAAAAGATTTAAGTACCTTATCGCCAACCTCGTGTCCGTAGTTATCGTTAAACTGCTTGAAATAGTCCACGTCCATCATCATGAGAAGCGTGTGGTTTTTACCTGAGTGAAATTCTTTAAATTCGTTCATGAGTAAACGGTCGCCGTAAGCTCTGGAACTGGCTCCCGTTAAGACATCAATGTTAAGCTTATTCTCAAGTTCCTTGTTTTTCTTTTCGTAGGTACCGATTTGCGTCCTTCTGTATATAAAGAAAATGATGAAAAGAAGAATTACCCAAATTGAAATTACCGTTGAAAGGATTGCCGTCTGATATGGATGGATTTCGATCTGGGCCTGCTGTTTGTAATGCTCGATATCATCAAGGTTTACGCCCATGCATATAATCCAGTCGAAAGGCTCGTAGATTTTGGCGTAAGTAATCTTCTCCGTTACTTCATCTGAATCTAACTTCTTGAAAGCGTAATTCTGATAAATTTCACCGTCGGATTTGATTCCTTCAAGCTCGATTTCGTAGGCTTTCATGCCCATCTGGTTCACTTCGTTTGTAGAAAGGTAGTTACCCTCTGTTTCGGACAAGTTGGGGTGAATCAAACGAATGGCATAATTATCACCGCCGCTGTAGTTAAGGACTTTTTGAACCCACATGTACGCGCCGTCAGAATGCTCTTCACTGTATATTCTTTTTCTAATTTTTCCCCGGATTGAAGATTCAATCTCTTCTTCGGAAGCGTCCGGATGCTCGCTTATATATGCATCCTTCTCGTTATCCAGATATATGATCATGTTGTTGACATTCTCATATAAAAGATTCTTTTTGACTGACATAACGGCATCATGAGCCATTGCGGCACTTAAGCCTGTTACGGCTCGGGAAGCCACAAAAATCATTAGGAGAGATACGAGTAACCCCAATATATCAAAAAGGAGTGCCCGTAAAAGCCCACTTGTTTTTTCGTCTTTCACCGGTGGTTGATCCTTTCTACATATACCAGTTTCTATTATACCACTTTTCGACAACATATACATTTTTACCCAAATTTCTGAAAAATGTTTTATAATTTTGGTAAATATAATAATTGAAATATTACAGGGGCACATATATATTCTAGATGGTTAGTCATGGCTAACTAAGTGCTGTGACAATGAAATTTGAAAGGAGACGTTATACAAATGAGTACTGTTCTTACAGGTCTTTTAATCCCGTTTATAGGTACCTCAGCAGGAGCGGCTTGTGTTTTTTTCTTGAGTAAAGAATTAAAGCTTGGCGTTCAGCGTGCTTTGACGGGTTTTGCTGCAGGCGTAATGGTTGCTGCTTCTATATGGAGTTTGATTGTTCCTGCTATTGAGCAGGAGTCGGCAAGAGGAAGATTTGCATTTGTTCCGGCTTTCGTCGGGTTCTGGTGTGGAATTCTGTTCCTGCTTCTTTTGGACAGTGTTATCCCCCACCTTCATGTAAGTGCAGAAAAGGCCGAAGGTCCCAAGAGCAAATTGGCGAGAACAACCATGCTTGTACTTGCTGTTACACTTCACAATATTCCTGAAGGAATGGCAGTTGGTGTGGTTTACGCAGGTTTGATAAGCGGTTCATCTGTAGTTACTGCAGGTGGCGCACTTGCACTCGCTCTAGGTATTGCAATTCAGAACTTCCCTGAGGGAGCAATTATTTCAATGCCTCTTTATGCAGAGGGTAAGAGCAAGCCAAAGTCATTCTGGCTTGGTGTGCTGTCAGGAGCTGTTGAACCCATCTTCGGTGGACTGACTGTTCTTGTTGCTTCACAAGTTGTTCCTGCCATGCCCTACTTTTTATCCTTTGCAGCAGGTGCGATGCTCTATGTTGTAGTTGAGGAACTGATACCTGAAATGTCTGAAGGTGAGCACTCCAATATCGGTGTTATTTCCTTCGCAGTTGGATTCAGTATCATGATGGCCCTCGATGTAGCTTTGGGCTAAGTTAATTTGCAAATAATAAAAGGGAGCAATCCGGGATTCGGGTTGCTCCTTTTTGGTATAATGAAAGCATGAGCGATATAAGAAAACAATATGAAAACTGCACACTGTGCCCAAGAAACTGTGGCGTCAACAGAAATGAAGCTGTGGGATACTGCAGAGAGAAGTCTACACTGCACGTTGCGAGGGCTGCTCTTCATATGTGGGAAGAGCCTTGTATTTCGGGCATATCGGGCTCCGGAACCGTGTTCTTCTCAGGATGTAACATGGGCTGTGTTTTCTGCCAGAATAAGGCTATTAGCAGGGGAGAAACAGGCAAGTATATTGATGTGGCTCGCCTTTCAGATATTTTCTTTGAGCTTGAGGATAAAGGTGCCAACAACATTAACCTTGTCACAGGCGATATATTCATTCCTACCATTATCACTGCTATAGAATCAGCCAAAAAGAGAGGTATTAAGATTCCTTTCCTTCTTAATACCTCGTCATATATAAATGTTGAAACTCTTAAAGCCCTTGAAGGCTTAATCGACATATATCTTCCTGACTTTAAATACATCAGGGAAGATGATGCCATAAGATACAGCAATGCTCCCCTCTATCCTGATGTTGCCAAAGCTGCCATAGATGAAATGGTTCGCCAGCAACCCGAGTGCGTATTTGGAGATGAGCCACAGGGTGTAGAGCCTCTCCTTAAAAAGGGGGTCATAGTCCGTCACCTTCTTATGCCTGATATGCTAATCCAGGCCAAGTTAATCGTGCGTTACCTGCATGATAAGTATAATGATCAAATCTACCTAAGCCTCATGAATCAGTTCACACCAGATGAGGCATTGCTGAAATCCCACCCTGAAATATGCAGAAAGGTTACCGAGGTGGAATATAACAGTCTCGTTGACTACGCCGCAAACCTGGGTATCACCAAAGCCTATATTCAAGAAGGTGAAACTGCCGAAGAAAGCTTTATTCCTCAGTTTGATAATACGGGAGTCTAAAACGAAAAAGGTGCAGTTGGGGACTGTCCCCAACTGCACCTACGTCGGCGGGTATTAAGTTTAATTTGATACCTTAATTAATATTTTGTTTAGGGTTGGGTTGATTAGAGAGAAACATATTAATAACTAGTAGCAAGTTACTCCGCCGTCTATGGGCATACTTATCCCATTTATGAATGAAGCCTCTTCGCTTGCAAGATATACAACCGCGTTGGCAACATCATCTGCTGATGCAAGTCTTCCGAGAGGAACCTCTCCGAGACGTTCTGCTGCTCTTTCAGGATCCTGCAGCATCTTCTCCACCAGGGGAGTCATAACGGTGCTGGGGTGAATTGAGTTGCAGCGCACGCCAAAGGAACCGTATCTGGAGGCGATAGCCTTTGTAAACATTGTTACCGCACCCTTGGCCGCTGTATAAGCTTCGGGAGTGTACTTATGTCCAATCAGTCCGCAAACCGATGAAGTGTTAATGATGGCTCCGCCCTTCTGCTCCTTCATAATGGGAAGAACGCTCTTCACCCCGAGAAATGTGCTTCCGGTGTTAACCTTCATCATGGTGTTCCACTCCTCAAAGCTCATCTCCTCCACAGGCTTTCTGATGTTGATTCCGGCATTGTTGACCAGAACGTCAATTTTGCCGTATTTATCCATAATAGCACCAATTACATTTTTCCACTCTTCCTCGGATGTCAGATCGATCTTATAGAAAGACACTCTCCCATCATCCGAAATCCCCCTGGCCACTTCCGGCCCCTTATTCTCGTCCAGATCAAGCAGGCAAACAATTGCGCCCTCCTTGTAGAGGTGACTGCCCATTACGGACCCAAGGCCCCCTGCACCACCTGTAATTACGATTACTTTGTCTTTAACATTCATTCTCGTTTCCTCCTGTATCAGGAATCATATTCTCTGTATTTCAGATATGAAAAATCTGCATATACTCCATCCAGCTGACAGTCACAACAGTTGACACCAAGCATTGAGCCGGTAAATCCGTTGCCCTCGATATGCTCATCGGAAATATTCCTCATATCAAGTACCGGTCCTATTATGGTAAAATCGTCAGCATCTAATCCGTAGAAGAACCTTAACTTGTCATATCGAATTTCCGCTTTTAGATATATTTCTTTTGTTTCCTCCGGCAACTGTACCGTCACCAGATCGTTAACATCTTTATTGACATTTGAAGTAACTGCAACAAACAATCCTTCACTGTTTCGACTCATCTTAAGATAGTAATGATTGTCGTAATTGTAATAAACCAATAGCCCTGCTATGTGATTAAGGTGTCTTGGAGCAAACTCCATCTTGGTTTCGAAATCACAGTAGAAGCTCTGCTGTCTTCTTGCCAGAAGGCACTGAAAATACTTACTCATTACGGAAGCTCCGCCAACCATGTGGAGCTTGCCGTTTTTTACCGAAATCCCATTCCTCCAAAATGACCTACGCAATGTCATGTACTCTAAAGGAATGGCTCCCGATAAAAAATCTACCGTCTGGGAATGATTCGTAAGCTGAGTTACGGATACGTTTGGTACCTCAAAATACTCTTCCGGTGCTCCTTCATCATTTGCTGCCAGTTTAAACCAGCCGTCCTCCGTCCACTTGATATTCTGAATCGCACATTCTCTGCCCAAAACGCTGCATTTGTCTATGGGTCTTGAGCAAAGGTGCGCCATATACCAGTTTCCGTCTGCGCCGAGTATCGCCTGGGAATGGCCCGCTCTTTGAAGAGCATTGTTTTCTCTCCCTGCCGAAGTCAGTACAGGATTATTCGGATTGTCCTCGTAAGGGCCGAATAATGATTTGGATCTTTGCACTGTTGTACAGTGCTCATAACGTGTGCCACCTTCCGCAAGGACCAAATAGTAGTAGTCTCCATGTTTAAAAATATTCGGTCCCTCTGTTGTTCCAACTCCTGTACCTTTGGAAATCCTTACAGGCTCTCCTATCAGCTTCCCCAAAGAGAAATCAATCTCCTGAACATCTATCCCGCAAAATCTTACCCTATCAGTTCTGTGGTCTATTACCATATTCACCAGGTAATGTCTGCCGTCTTCATGGTAAACCGATGGATCAAAACCTGAGGCATTTAAAAGAACAGGTTTCGACCACGGCCCACAAATTTCTCGGGAGGTAATAACAAAGTTATACGTATCTTTGTATCTTTGACGGTCTGTGTAAACAATGGTATAGGCCAGATAAAACAAGCCGTTATCCCAGGTGAGATTCGGTGCCCAGATGCCGCAGGACATATCAATACCTGTCATGTCCACCAACTCGTCATCTGTCAAAGCATATGAGATGATTTCCCAATTTACCAAGTCTTTCGAGTGTAAAATGCACACTCCGGGAAACCACTCAAAAGTCGAAGTTGCAATGTAATAATCATCCTTAACCCGAAGAAGTGATGGGTCCGGGTGAAATCCGGGTATAACCGGGTTTTGCACTTTCATTTCTATCCTTTCAGTCCACTGGTGGCAATTCCTTCAACAAAGTACTTCTGGCAGAAGAAGAACAAAACTACCACCGGCAAAACAGCCAGACATGACATAGCCATTACATTCTTCCAAACCACAATGGTCTCAGAGTCGAGGGAAAGTCTTAGTGCCAGGGACACCGTAAACTTTTTAACTGTGTTGATATAGATCAACGAATTGAAATAATCATTATATGTCCAAAGGAACTGGAACAGACCGGCGGAAAACATTGCGGGTTTAAGTAAGGGAAGGAGAATTTGAATCAGCGTACGGAATGTTCCGCAGCCGTCAATGTATGCCGACTCGTCCAGTTCTCTAGGCAAACCTCTCATGAACTGCACAAGCATGTACGTAAAGAACGGATAACATGCAAAGGCAGCCATCAAATAAAAGGGGCCGTAGCCATCCAACACGTTAAGGCTTCTGAAAATCGAATATCTGGGGATAATCAGAATCGCATTGGGTAACATCAGTGTTGACAAAAGCAGAGAAAACGCCAGTTTTTTACCTCTAAAATTAAATCTGGCAAAACCGTAAGCCACTAATGTACTGGATACCACCGTGAGTATCGTTGTGGGAATAACAAGCAAAAATGAATTCTTAAAGAATACTGCGTATGTATTTCCACCAATAGCATTCCATCCGTTTCTGAAAGCCTCAAAGCTGTAGCTGCTGGGCAGCAAAGCTATGCTTCCATATATCTCTTCGTTTGTCTTGAAGCTTGCAAAGAACATCCATATCAAGGGGTAAATCATTATGATACCGATTACGACCAGAACAAGATATGAGACTATGCTTCGTATTTTCTTTTTTGTTTTCTTATCCATAGCTCACTCTCCTCAATCCTCGTCGCCGTAGAACACCCAGAATTTAGATGTTCCGAACAAGGTGACGGTAAATACCAGAACCAGTCCGAAGATTACCCAGGATGTTGCACTAGCATAACCCATCTTGTAGTAAAGGAAACCGTCGTTATAAAGTTTCAATCCAAGCATGTATGTTGACTTCACTGGTCCGCCCTGGGTTACTACGAAAGCGGATGTGAAATTTTGTAGCGCGTTTATGGTCTGCATGATGATGCAGAAGAAAATAATAGGTGAGATCTGAGGTATTGTAATTGAGAAAAAGCTTCTCACCTTTCCGGCTCCGTCAATCTTTGCTGCTTCATATAAAGATGAAGGAACCTGCTTTAATGCTGCAAGGAACATTACCATTGATGATCCGAACTGCCATACTTCCAAGGAGCTTAATGTGGGCAGTGCTGTTGCGGGATTACCAAGGAATGAAATTGTTTCAAAACCAAACTTGTGTAAAAAGGCGTTAATCATTCCATCGTCCATGAACATGATTTTCCAGAGGATGGAAACTGCCATGCTGCCGCCAAACAATGAAGGCAGATAATAAATTGTTCTTAATGCACCGATTCCCTTTCTGCTGTTGTTAAGAAGCATTGCTATAAACAACGACATAATGATTTTGAAGGGGACGGTATAAACTGTATACTTAAGAGTTGCCGCCAGGGATTTGAAAAACTCTTTGTCTTTGGTAAAAAGACGCACGTAGTTTGACAGCCCTGAAAAATGCGGTTCCGCCAAGGCATTATAATCTGTAAGAGAATAATAGAAGGATGTAATAAAGGGATAAACCTGCAAAAGGAGCATTCCTATTATCCAGGGCAACAGATATAAATATGCTTGATTGTCATGGGATAGTAATTTCTTCTTTTTCATCTGAATATCTTCTTTCTATCAAGGGTTCTGCGTGAAGCTCACACAGAACCCTTGAAATGGGAATTACTATAAGAAACTTTACTTGTGTGTATCTACGTAGTCCTGAAGGAGTTCCATAGTCTCTGCTGCTGCTTCTTCGGGGCTTAATGTACCGTAAGCTACGTTCTCGTAAGCATCTGTAAGGATAGCTGTTACTTCGGAACCGGTTGTAGGACCGCCGTCAGACTGTCCGTTGTACTGCATGCTGACTGTTACGCTTTCCTTTGTAAGAGGGTTAAGTACGCCATTCTCAGCGCAGATAACCTGAGCTTTAACTGTAGGAGGTACGGATCTTACTGTGCCAAGAATAGCCGCAGCCTCATCAGAGTTAAAGAAGAAGTTAAGGAAATCAATTGCTTCCTTGGGATGCTCAGACTTAGCATAAACACCAATGTACTGAGGGCAGTCATTGAACCAGCCATCGCTTACTCCGCCATCGCGAAGAGGAAGCTGACCTGCCATGTAGTTAATGGAGTCATTTGCTGCTGACAATACATCTGCTGAAGATGTGTAGCCGATGGATGCAACATACTTACCTGCAATCCAGTTGGGATCTTCCTGATCCTGATCACCGAAAGGTGCCTTATATGCAGCGGGTGCACATACTTCTTCATCATAGAGTCTCTTAATGAACTCAAAAGCTTCTTTGAACTGCTCTTCTGTCATGTTGAGGTTCATATCAGCATCAACAATAGGCTTGCCATTCATCTGACGACACCATGCGCGAAGGATGAATGCGGTTGCGTATGATGTGTTTGCTGAAAGGAGATAGCAATCCTTGTCATAATCTCTAACCATCTTGCCCCACTCGAAGAACTGATCCCAGGTATAAGGCTTGGAAAGATCGATTCCTACTGCGTCTGCAAGATCCTTGTTTACGATTAAAGCTGTACCTGCCTGTCCTGTAGGCATAGCGTACTGTGAGCCGCTTCCGAACTGACCGTTCTGTACAAGGAAGTTAGCGTCGAATTCTGAGAAATCCATTCCGCCCTCTGTAAGGTTGTAAAGAACACCCTGATTGTAGTACTCAGGTCCAAGGCCTGTCTCAATCTGGAAGATATCCGGTGCTGTTCCGGATGCGAACTCGGTTGTTTTCTTCTCTGAGTATCCGTCGTATGAGCTGTACTCAGGCTCGATTGTTACATTGGGATGTAACTTCTGATAAGCGTCGATAACTGCAAGAGTTGCTTCATGTCTTGCATCACCGCCCCACCATGAAAAACGAAGTGTAACGGGCTCGCTGCTTTCAGCGGGTTCAGCTGCTTCTTCTGTTGCAGCTTCTGTGCTTTCTGTCTTGGTCTCAGCTGCAGGTGCTGTGTCAGTTGCAGTTGAACTTGAAGCGTTGCTTCCGCATCCTGCCAGTGCACTCATAACTGTCACTGCAGAAACCAATAAAGCTAACAATTTCTTTCTTTTCATTAGTGTATCCTCCCATTATTATTTGCTTGAGTTTGCTATAAATGCATTCACCTCTTAGAAGGTAACATCTGAGGCAAAATAAAAACAGAACTCCAAATTACAAAAAAGTATCTTAAATTAAGGAGTTCTGTCAGAAGGTTTCATTATTTAATTTTTCCACTCTTAATTTAAATTTTCGCTGTTGTCAGACTCTTTCGGAATATTGAAACTGACAATGGTTCCGAATCCTTCTTTGCCTTGAATCTTCAGGGCGTATCCCGCTCCATAACGCAGAATAAGTCTTCTGTTAAGGTTGGTAAGGCCGATATTTCTGGAAGTTCTGCTGTTAATCTTCCTGTAAATCTCCCCTATGTCCTCTTTCGAGACACCTCTTCCGTTATCAAGCACGGCAAAAGATATGTGGTCTCCTCTGTCGTATATCTTAACCTTCACCACAATTCTTTCCTTCTCTGTATCAACGCCATGCTCGAAGCAGTTCTCAAGAACCGGCTGCAGAATCATTCTGAACACCTTGCAGTCAAGTATCTCATCATCAATTTCAAAGTATGTAATCACATCCCTGTTAAATCTGATGTTCTGAATCTCAATATAGGATTTAAGATACTCCAGCTCCTCACTGAGTGTAACAGGGGCTGTGGGTTCGGAGAGGGCATATTTTACCACAAAGGCAAGAAGCTGAATCATGTGATGAAGCTCCGCCTGATTTCCAAGTTTCTTGATTGCCTCAAAATCCAGAGTCTGAAGGGTATTGAAAATGAAATGAGGGTTAATCTGCAGCTGCAAAGCCATCATTTCCGTCATCTCATTTTCATGCTGCTTGGCAAGAAGGTCCATCTGAATCTGGCTGTTATTGATATAGAGTCTGATGACGTTATTAAGTATCATTGCGTACTCATCATCCGCATCTCTGAAGTGGCTGTCATAGGATTCGCCACGCTCCGCAGCGGAGAAAATATCGACGCATTCCTCAATATATCCGAAGGTCCTCTTGGTATATCTGTATGCCAAAAGGAACATGATTACCATCTCAGCAAAGAGAATCATACAGGCCAGCAAAAGGTATATTTTGATTTCCTCCAGAAGCTGAGTGGCAGAAGTCATGGAGACCTCATAGAGATTCAGGTACGGAGAATAAAGGGTGTCCACATAGTAGTACTTGCCCTTTATGTTGACCCAGCTGTTCTTAAACGCCTCTCCCTCGGTGAGAATATTATTTCTGATTTCCTCGGTAAATTCCTCCGACTCAAACTGTTCAAGCTCCGGATCCGTAATGCAGACCACTTCACCCTCCGAGTTGAAAAGAACAACCTTCTGATTCTCGGAAATAAGAATACTTCTTAAAAGCTTCCCGTACTCTCCCTTGTCGATATTTATGACAATGACACCGTCAAGGTATGTCATCCGGTAAAAAATACTGATAAGCTCCACAGGTTCACCGTAGGTATAGCGCTGCACCCATCTCTGATTCGTATACACACGCTCGTCAGGCTTCATTCCCCTGTACATTGGCAGCCAGTCCTGATCATAATAGGTATCAATTCCCGCAATCTGCCCCGTGTCCGATGTGAGAAATCTTTCTCTTCCGTCAAGGTACAGATATATGGAATGAAAATATGAGTAGGATGTCTCATAGCTGTTAAAGAAATACTTGATCATCTTAAAAGCAATCTGATCGTTCTGACGCATTTCCGTATAATTCAACATGGTACGCAATGCCAGGGAAAAAGAAGAATTACACATAAGGGCATCCAGCTGATACCCTACATTGTAGATGGAAGCTTCCAGGCTCTCTTCGAAGCTCTCCAAAGATTTCACGGATTCCCTCTTTAAGCTTTCCCTTTGGGAGTACACAAAGAAGAATCCGATAAATATGAATATCATAAGCGTGGGAACAATCATAATAAGGAAATTGCGCCACGCACGTTTAACAAAATATCTCTTAAGCACGGCTCCGGTTTACCCTCACTCCATTGCGATAATCTCTGGGAGTAACCCCAAAGTGTGCCTTAAATGCTCTGGTAAAATTCTTGGGGCTGTCATACCCCACTTCATAAGCTATCTCGTAGCTCTTATAGGAAGGGTCCACAAGCATCTGAGCTGCCTTCTTCATTCTCGTGGAATTAAGCTGCTCCTGAAAGCCCGTCCCTCTCTTCTCTTTATAAATCTTGGAAAGATAGCCTGCGCTTATTCCGATTTGCTCCGCAGCCATAGCAAGGCTTGCTTCCTTAAAATGATTCTCGATGTACTCATCCACAGCGTGGAGCATCTTGTCATAATATGGTGTATCGTCAATGCCCTCGGTGATATTCTTCTCATCGAGAATACTTCTGATTTTCTCAAAACAGTTGGACAGGTCACCGTAGTTTATGGGCTTTAAAAGGTAATCCTGGATGTCGGATTTAAGGG
Organism: Lachnospiraceae bacterium; assembly: GCA_017619295.1. Classification (GTDB taxonomy): domain Bacteria; phylum Bacillota; class Clostridia; order Lachnospirales; family Lachnospiraceae; genus G11. The sequence continues at coordinate 53,747 of JAFZSQ010000002.1, forward strand.
CCTGTCTCATATATTCGTAATCACTGTAGCTGCTTAAAATAACCACGATTATATCCCTGATTTTCTTTAATTCAGCCGCAAGATCAAGGCCGGACTTCCCGGGCATTCTTATGTCCGTAAGCACCACGTCAGCCTCATTTTTGCTCACAAAATCAAGGGCTCCGGTGGCATTGGTAAACTTACCCACCACCTCAAAGCCTATATTCTGCCATGGGAAAAGCTCCGCTATCCCATCTAAGATTTTCTGTTCATCATCAACAATAACCAGCCTATACATAATTACCCTCTGATGCTTCTCCCCTACTGTATATAATATCCTTCTTCTCGAATCTCGTCTTCCAACATTTCGTGATAGTTCTTGTCAATTCTTGCTATAAATTCAGACCAGGCTTCCCTGTCAACAAATGACCTGCCGGCCTTCATTCTCTCTAAAGTTTGGCTTTGAGTTGTATGATTTCCCAGGTAGATATCCGGCTTTAACGACTTCCAGATTTTAAGACTTCTCTCGAAATCTCCTCTCCAGTTCAAACCGGTTTCCTCAATAAATGTGTGATTCAAGGTATTAAATCCCACACCGCCGCAAAGAAGTGCCTTATAGTCCTTGTCTCCGTCTCTCACGGTAATCTCATAGCTCATGGCTCCCGGAGTATGGCCGCCTGTCAGGATGCACCTGACCTTAGTAATTCCAAGGGAGACAATCTCACCGTCTTCAAGTTCCTTATCAGGTGTAAAGAAATCCGTCTTAACCCCCGGAAGATAATCGCATAACGCCATATCGGGTCTGTCTCTAAGCAGTGCTGCATCAACCTTGCTTATACATGCCACAGCTCCACTTAATTCCTTGATTCGTTTAGTGGCTCCAAAGTGATCGAAATGGCCGTGAGTATGGAAAATCATCCGGATATCCTTCACATCAAATCCCATTTCTTTAATGGAATCAAGAAGCATATCCTGTATGTGAGGATAGCCCGTATCAAAAAGCATCAGCCCCTCACCGGTGTCCACAATAAGGCTTGAGCTGTCCTTATTTCCAACGAAATAAAGATTCCCGCATATCCTGAAGGGCTCCACCCTAAAGCTCTCCGGATTCTCCAAAATTTCCCTGTACCATTCCTTTTTGTATGCATAATCAGATCTCATACCTGTATGATAACTCAAATATTTTTTTACAGAACAATATATGAAAAAGTGATACCAAATAATAAAAAAAGAGACCTCCATCGGAGGTCTCTTGGTGCAGTTACCTTTTTATATCATTCAAATAGCTTATCCATTCCCTTAAGCTGTCTTTGTTTAATTCCTTTAAGGCTTTCGAATAGATTGCAAAAGCACCCCGGTCATCATTTTTCATTTTCCGCAATGTCTTCTTGGGACCAAAGTAGCGAATGCCCTTGATATCACAGTATATTTCAATACTGTCCACCAAAAGCCAATGCCAACGAAAAAAGCCCTCCTCATCTTCACGAACTGTTCTTGCAAGCATTTTCTCGCACCAATCCAGTTCCTGCCTGATTTCTTCATCAGATTTTGAGGCAAGGCTATCAATATAATCATTGATACGTTTCTTTAAGCCTTCGCCTATACCGTTTTTATCAAGAACTACATTTCCGTCAAAAATCTGCATAAACTCTTCCGGATCATAATCTGCCTCAAATGTTTCCACAGGATATACGAAAACATCAAGCACCGTGTTGTCCACCACGGAAACGTCATGATACTTGGCGTGGTCCGCTATTACAAGGGCGTCAAAGTCGCTGTTCTCATTAAAACTTCCGTCTCCGAAAGACCCATAGGTTATTATGGCTTCAGGTTTATAAGTTTCTATCAAGTATTCAGTTATTATTTCCGTTTTGCTCTTACCCATACCCACCTCAATTTTCAACTTCGTGCATCGGAATATTGAATTCTTTAATTTTCGATGCCCACATTCTTATATTTTAGGGAAAAATGGCATCGGAATTACGAAAAAAAGCGATTCCGATGCCGGAATCGCCTTTTAAAAGATTCTTTCCTATAATTGGGAATTACATCATTCCGCCCATTCCTGCGCCTGCAGGCATTGCAGGAGTTTCTTCTTTAATGTTAGCAACAACGCTCTCTGTTGTAAGGAGTGTGCTTGCTACGCTGGTTGCATTCTGAAGAGCGCTTCTTGTAACCTTTGCAGGATCAAGGATACCTTCCTTAACCATGTCAACGTACTCTTCCTTAAGGGCATCGAAACCTGTACCAACCTTGCTCTCACGAACCTTGTTGATGATTACGCTGCCTTCAAGACCTGCGTTTGTAGCGATGTGGAACAAAGGAGCTTCCATTGCCTTAAGAACAATCTGTGCACCTGTCTTCTCATCGCCTTCAAGGTTAGCAACTGCCTTCTCAACTTCCTTGGCAGCGTGGATGTAAGCACTTCCACCACCACAGATGATACCTTCCTCAGCGGCTGCCTTTGTAGCTGCAAGAGCATCCTCAAGACGAAGCTTAGCTTCCTTCATCTCTGTCTCTGTAGCTGCACCTACTCTGATAACTGCTACGCCACCTGCAAGCTTTGCAAGTCTTTCCTGAAGTTTCTCTCTGTCAAAATCAGATGTAGTCTCCTCAATCTGCTTCTTGATCTGGTTAATTCTTGCTGCGATAGCTTTCTTGTCGCCTTCGCCGTCAACGATAACTGTGTTCTCTTTCTGAACCTTAACAGATTTAGCACGACCAAGCTGCTCAAGTGTTGCATCGGGAAGCTCAAGGCCAAGATCAGAAGAGATAACCTGTCCGCCTGTAAGGATTGCAATATCCTCAAGCATAGCTTTTCTTCTGTCGCCGTAGCCGGGAGCCTTAACAGCAACTACATTGAATGTACCACGGAGTTTGTTGATGATAAGAGTTGTAAGAGCCTCACCTTCAACGTCCTCTGCGATGATAAGAAGCTTTCCGCCAATCTTAACAATCTGCTCAAGAAGAGGAAGAATGTCCTGAATGTTGGAGATCTTCTTGTCTGTGATAAGGATGTAAGGATCATCAAGAACTGCTTCCATCTTATCCATATCTGTAGCCATGTAAGCTGAAATATATCCACGGTCGAACTGCATACCTTCTACAAGGTCAAGCTCTGTGAGCATTGTCTTGCTCTCTTCGATTGTGATAACGCCGTCGCCTGTAACTTTCTCCATAGCGTCTGCTACAAGCTTACCTACCTCTTCATCACCTGCAGAGATAGCTGCTACTCTAGCGATGTGCTCCTTACCGTTAACCTTGGAGCTCATCTTTGCGATAGCCTTAACTGCAGCATCTGTTGCCTTCTTCATACCCTTTCTTAAGATGATGGGGTTAGCGCCTGCTGCGAGGTTCTTCATTCCTTCATGAATCATTGCCTGTGCAAGAACTGTTGCTGTTGTGGTACCGTCACCTGCAACATCGTTAGTCTTGGTAGCAACTTCCTTAACGAGCTGTGCACCCATGTTCTCGAATGCATCTTCAAGCTCGATTTCCTGTGCGATGGTAACACCATCGTTTGTGATAAGGGGAGCACCGTAGGACTTATCAAGAACTACGTTTCTTCCTTTGGGTCCGAGTGTAACTCTTACTGTATCAGCTAACTTGTTAACGCCGGCCTCAAGTGCTGCACGTGCGTCTGCGCCGTATTTAATCTCTTTTGCCATTATGTTTCGCCTCCGAATCTATTACTTTAATATAGCCAAAATATCGCTCTGTTTAACGATGATGAACTCTTCGTCGTCAATCTTGACGTCGGTTCCTGAATAC
>JAFZSQ010000017.1 GCA_017619295.1 Lachnospiraceae bacterium
GCCAGGATCAAACTCTCATGTTAAATGTTTGTTGATCCGGTCAAAATAGTCTGGCTATTTAACCGTTAATTTACTTAATAAAAGGTTTTTGTTCTCTGAACAATTTTTTAGGAATTGTTTCAGGGTTGCATTGTTGTTCATTTGTCAAGGTACATGCGCCTGTTTCCGTCAGACGCAACTCAATTAATATATCATGCGTCATATCCGTTGTCAACAGGTTTTTGAAGAAAATTTTTCCACCGACGTTTGATTCCTCAATACGCGGTGGAATTCTATTATAGCATCATGATTTTTTGTTTGTCAACAAGGGAATAAGGCTATTTTTGAATATTTTCAGGCTTCAAAATCAGCTTTGTTACTTCCTTATTAAATCCCGGTCCTGCTACGAACTGTACTACCTTATCATTAAGCATATCTTTATGGTAGAAATGAACATGCCCGGCAAGAACTGCTTTAACAGGACTGTCAGCCTTTAATATCTCATCGATGAAGGCCTGTGTAGTCTCATCCGGTGTGCAGGAATTGGATCCCAAAAGTACTCTTGATCTGGCATCTGCTCCCTGCCCCCAAATGGCCTTGCTCATCTCCCATAGTGAATCTCCCAGTCCGGGTTCAATGGGAACATGTACGGAGACTATTACGGTTTTGCCAAGGGAACATACTCTTTGAAGTTCCGCAAGAGCTGCCGGCGTAACCTTATTGCAATAGTCATCTGCTATCAATACAACAACTTCATCAAACTCAATGCTTCTGACTCCGTTTGATATGTCGGATATCTGTGAAAGTCTTGGCAGATATTCAGAAAAGGCTGTGGCGGAATAGTACTCATCTCCGTACTCGAAGTCGTGATTTCCTATTCCATATAAATAAGGAACCTCAAGTTTCGAAAGCTCACCCGAAACGAATTCGATGCCTGCATACATGGCGGAGTCCACCACGTCGCCGCCCAAAACAAAAAGATTGGGGTTCTCACTCTCTACATATTTAATAACCGTCTCAAAAGATTCATCGGCGTAGGAGTCATCGAAACTTTTGAAGTATTCGTAGCGTTTTGCAGCTTTTTCCAAAACAGCGGAATCTCGGTCATCGCAAAGGGATATGTGGTTGTCGGCGGTAAAGACTATCTCGAATTCTTCTGTGAGTCCGGGAATCGTAATCACCTCTTCGTGCACGGTTATATCATCCGGAGCAGGAATTGTTTTCTCGACTTTTATGGCTCCTGTCTTGGCGCCAAGTTTGGAGGACAAGTCGGTTTTTACCACATAATCATTATTAAAGCCGCAACCCGAAACAGTTGCAAGCATCGCTATAAGAGCTATGAGTCCTCTGCGTCCACGCATCCAAAACCTCCCTAGATGTCAGACCTCCCTAATGGCCGCCTCCCAGTACTTTTCGGGAATAAGGGGCCAATTGCATACACCCTGCTCTCTTTTACACAAGGACATTGCCGTCATAAGAGCCTTCATGTGGTATGGATTTCCATCCCTTAAGGTTCTCTTGGTGAGCATAATCCAATAGGGTGCGTGGGCAGGAAGACCTGCTTCATCTATATCATTTATTACTCTTTCTACATCATAAGAGGCGGAAACGAATTCTGCGTTCCATCTTCCGCTTACATTATCAATAATAGCGAACTGTGCTTTACCATTACTTCCGAGAGGCATCCCAACAGAGCCGGGATTGATTAATGTCTTGCCGTTATACTCATACTTCCACTGTCTGTGGGTATGGGCGCAGAGGATTAAATCGGTATCGCATGCATCCATGACTTCTTTCGTGTTGTCCCTGCCTCTTACAAGCTCTTCATTTGATTTCCTGGGAGATCCGTGGCAAATGGTAATCGAAGGAGCTCCGACAAAATCAAGCTTTCTTGACATAGGTAAGGTCTCAAAAAAGTCTATGTCTTCATTATTTAAATTATTATAAGTATAATACAACATTCCGGATGTGGAATTAAAATCGTTCCATACTGCGGAATTAGCAGAATTCCTGTAGTCAATCCAGTAGTCTTCTTTATTTCCTTTTATAAACCAACAAGGGTATTTTTCCTTAAGAGCGTAAAGGCGTTCCATAACTCTTCTGGGCTTGGGCATGTCAGCCACATAGTCACCCAAGAATATAAACGCATATGCGCCTCTCCAAAGTGCTTCTTTAATGCACTTCTCAAGAGCAGCATCATTACCGTGGATATCACCCATAACAGCTATTCTCATAATTCACCTATCCTTTCAGATATTTCATCTTACAGTAGGAGAATAAAATAGCCTTGAATAATGTTTTTATCCTTTTTGTATAGAGTTCTTATCTTTTTTGTATATTATTTGTATCGCCCGGTTCTCTTTCGGATCTTATCCATGAGGGTATTTACACTGGGCAGAGAGGGCAAAAATGCGGTAGGATTTCTCTTAACCAGCTTGGCTGCCAGCTGGCTTAATGCCTCCTGAACCTCATCTCGTTTCTCGGTTACTTTTCCGGCAAGTTCATCACGTCTATCCACGAACTCTTCCCGTCTCTCAATAACCCGCTCGGTAAACTCTTCTTTCTTCTCCGTTACTTTCTCGGTAAGTTCTTCCTTCTTCTCTATTACCTTCTCGGTAAGCTCTTCCTTCTTCTCCGTTACCTTCTCGGACAAATCATCGCGAAGTTTCTCCATCTTAACAATGACACTTCTGATATCCAGAGCGGTCTTAATACTGAAACCTAAATCTGTAAGGAATAAAGCGCTCAAAAAAATAGCCAGTATAATCTGTGTATCATTCGGGATACTGAAAAGTACTTTCTCAAAGAAATTGTGAACCCACTTAACAAGGACAACGCTCAACAATCCCCAGAAAAGAGAGGATGAGACGCAGATGTATCCTTTGAACTGAAGCTTCTGGCTGCTGTAATCCCAGTATCTGACCTTAAAGATTTTCTCCATGGCAAGGCCGGTGGCAAGTTCAAGGACAGTTGCCGCTGCCATTCCCACAAGATATACCATAACCCAGTTTCCCTTAAAGGGAAGGGTTGAAAATAACATGATGATTGCTCCAAAGCCGTAGATAGGAATCCAGGTTCCGTACAAGAAACCACGATTGACAAAGTGACGCTCTATGACGGAATCATAGCTGGTCTCCCATACCCATCCAACAAAACAATATGCAAAGAAAAACAAAAGCCATTGATAAAATGGATAGAAATGCATCTCGGGTTCCTTTCCGATAAGTTAAGTAAAAACAAAAGAGCTTAAGCGGAAAAGCCAATTCTTTGAGTCTTCCGTTTAAGCTCTTGAGCGGAGAAGGAGGGATTTGAACCCTCGCGCCGCGCAAACGACCTACACCCTTAGCAGGGGCGCCTCTTCAGCCACTTGAGTACTTCTCCAGAATCTGAATTCGGTCCGCTACCAATATTCAAATGCGCCGCTTGGACGCAAAAACAATTATATCTAAGAGGCTACTCATTGTCAATCGGTTTTTCGAATCTTGTGTCGGTATCGGTAACCTCTTTAATCTTAGCCTCAATTCGTCTTCTTACTTCAGCTGCAATCTCTACTGTCTTCATATCTTTATACTCCTCATAGTACATGGGAGGAAGATAATAAAGAGCAACGTCTACAGGTTTAATGCTCTTACTGTCAAAGGGCTTGTATGCACCAAGCAGTGCGCAGGGAACAATGGGCGCTTTCGCTCTGTATGCGCTCTTAAAGCTTCCGCCTTTCATTTCATTCATGGCGTTCTTCTTGCGACTTCTGGTTCCCTCGGGGAAAATTACGTAGTTGTAACCAAGCTTGATATTCTCGGTCATTTCGTTTATGACAGTCATTGCCTGTCTCACATCATCCCTGTCAATGGCCAGAGCTCTTAATCCCATGGCCACCTCTCTTACTATGGGTAAGTCCTTAGCCTCTTTCTTCATTATAAAAGAGAAGGGCTTAGGCGATGATGCCAGGAGCATAAGAACGTCAAACATTCCCTGGTGATTGGGGAAATATACAAATCCGTTTTCCTCAGGTATATTCTCGAGGCCATGATACTCAGCATTTACATGTCCGGCCTTTATGGCTTTTCTTGTTACTTCCTGAAGATACTCATAGTTTTCTTCATATGTTTTATGCTTTGCTCCCCAAACCATTCTTATCAGTTTGTGGAATCCCCAAAGCTTAAAGAACATTAAAAGTATTCGGCGCAAAAATCCACCCTCCGAATTTAAAACTATTTAGTCGCCGTTTCGTAGAGGTTGTTTCCCTCTCTGTCAATGACAACTATTGCAGGCAAGTCTTTGACCGTAAGTTTCCTGATGGCTTCGGTACCCAAATCCTCATATGCCACCACTTCGGATTCAATGATGCACTTTGAAAGGAGTGCTCCTGCTCCGCCGACTGTGGCGAAATATACGGATTTGTTGGCCTTGATGGCTTCCAAAACCTCAGGGCTTCTCTTGCCCTTGCCAATCATACCACCCATTCCCAAATTAAGCAAATTAGGGGTATATCTGTCCATTCGCCCTGCGGTTGTGGGACCTGCAGAACCAATGGGGCGTCCTTCTCTGGCGGGAGAGGGGCCCATATAATAAATGAAAGCATCCTTAATATCTATGGGAAGAGCCTTGCCCGTATCCAATGCTTCCTGCATTCTTTTGTGGGCTGCATCCCTTGCGGTATAAATCACTCCGGAGATATAAACATAATCTCCGCTTCTTAAATCCTTAAGTTCATCCTTTGAAGCAGGAAGGGTAATGTATCTGTCCATATTAAACCTCCCTTACGCTGTGACGATTAACGTGACAGCAAATATTTACAGCCACAGGCAAGCCTGCTATGTGTGTAGCATAGGTTTCAATATTAATTCCCATGGCAGTAGTGGATCCGCCAAGTCCGGCAGGTCCGATTCCAAGGTTATTAATCTTGGTCAGAAGCTCTTCCTCAAGTTCTTTGATGTGCGGAAGTTCTGATCGCACATTGATTGAACGTGTTAATGCTTTTTTGGAGAGGATAGCAGCTTTTTCAAAAGTGCCTCCTATTCCCACTCCCACAACCATGGGAGGGCAGGCGTTGGGACCGGCCTCTGATACTGCTTTAAGGACCGCTTCCTTTACTCCCTCAACTCCATCGGCGGGCTTAAGCATGTATATCTTGCTCATGTTCTCTGAGCCAAAACCCTTGGGAGCAAAAGTGAACTTAATCTTATCACC
>JAFZSQ010000018.1 GCA_017619295.1 Lachnospiraceae bacterium
AGATATACTGCAATTAAGCTGATTAAGATTTATTATGTGCGATGCACCATTTAAATCTACAGCAGAAGCGTAGCCTCTAGGTACTTTTATGTCAAAATGAAAAGGCCGTGTCTAAAACACGACCTTTGTCTTCACTCTGAAAGGCTCCCATTGGGAGCCTTTTAAAATGCATTTTATGAAGCAAGTTCTTCAGCTTCTTCAGTTTCGGTTTTCTCTAATTTGCAGGTTCTCTGCATTGCCACTGAGCAGGCAATATCTCCGAGAACGTTACAGCAGGTAACACCTGCATCCGCAAGAATATTGATACTTACGTACATGCCCATAACTCCTGCAGGAAGACCTGCGATAGCTGAAAGAGCAGCGAAGGTAGCAATGGCACTGTTAGGAACTCCGGGAGCTCCGATACTGAGTAAGGTGTTACTTAAAAGAACAACTGCAAGGAGACCGAAGGATACTTCGATTCCGCAGGCATTTGCAAAGAACACAATCATGAAGGACATAAGGATTGAAACAGCGTCCATGTTGATTGTTGCACCAAGAGGAAGTGCCAGTGAAGAAATCTCGTTGGACACGCCCAGCTCATCCGCACATCTCTTACTAATAGGAAGAGTAGCTGAGCTTGAAGCGGTTCCGAAGGCATTAAGAGCAGCGGGAAGGACTGTTACGAAGAAATCCTTGATGCTGAACTTTCCGATGAGTCTAACAATAACCACGCCGTAAACAACCACGATGTAGATAAACATTGTAAGATACAAAGCGCCAAGAACCGAAGCAAGGGAGAGGATGGTCTTAAGACCGTTGGCATGAACCATACCTGCTACGGAACAAAGAACTCCGAGAGGAGTTATATACATTACAACAGAAACAACCTTAACGGCAATTTCATTAACGGAAACGCAAAGATCGATAAAGGGTTTAGCTTTCTTGCCAAGGGATACGCAAGCCACTCCAACGATGATGGCGAAGGCAAGAACCTGAAGCATGTTGCCGTTTGCAAAGGCAGCGAAGGGATTTGAAGGAATCAAATCTCTTATGGTATCAAGAAGTCCGGTGAAGGGGGCAGCCTCCACGTCAGCTTCCATAAGTTCAATGGTTACACCTTTTCCTATTCCAAGAGTCTTAGGAAGTACAAGTCCGATAAGACTTGCAAAAAGGGTTGTTCCTACAAAATACAAAAGAGCCTGTCCGCCTACTTTACCTGTAGCGGAGATGCTTCCTATGGATGTAATGCCCACAACCAGGGAGCAGAACACCAAGGGAAAAATCATTAAGGTCAGAGCGTGAAGATATACGGTGCTGATGAAACTTGTGATATTCACAGCCCAATCGGGAATCACGAGACCTAAGATGCCTCCGAGAACGAGGCCTGCAAAAATAGCAAGACTAAGCCAAAGGGCTTTCTTGTTAATGGGATGGGGTTGGGTAGTATTAGCCATTTTTATTTCCTCCAATATATAATCGTTTTCTATTTTATCGTGCCAAGCCGCGTTTTTCAAGGGATTGTATTTTTTTAAAATATTTACTATAATTGCGTTGCATGGAATAAACACAACATAGTCATGCAAATAGGAGGAACATTATGAAGAAAACATTAGCATTGGTTTTGACACTTGCACTTGGTATTTCACTTGTGGCTTGTGGCAAGGAAGAAGCACCCGCTGCTGAGGAGCCCGTTGCTGAGACAGTTGAAGAAGCAGTAGTTGAAGAGCCCGCTGCAGAGGCAGCTGAGGAAGCTGTAGCTGATGAGACAGCAGCAGCAGACGTTATGTCTTATGCAGATTTCGTTGCAGCTGACCTTGATACAGAAGTTGTAGTTGAGACTTATGTACAGGCTAAGCAGTCATGGTGGGAAGACAAAGCTACCATCTATACACAGAACGAGGATGGAGCATTCTTCATCTATGAGATGGCTTGCTCAGAAGATGATTACGCAAAGCTTACAGAAGGTACAAAGATCAAAGTTACCGGTGTTAAGTCTGAGTGGTCAGGAGAAGTTGAGATTGTTGACGCTACATTCGAAATCGAGGATGGCAACTTCGTTGCTAAGCCCGTTGATGTAACAGACCTTCTTGGTAAGGACGAGCTTATCGAGAAGCAGAACCAGCTTGTATCTTTCACAGATTTAACTGTTGATTCTGTAGCATTCAAGAACGACCAGCCCGGTGATGACATCTACGTTACATTCTCTAAGGATGGAAATGAGCTCAGCGCTTGCCTTGAGTACTACCTCAACGGAAGCGACGAGGAGTTCTACAACCTTGTAAGCGGCCTTGAAGCAGGTGCTACAGTAGACGTAGAGGGATTCCTTTACTGGTACGAGGGAGCTAACCCTCACATCACAAAAGTTACTGTAAAGTAATTAAATGAGATTTCGAAGAGACGGTCGTTGACCGTCTCTTTTTTCGTGATAAAATAGATATATAAGTCATTTTTGATGGGAGAACAGCCATGATTAAAGAAGTTCATATAGATACACTTGAAGAGCTTTTGCCTTTGTTGACAGAACAGGAATACAGGCCTGATTTGGACAGAAACAGAAGCTCTTATATTTACAGGGGAATGTCTGATGCATCCTTTAAGATGTACACCAGTTTAAGCCGAAACTGTAAGGATTTGCAGAAGACCCTTGAGCCTGCCATACTTGAGAACTTCGCCAAGTACGCCATCAATGACGAACCCTCCATCGGTCAGTCGGTTTGGAGACAGATGATTCTCGGACAGCACTACGGTCTTCCCACAAGACTTCTTGACTGGACCCAGTCTGCTTTGGTTGGACTTAATTTTGCCGTTACTGAAGAAGATAATCAGGATATGGACAAGCATGACTGTGCAGTGTGGAGAATCAATATGTCAGAGATGGTTAACCATCTGCCTGATCCCTATAAGGATGCTGTTAATGCCAAGCATTCAACAATATTCACCGTTGATATGCTTAAGGAGATTACGGGAAACAGCTTGAGACAGTATGACATGGACATGAGAGACACATCCATGGTAATCATTGAGCCTCCTTCACTTAATCAGAGAATCATCAACCAGCATTCCTTCTTTGCTGTTGTACCCATGGGTATCACAGATATCGAAAAGTTCCTGTCTGACAACACCAAGGATACGGTTAAGTATGTGATTGATAAAAAGCTGCGCTGGAGAGTGAGAGATATGCTTGACCAGCTCAACATGAGTGAGCGAATTGTCTATCCCGGACTTGACGGATTATCCAAGTGGATTGCAAGACATTATTATGTAAAATAATTCACTCTTTTCCACAATACTGTGGTAAAATATTTAGTAATATAAAGGTGTCGGATATAAGGGCGCATACTTTCAGGGGAGTATTCGGAGGAATGCAAAATGAAGATTTATTCAGGACGAATAGATCGAACCAGTATGCTGCGCGTAATACCCATTTTTGCAGGGATCACTCTCAATGTGATACTTGCATATATATCGTATCGAACCGGTTCTTTTCTTTTTGCGGATACAGCCGGGACGATAATAGTAGCGGCGCTGGGTGGAATATTCCCGGCTATAGTTACTGCGGTCGTCACCAATGCCTGGTGCACGATTTTCAATTCTGACGCCATCTATTTTTCTGTTGTAAATGTTCTTATGGCTGTTATTACAGTCAGGTTTGTCAGAAACCATTCTTTCAGGAAGATTACCCATATCTTAAAATATTTAGGTATAGTTGCGCTTATGAGTGGTTTGCTAAGCGCGTTTATTCAGTGGGGCCTTTTGGGAGGTCCTCAGGTTACGTCAATCGTGGACATGGTGGAAGCTTTATCCTCCTCATTACATCTGTCCAAATTCCCTACATTCCTTATTGTAAATACTTTGGCCAATGTCATTGATAAGGGCGTTGCCGTTATAATTGCGGTTATTACCCTTTTGCTTGTTCCCGATAAAACAAAGCAGGATATTAAGGACAGCGACTGGAGACAAAGACCCCTTTCCGACGCGGAGAAACAGGCCATTAAAGAGTGGGGCAAGGGAAATGGTTTTTCTTTAAGAGGAAGAACTACATTAATGCTGCTGATGGTTGGTCTGTCCATGGTTCTTGCCATTGGCGGAATAGGTACCGGAATGTATTTTTCAAAAACCAAAGCCGAGAAGACTGAGATAGCATGGAATGCTGCCAGATTTGCAGCTGATTACATAGATACGGAAAAGATTGCCGACTATGCGGAGAAAGGCAGAATGGTACCCGGATATGCGGAAACCGAGAAAATGCTATACAAGATTCGTGCAAACGCTCAGGGGGTTACATTCCTTTATGTAGTTCGTGTGACAGAGGTGGGTTGCCAGTTTGTCTTTGACCTGGATAATGACCCTGCCATTGATCCCTACAACATGTATGCACCTGTTTTTGTACCCGGAGAAATAGTTCCCTTTGAGGAGGCCTTTGAACCTTATATCCCTGCACTTTTGGCAGGTGAAAAGGTTGGCCCCGTGGAATCCGATGACATTTGGGATTGGATTTTGACGGTTTATTATCCCGTGAAAGATGAAAGCGGAGACTGTGTCTGCTACGTGGGAGCGGATGTTTCACTGGATTACCTTATGGTATATATTCGTGATTTTGCAATAAGAGTATTCCTGATCATTGCGGGATTCTTCATTTTGATTATTTCCTTTGGTATGAGAACCACGGGAGTATATGCCATGTACCCCATTAACAGCGTGGCTGAGTGCGTGGAACAGTTTACACATTCCGAGGATGACCAGAAGGCTCTCGATGCAAATGTTAAGAAATTAAGATCTTTGGATATAAGAACCGGCGACGAGACGGAAAAACTTTACAGAGAAATCTGTGACATGGCATTAAACGTTGCGGAACAGATGCGAGACATAAGGCACTATTCGGATGCCACGGCTCAGATGCAAAACGGTCTGATTATCACCATGGCGGACATGGTCGAGAATCGTGACTCAGATACAGGTGCCCACATTCAAAAGACTGCGGCCTATGTAAAGATTATTGTTGAAGGTCTTAAGAGGAAGGGATATTACCCTGAAAAGATTACATCCAAGTACATGGTTGATGTTGTTACCTCTGCGCCTCTTCATGACGTTGGCAAAATCAATATTTCCGATACGATCCTTAACAAACCCGGAAAGCTTACTGACGAGGAGTATGAAATCATGAAGACTCATACCACCCATGGTAAGAGAATCATGGAGCAGGCTATCAGTACCGTTCAGGGTGAGAACTACTTAAAGGAAGCAAGAAACATGGCAGCTTACCACCATGAGAGATGGGATGGTAAGGGTTATCCCGAAGGCCTGCATGGTCAGGTTATTCCTTTATCCGCAAGAATAATGGCAGTTGCGGACGTTTTTGATGCTCTGACATCACCCCGTGTTTATAAGCCGCCTTTCTCCCTTGAGAAGGCATTGGAAATACTAAACGATGGCGCAGGAACCCAGTTTGACCCCAAGGTAGTTGAGGCGTTTATGGATTCCCTTAATGAAGTTCAGGTTGTTCTTAAGAAGTATCAGGATGCGTGACGGAGGTCTCTTTCAAATGAGAAGCAAACGTATATTGATGGCGACAGTAAGTGCTGTCACCCTGTGCTTTTTACTTAATACAGGAAATCCCGAAACCAGGGTATGGGCCTCCGAAAGCGGTGCGCTTCAAAGCGGGGAGGCAGGCTACAATGCGGTCCAAATCGGTGGCGGCTATGCTGTTACCGAACAGCTTAAAGGTGTGGGATATACAGCCAAGCTTTATGATGCATCCAACGGTTTGCCTACATCAGATGCAAACTGTGTATTGGGAAGCAGTGACGGTTATGTCTGGATAGGCGGATACGGCGGAATTATCAGGTACGACGGAGTCGAGTTTGAAAGACTTGATTCTTCGGGAGGTCTCACCAGCGGAAGAGCGCTGTTTGAGGACAGTCTTGGAAGAATGTGGGTTGGTACCAATGATAACGGTGCCGTTGTTTTGGACGAAGGAACAAGCACAAGATACACATTTGAAGACGGACTTCAGTCCTCATCTGTCAGGGCCTTCAGCGAAGACGGAGCAGGAAACGTTTATATAGGCTCCACCAGCGGAATATCCTATGTTTCAAAAGACGGTGAACTTCATGTTTTAAATGACAGCAGAATAAACAATGAAGTTATTTCAAGAATGAGCGCGGACAGCGCAGGTAATGTTTACGGAAGCACTAAGAGCGGACTAATCTTCTCATTATATAACGGTGAAGTGGGCTCTGCTTACCTTGGTTATAACCTGGGTTTTGGAGGAGTGACGACAATTTTTGCCGACCCCAACGCGGTAGGGCAGGTTTATATAGGCTCGGATTCGGAGTATCTGTATTATGGAGCTTTTGGAAAAAATGCCTCAAAGTTTGAGAAGATTTCCGTAGCCCCTGCAGACAACCTTTACTGGATTACCTATGAGTGCGGACGAATCTGGGTAACCTGTGAAAATGTTGTGGGTTACATTGACGAGAGACACGTTTTCCGTCAGTTGGAAAATATACCCATTCACAACTCCATTGACATGATGACCTCCGATTACCAGGGGAATCTCTGGCTGGCGTCATCAAGACAGGGTGTTGCGAAGGTTGTTACCAACAACTTCCAGAACATAACAAGCCTTGCAGGGCTTGATGAGTCAACGGTAAACGCCGTTTGCTTAAGAGATAATCTTATTTATGTGGGTACCGATTCAGGACTCAGAATTATAGATTCAAATAAAAAGGTTATCGAGAACGACCTTACCAAGTATCTTGCCGGAACCAGAATACGCTGCATCACAATGGATAATCGAAGTAACCTCTGGATATCCTCCTACACCAATGATCTTGGTGTTGTTCTTGCTGCAAGAAACGGCAAAATAACAAGCTACACCAAGAGAGACGGATTGTTAAGCGATGAAATTCGCTGTACCGTAAACTCCCCCGATGGAGACACCCTTGTGGGAACCAACGGCGGATTGGCAATAATTCGTGACGGAAGAGTTATAAAAACCGTGGGCGCCACAGACAAGATTGACAACACCATCTTTTTGACGGTTGAAGAAGGTGCTGACGGAAAGATCTATGCGGGAACCGACGGCGACGGAATATATATTATCGATGATAACAAGGTAGAAAGAATAGGCCGAAATGAAGGCCTTACCAGCGATGTAATACTAAGGCTTAAAAGGGATGACGACAGGGGCGTTATTTGGATAATCACCTCCAACTCCATTGAGTATTACAAGGATGGTCAGGTAAAACAAATTGAATCATTCCCCTATAACAATAACTTTGATATTTACTTCAGCGACGATGACATTGCCTGGATATTGTCATCTTATGGATTGTATGCGGTAAAAGCCTCATCCATGCTGGAAGACAATATTACAGATTACAGATTGCATAACACTGCAAACGGCCTTAACAGTATCCCCACGGCAAATGCCTACAGCGCCCTTGATGAGTTGGGAAATCTGTATATTGCCGGAAGGTCCGGAGTAACAAAGGTTAACATTAACCATTACTTCGAGGAGAATGCCAGAATAAGGACCGGCATCAGAGCCATATACTGTAATGATGAGAAACTGCTTCCGGACGAAGATGGAACATACACAATTCCTGCGGTTAACGGACGTATTCAGATTACACCCTCCATACTTGACTTCTCCATGTCCAATCCCCTTATCCATGTTTATCTGGAAGGCAGTGATGATGCAGGTATAACCGCAAAGCAAAGTGACCTTTCTTCGCTGGAATATACCGGACTTAAGTACGGTAATTACAAACTTCACATAGAGGTTTTGGATGTAAGTACCAGAGAGGTACTGCAGGATGATACTTTCACAATCGTTAAAAAACCTCTGATATATGAACTTTTGATTTCAAAGATTCTGATTATCGTCCTCGTGATAGGTCTTACCGGATTACTGGTATGGCGTGTTATGACAGGAACAATCGTCAGAAGACAGTACGATGAAATCAGACAGGCAAAAGATGAGGCGGAGCGAGCTAACTCTGCGAAGTCAAGATTCCTTGCAAACATGTCTCATGAAATCAGAACGCCTATCAATACCATTATGGGTATGGACGAAATGATCATGAGAGAGGATACAACGGATGTTCCGAAGTCTTACTACATGTCGGTTATCAACTATGCTATCGACATTATGACTGCTTCGGAATCACTCCTTGGACTGATTAACGATCTTCTTGATATGTCCAAGATTGAGTCGGGTAAGATGCACCTGGTGGAGCAGGAGTATGATACCGTGGCAATTCTTCGTTCCGTGGTAACCATGATTCGAGTAAGGGGTGCCCAGAAGGATCTGACCTTCGGAGTGGAAATAGACGAGAACCTGCCTAAGAGGATGTACGGTGATGACGGTAAGATTAAGCAGATAATTCTCAACCTTCTTACCAACGCCGTTAAGTATACCGAGATGGGCGGATTCACTTTGACAGTGTCTGTTGAAGATAAAAACGACGAAAAATGTAATCTCAGAATCGCTGTAAAGGACAGCGGTATCGGAATAAAAGAAGAAGACATGGATAAGCTCTTCACAGCCTATGAAAGACTTGATGAAGAGAAAAACAGCGGCATTCAGGGTACCGGACTCGGACTTGATATTTCAAGACGTTTTGCCGAGTTAATGGACGGTAAACTCTGGTGCGAAAGTGTTTACGGAGAAGGTTCCGAATTCATTCTTACCATCCCTCAGAAAATTGTGGATGGAACAGGAATCGGAGTATTCGACGAGCGTGAAGAAGGAACCAAGGGACCTTATGTTCCTCAGTTCATAGCACCCGATGCTGATGTACTTGTAGTAGACGATAACCCCATGAATCTTACGGTTATAAAGGGACTCTTAAAGGCAACAAAGATGTTTGTCACAACAGCGGCAAGCGGAGAAGAGTGTCTTGAAAAGATTAAGTACGGAAGCTTCAATGTGGTTTTGCTTGACCATATGATGCCCGGAATGGACGGTCTTGAAACCTGTGCAAAAATCAGAGAGACCAATCCTGATCTTCCGGTTTATGCTCTTACCGCAAATGCTGCAGAGGGCGGAGAAGAGTTCTATAAATCAAGAGGCTTTGACGGATATCTTGCCAAGCCCATTGACAGCCTTGCTCTTGAAAAAGCCATCATGAAGCATCTGCCTGAGGATATCATGATGAAGCCCAGAGCCGAGGATGCGGTTGAAGAAGAGTGGACTCTTCCTGAAGAGTATGCATGGATCAATGATGTTCAGGGTATCTCCGTTGATGACGGAATCAGAAACTCCGGCGGCGTTGCCACTTACATAAGAAGTCTCACTGATTTCCTGGATACCATAGATGACAATGCGAAGGTTATTGAGAATGCATATAAAGAAAAGACCTTAAGACTCTATACCGTTAAGGTGCATGCTCTAAAGACCTCCGCGAGAATTATCGGTGCATCCGGTCTTTCCGTAATGTGTGAAAGACTTGAGGAGGCAGGCAATAAGGAGAACATTGCTTTCATCGATGCAAATCATGAGGCCATGATAGAGGAATTCAAGTCATACAAGGAGAAGCTTAAGAATCTCCACATGGAAACCGGAGAAGACAATCGACCTGAGATTCCTGCGGACGAGCTTGCGGGGGCTTATGAAGCCCTCAGGGAAATTGTTCCTCAGATGGACTATGATTCGGTTGAAATGATCATCGGGCAGATAAAGGAATACAAGCTTCCCGAGGAAGATGCGGCCAAATTTGCCGCAATAGAAAAGTGCTTAAAGACCTTCGACTGGGACGGGATGAAGGGATTTATAGAATAAACGCAAGGAGAAGATTTTATGTCTGGAAAAAGGGTATTGTTAATAGGGGAGAAGGAGACATTCCTGATCAGAGTTCTGTTGAAGAAAATTCAGGACTCCGGTATTGACTGCAAATTTGTTAATTGGAATATCAATGAAATTAACTCATCATGGTCCGGATGCGAGCTTGTTACCCTCTACATGGATGAGGGAGAAAGACCTCCCGGAGATGTTTTGCATTTCCTGACGGATAAGATGTCCGAGGAAAATGTGCTGATGATTCCCATCGGAGAGAAGAATGATATGCAGGTAATCCTGGACAGAGTTCCGGGAGATTTGATTTTCAAGTCATTCCTGCGTCCGGTTGATAACAATGAGTTTATCGGTGCCGTTTCCGAGTTGTTCAACAAGATGGAGGCGGGTGAATTCAAGAAGAGTATTCTCATTGTAGATGATGATCCAAACTATTTGGGCCTTGTAAGAGAATGGCTTAGAGGCACATACAAAGTCAGCATGGCCAATTCGGGATTACAGGCCATTAAATTCCTTGGGAAAAACAAAGTTGATCTCATTCTTCTTGACCATGAGATGCCGGTTACCAGCGGCCCTCAGGTTCTTGAAATGTTAAGGAGCGAAGAAGAGACAAAGGATATTCCCGTAATGTTTCTTACAGGAAAGAGTGACAAGGAAAGTGTCATGGCCGTTGTTGCTTTGAAACCTGAAGGATATTTCCTTAAAACCATTTCCAAGGACGAACTGTTGGAAAAGCTGGCTGAGTTTTTTGTTTTGCGTAAGTGATTTGACTAATAAACTGAGAGGAACTTTTTCACAATGATGGAGTTTTTTAGAGAGCATCAATTAAATTTCATGCAGGCTCTGACGGGTATCTGCGGTGTCAGTGCGTTCCTTCTTGTGATAACCAAGGCTATCACAAAGGCCAGAAGAAGTGTGCTGGTTTTGATGGAATTAACTGCGATGTTCTTGCTTATTTTTGACAGACTGGCATATATATATGCGGGCGATGTGAGTCGCACAGGTTATATTATGGTGCGGGTCAGCAATTTTATTGTCTTTTTCCTGACTTCTGAAATTGTATTTGCCTTCAACAGCTACCTGACGGTTCTTCTCTGGAAAGAAAAGAGGATACTTGTTTATCCCAAGAGACTACGTATAGTCAACATCATGGCTTTTGTGGGAATGGCAATGGCTGTAATTGCCGCATTCACCGGGCTTTATTACTATTTTGACGAGGCAAACCACTATCACAGAGGTCCTCTTTTCTTAATATGCTACATAATTCCCGTGGTTGCTCCGCTAATCCAGCTTTCCCTGATTTTGCAATACAGGAAGGTATTCAGTAAGTGGATTTTTGCATCACTTATGCTGTTTATACTCGGCCCTATAGTGGCTTCCATTATTCAGCTGATTGCTTACGGTTTATCCTTAACCAACATTATGATGGTTCTGGTAGCGGTATTTATGTATGTTTTTGCCTACATAGACATCAACGAAACCATTGAACAATCCCACGCCAACGAGATACAGGAATTGCTGGCAAGCCAGGAGAGCGCTAAGGAGCTTTTCGAAAGAACCACAGGTGCGTTCATGGCTGCCATTGATGCCAAGAATGAGTACACAAGAGGTCATTCAAAGCGTGTTGCGGAATATGCAAGACGTATAGCCGTAATGTGCGGCAAGAATGATGAGGAGGTCCGGGAGATTTATTACTCGGCACTTGTACATGACGTTGGAAAACTTGGGCTTCCGGACTCGGTGCTTGAGAAGGGCGAGGAGATGACGGAAGCTGAGCATGAACTTGTAAAGCAGAAAACCGTTATCGGCGATCAGATACTTTCAGATATTGCGGATTTCCCTTACCTTAGAGAGGCTGCACACTACAGCCATGAAAGATATGACGGAACCGGATATCCCGATGGACTTAAGGGTGAGGAGATTCCCGAAGCTGCAAGAATAGTTGCCATTGCTTCGGCTTATGACACCATGACTACCGCAAACAGCAAGAGAGCTCCCATGCCTGACCAGGTAATAAGAGAGAGATTCATCAGAGAATCGGGCAAGAAGTTTGATCCCAGATTTGCGGGAATGATCATAAGGATGATTGATGAGGACAGCAACTTCCAGATTATTTCCGGAAATAAGCCTGAGAAGCTTATTTTGAAGGATGAGTATTTCTTCGATGAATACAAGAAAAACATTACTCCGGGTGTGGTTATTACCCACAATGTGGAGCAGATAACCTTCAGAACACGTCCTACCGAGAGAAAGGACGGAGAGTTCTTCGAGACTTCACTGATTCTCTTTGACTCTTACGACGGACGTATTCATGACAATCCGGAGTCTTTGGCCACATTCAGGTATATAGAATACGGTGAAATCTGGCTTTCGGGACATTATGTATGTACCAGCGCAAGAAAGATGGATGTCAATATAACCGAGAAGGAGCCTGCTGAGGGCGAGCACGTTCATCTTTTGCGTCATGATGATCAGTATACGGTTACTCTCGGAAGATACAGAGACCACCTTCAGATTAAGATTGAAAATGACTTGAAGGTTATGGATGTTATCGTGGCTCTTCCCGATAACTCCAGATGGGCGTATGTTGCCTTCTCCGGTGAGCATGCTCATATAGACGGACTTAAGGTAACCAAAACCGGAGATATTTACGGTGAAGGTGATATCAGAAGAATTGCCAATGAAATTGATTTCACCGACAGAATGGAAAGCGATCTTCCAAATATTCAGATCGATACCACCCGTTCCGCAGCCACAAAGGGTATTCCTCTTACGGACGGCCTGAGACTTGCTTTCCACACAATGAGTCTTCCTTCCGCAAACCTTATCTGGCATTGTCCTTATATCGTTATCTATCATTCGGATGACGGAAAGGTCGGAGGCCACAACAGCAGAGAGTATGCTCTCATAAAACTTAACGGTGAAAGCACCGGAATAGAAGAGTTCTCCGAGAACACCATGAACCTGGGCCAGGATGACTTCAAAGGCTGGGAAGAATGGGAGAGACTTAACAAGCGTGGTATGGAATGCCTTGTAACCTTCAGACGACGAGGCAACCGTATCATCTCCATAACAAAGAATGCAGGAATAGAAATAGAGAACCTGACTGTAATAAAAGATGGTCAGACCGACATATATGTTGCCCTGACCGGTGACCAGTGTGTGCTGACGGATATAAGAGTTATGTAAGGGCGTTCTTTATATTCCGCAAATCTGATATAATAAACGGGTATGGATAAAAGAAATCTTCGTTCTAAGAAAACTATAAAAGATGCCCTGATTTTACTTTCGTCAAAAAAAGCTTTCATTGACATTTCTGTGCATGATTTGTGCAGGGAGGCAGGAATATCAAGGTCTACCTTTTACAACAACTATCATTCCCTTAACGATGTTGTGGCGGAAATAAGCTCCGAATATATGGAGAAAATTCGGGGAAAGAATCTTAACAGAGAGTTTTTTGAATCTCTTACAAGGGACGGAAATGAACTTAAGCTTCTGGTTGAAACCGGGGTGTTTGGGAGAGAATTCAGTTTTTACCTTAAAGATCTGATGGCAGGGGATAATTCCAAAGCCGAGAGGGGTACCAGAGATGATGTTTTATTAAACATTAAAACTCTGTACCATGCCTTTGGAGTGTTTGGAGTTTTGCAGAATCTCTCAAGGATGTACGGAAGTAATTATTACGAAGCCTTCAGGGCGGAAACAATTGATACGCTTATGGAACTGTCCGGCACGCTGTCAAAAGAGTAGATATCGGACATGTTTTTTAAACTTGTACAATAACGTGAAACAGTGAGTTTACGCAGCCTTTTCCTTATGGTAGTATTCCATCAGGAAAGGGCTTTTTATGTTTAAAAGGAGACTAAATTTGATAGGAACAATTAAACTGCCAAAGCTATTAATCTTTGTCGCTTTCATTCTGAATTTGGGAAGAGCGGCAATTCAGCTGATCATTCCGGAAAAGGTTGCGGCCATCACTTCAATTAATCTTGGGGATGGAAACGAAGCAATAAATCTTGCCGTAGCCACCTGTATAACACTGTTTCTTCTGGCAATCGGTGAGTTCGTGGGAGGGCTGGTTTCAACCTATATCACGCTTATCGCCAGAGCTTTAATCAGCAAAGATTTCAGAAAGGTTGTGACGAAGAAAACTTTTCGCTTAAGGGCACAGGATATTGAAGCACAAAATCCAAAGGAGTTTATCTCACGTATCACAGCCGATACGGAATTTGTGGGAGAGTTTTTGATTGATTTACTGGTCAATGAGATTCCCAGACTTTATTTTGTAATCAGCACCATCATCAAGGTATCGCAAATGGGTAACGCATATCTTGTTTTGGGCTTTATTCTTGTAATTCCTGTTATAGTGATTGGTTCCCTCTGGTCAGGAAGTGTTTCTTATAACGCCCTGAACAGACTCCAGGCTTCAATTGCAAAACTGACAGCTATCCTTGCAGAAAAGGTTAACAATATAGAAACCATTAAAGCTTATAACAAAACGGAGGATGAGATATCTTCCGGTTATACAGCCATAGATGAAATGAGAAACGCCCAAAAGAAAAACACCTGGGCGGTTGCTTTCAATACACTTATTTCCAATATTTTATTCATTATTCCCATGGTCATTATCATGTTAATGGGCGCCACCCAGCTTTTAAACGGCGGGGTTTCAAGAGAACAGTTCATTACTTATTTTGGCCTTGGAATCACCTATCAGACATATATCGCAGCTCATCTGACACTTTGGGTTCTTTGGAAAAGAGCCCAGGGAGCCACGAAGAGGGTTCGTCAGATCCTTCATCTTGAGGAGGACTGTGGCGGAGAGTTACAGAATCTTAAGGATGACAGAATTGAATTCAGGAACGTCAGCTTTTCATATGGGGACAGGACAATTCTTTCCGATGTGAGTTTCTCAATAGAGAAGGGAAGCAAAACTGCCATTGTGGGTAAAAGCGGATCCGGTAAATCCACAATACTTAATCTTATTGAAAGATTTTACCGGCCGGAAAAAGGAAGCATTTTTTTGGGGGGAGAAGATATTGAGAGGTATGAGATTTTGTCATACCGCGCAAACTGTGCCTATCTTCCCCAGAATGCTCCCGGCTTTTCAGGCAAAATCAGAGATATGCTCATCTATGGAACAGGCCAAAGCTTTTCCGATGAGAGGCTTTACGAAATCCTTGACAAAGTCGGCATGAGAGAGACAGTGGAGGTAATGGGGGGATTGGACTACGAGGTAGGAACCAATGCCATCAAGCTTTCCGGAGGACAAAGACAGCGCCTTGCTGTTGCCAGAATGCTTCTTAAGGATTCTGAAATGGTTTTGGCAGATGAGTGCACCAGCGCTTTGGATCTGGCGGGCTCAATTAAGATAGCTTCTCTTATTGACGAATATGCGGCGGGCAAAACACGCATAATAGTGGCCCATAATCTGGCCACAATAAAGGATGCCGACAAAATAATTGTCATTGATTCAGGTAAGGTTTCAGATGTGGGAACCCATGAGGAACTGATGAAAAGATGCGCAGTTTATCAAAGCCTTTTGAGGGGAGAGGAGGGGAACGCATCATGAAAAAATCGCTGAAGGAATTATATAAAGGCAGCAACGTTCCCGTAATCCGAACTATTCTGGGCTCTTTGTTCTATGTGGCGGGAACCCTTGTAATTGCAACTCAGGCTGATTCCATGGCTGAATTATCCGTGGGAAATTTTGACAGTATAAAGAGAATTTTCGTATATGCATTAATGTGTGTTCTGGGATACTTTTGCATGTATCTGAGCATAATTGCAGATCTTGGTTTTGTTGACCTGGCAAACGGCATAAGAAAAATAGTATGGAAAAAGACCATGAACCTGCCTTATCGATATTTTGACAGGGAAGGGCCAAACCATGTAATAAGCCGTATTACTTCAGATCCGGAGTACTCATATCAGCCCTTTAAACTTTTGCAGATGTCCTGTACATTAATTGCCTTTCTTCTAATGGTTTTTGTCAGCGACGCAGCCGTTTATGAACTGGCTTTTGTATTGGTTTTGGGATTTGTCATAACCATGGTTCTTATGTTTGTTGCGGCAAAATACAGCGAAAGGGGAGCTACTTATACCACGGCGAAGCTGGCAGAACTGACGGCTTTTCTTGCTGAGCGTTTTAATCGCATGAGATTTATTAAAGCCATGAACAGCGAAGAAAAGGAAACAGATGAAGCCTTCGAATATATAGACAGAAAGTACGAGGCGGACAAGTATAATGCCATGGCTCTCACCATGGCTCAGTTCGGACAAAGCTTTATCACATTTATTCTCTTTGTGGCTGCCTTTTTGTTTGGAGCCTTCATGATCAAAAACGGCAGTTTGAAATCAACTACTTCGCTGGCAATATTCTATGCCTATGGAGGGAATCTTGCGCTGATTTTCAGATTCTTTGCCCAGTTTCCTACGGTTTTTGCCGCCACCAAGGGCGGAAGCGGCAAGCTGATTTCAATCCTTCGTGAGCATGAAGAGATACTTGATGATGGAAGGATTGAAGCCGGAGTACAGGGAGACATTTCGCTTTCAAATATCTCTTTTAAATACGAGGATAGAAAGGTATTGGACGGTGTCAGCCTTAGAATTCCAAAGGGAAAGGTAACGACCATTGTGGGACCCAACGGCAGCGGCAAGTCCACAGTGCTTAAAGTCATAGACAGGATTTACGGGGACTTTTACGGAAATCTGTTTATGGGCGAAGAGGACAGCAGGAATGTTCCTTTGAAAGACTGGCGAGAGAAATTCGGTGTGGTTGGCCAGAATGCTGCCATGTTTGAGGGAAGCATTAAGGACAACATTTTATATGGTGCTATAGAAACAGGTCCCGAAGAATTAAATGCCGTTATTAAGCTTGTGGGGCTTGAAAAGATAATAGATAAACACGGAGAAGGACTGGAATTTAATGTGGGTCCCAATGGTGAAAAACTGTCGGGTGGCGAGCAACAGCGAATTGCCATTGCCAGGGCTATGCTTAAAAATCCGGAGTATCTGATTCTTGATGAGGCTACAGCAAATCTTGATTCTGTTACGGAAAAAGAAATCAAAAACAGTATCATGGCGCTGATGAAAGGAAGAACATCCATAGTTGTAACCCACAGCTATGAGATGGCCAAAGAATCCGACTATTTGATAGTGATGAAGGACGGCAGGGTGGAAGATCAGGGAGAACCCGGCGAGGTTCTTATGAGAAATGAGTTCTACAGAGACTTTGCCAATGCATATAACAAACAGGAGGGCAGTATATGTTTTTAAAATATATCGAATGGATTAAACTCCTTGGAGACATGAAGAGATATCAGAAGGTTGACGATTACAACGGACAGATCAAAGCCAACCATCTTTATAAGTTTTACCCCGAGGGCGGGGTCTGCTCAGACGGAAGCCCGTATCATGGCCTTTTCAGAAAGGGAAATGTAAATAAACTGATTATAGCGTTAGATGGTGGAGGCTTGATTTTTGACAAATTATCAGCCGCCTATCCCTCCGAGGACGAATATGTTGAAGGCACCCTTTCTTTCTATGATTCCTACTGTAAGCCTTCCAAGGACGCTTTCGCGAGGCTTGGCCTGTTTCATGAGAAATGCAAGAAGAGCCCTTTTTACGGGTGGAGCCTTTTATACGTTCCCTACGCCAACGGAGATTTGCATGCCGGCAGAGGAACCTTTGAGTATACAGATACTGAAGGGAAAAACCGAACCTTCTACGCTCACGGAAATATTAATCTGAATTCCTGCATTGATTTCATTAAGGGTATTTGCCCCAATCCGGATCAGCTGGTGGTGCTGGGATGCAGTGCCGGAGGTTTTGGAACCGCTTTCGTGGGAAACGATATCTTAAACAGATTTCCTGATTGCAAAGACTGCACCTGCATTGTGGACGGTGCGGCACTTGATCTTGATTATAAGGAATGCGCCGAAAATCTTTGGCAGGTGCCGGATTCAATCAAAGCACAGATTAAATCCTCAAACGTTGTGGCGGATGGCCTTGAGTACATTTATGAGCAGCAGAAGGACAGGGTGAAGATTGGATATCTGATTTCCATAAAGGACGGGGTGCTTACCAGATTTCAGAATTACATTGATATCAGAAAGGAAATGGGCTGGCCTCCCGAAGCAACGGAGAGGATGCACCAGATTATTTCCGACACCGTTGTACGGCTTAAAGAATCTGTTCCAAACATCAGCTTCTTTCTGTATGACTATAATTTTAACGATATAAACGGCAAACCTGTTGAGTTTAACGGAGCCAATTCCCACTGTTGCCTTTGGGTTCCTGAATTCATGCGTTTTAAACGTGAAGGCTATACGGGAATTCAATGGCTTAGGGGTGTTGTGAAGGGAGAAACCATAAGAATAGGGGATAGTCTTATAAAGGAGGCGTCATGTCCGAAAGATTCTATTTGATGAACGGCTGGCGCTTTAGCGAGAGCTTTTCATCTGAACACATGCTTGCGGAATATGATGATTCCGGATTTGAAGAGGTTCGAATCCCTCATACGGTTAAGGAAACACCCTTTAATTACTTTGATGAAAGCATATATGCCAAGGTTTCTTCCTACAGGAAAACCTTTACTCCTCCCAATGAATGGAGGGGAAAAAGTGTGGGGCTTACCTTTGAAGGAGTGGCCCATGAAAGCACATTATACATAAACGGTGAGGAAATTCTGACTCACAGATGCGGATATACGGCTTTTACTGCAGATGTGTCGGATAAACTGATATATGGTGAGAAAAATCTTATATCTCTCAGAGTAGACAGTAATGAAAATCTTAATCAGCCTCCCTTTGGCTTTGTCATTGATTATATGACCTATGGGGGCATATACAGAGATGTGTATTTCTCGGTAAGGGAAAAATGCCATATAGATGATGTGTTTTTGTACTCGGATTTTACCGGGGAAGATGTAAGATTAGGAGTGAAAATTACTCTGTCCAAAGAGTGCGCCGAAAAGCTTGGAGAGCTTGAGATTACAGGGCTTATTGATGGAAATAAAATTGCTTCTTTTACGATGGAAGAGCTTTGTGAGACGAAGGCTTTGAATCCCGGGGAGGTGGAACTTTGGGATGTTTCATCCCCAAAACTTTATGACATCAAGTTTGTTCTGAGCAGGAAAGGTGAATCTGATTTTCTTGATGAGAGTGCAGTTCGCTTTGGCTTTAGAAAGTCGGAGTTCAGGGACGGAAAGTATTATCTTAACGACAAAGAACTAAAGATTCGAGGATTGAACAGACACCAAAGTTTCCCTTATGTGGGTTATGCAATGCCTGCTTCCGTCCAGGAGGAAGACGCAAGAATCCTGAAGGAAGAGCTGGGGCTTAATGCTGTGAGAACCTCTCATTATCCTCAGGCTCAAAGCTTTATCTCGAAATGCGATGAACTGGGACTTCTGGTTTTTACGGAGATTCCGGGGTGGCAGCATATCGGGGATGATGTGTGGAAGGAACAGGCCATTGCAAATGTAAGGGACATGGTTTTGCAGTACAGAAATCATCCCTCCATAATTCTTTGGGGCGTCAGAATTAACGAATCAGTAGATGATGACGTTTTTTACAGGAAAACGAATGAAGTGGCTAGATCTCTTGATCCCACAAGGCCCACAGGTGGTGTCAGAAACATCAAAAAAAGCAGCTTCTTAGAGGATGTCTACACATACAATGATTTCGTTCATGACGGAACAAACGAAGGCTGTGAGCCTAAGGCGAAGGTGACTCCGGATGTGAACCGGCCATATTTGATCAGCGAATATAACGGCCATATGTATCCTACCAAGAGTTTTGACCCGGAGGAACAAAGAAGGGAACATGCATTAAGGCATGTCAATGTGTTGAGCGCAGTGGCGGGACAGCCGGATATTGCGGGTTCTTTTGGATGGTGTATGGCAGATTACAATACCCACAAGGAATTTGGAAGCGGCGACAGAATCTGCTATCACGGAGTTCTTGATATGTTCAGGAACAAAAAGCCGGCAGCCTACATATACGGCGCTCTTTCGGATAAGCAGGATGTGCTTTATCTCTCTTCCTCCATGGATATCGGTGAGCATCCGGCATGCAACAGGGGTAAAATCTGGATTATCTCTAACGCAGACAGCGTAAGGATGTATAAGAACAACTGCTTTATTAAGGAGTATTTTCCAAAGGATTCGGAATATAAGAATCTAAGCCATGGTCCCATAGCAATTGACGATTTTATCGGAGATGCCATAGAGAAGGGCGAAGCGGGAACGGACAAGTATAAGGCACTGCTTAAAGAGTTCCTTAACATGGTTGCTGTATACGGAATGGGACATGCGCCAAAGCACATGTATGTTCTTATGGCGAAACTGGTGATTTTTCACAGGACAAATCCTTCGAATCTCATTTCTTTGTTTAACAAATATGTGGGGAACTGGGGCGATGCTTCCACTGAGTATGTGTTTGAGGCTATAAAGGAGGGAAAGGTGGTAAAAACCCTGGTGAAGAAGCCGTCAAGGGGGCTGCACCTTGAAGTCCTCGTAAGTAAACGGGAACTTGTTGAGAGAGAAAGCTATGATGTCTCTTCGGTACGCATACAGGCTGTTGATGAAAACGGGAATGTTGCCGGCTTTTTTGGAGAACCGGTTTCTCTTGAAACATCGGGCTCCATTGAAATAATTGGACCGAAGCTTATCGGGCTTAAAGGCGGAATGGCGGGAACATATATAAAAAGCAACGGAGCGGGAGAAGGAAAACTGGTAATTTCAAATTATCAATGTGAAAGCGTCAGTGTAGAGTTTAGTGTTAAAAAGGTGTTGGAATTTTAGTCCAACACCTGATTTTTTCTCTAAAATTTATTGACAGAGCCTGTGAATAGGCTATAATCAAAGGCAGCAGGAGAAAGTTTTACACACGAGTATATATAATTAATTTTTCTTGGAAGGGAGAAATATATAATGGGTCGACGCATACTAGCTATGCTTATTTGCGTAGCGCTTATTTTGGGCGTGTATCACTCGCCCTCTATTAATGTTCATGCCTCAAACGACATAAATGAGGAAGAGGCTGACATTGATTTATCTCTTGAAGATGAAGGACTTTGGGAGGAGATTGAGGCAGAGCCTACTGCAGTGCCTTCTGCGACTCCTACAGAAACCGTCAATGAGCCTGTGGACGAGGAGAACACAGAACTCGAAGACGAAGAATCTGAAACCGAGACCGAAGAGGAAGCTGACGCTGAAGAAACAGATTCCGAGGAAGAAGTTTCAGAAGTGGAAGAAGTAATACCCGAGGAAGAGGTTAAGGAGGAAGCTCCGGCTCCTGCACCTTTAAGTGAAAATAAACAAATCGGAGATCTCAATATTTGCATCGATGCACCTGAAGGCGTATTCCCTGCAGGCACTTATGCTGTAGTCACAGAGATTACAAGTGCCGGGGTGATAAGCTCTATTGAGGATGCAGTTGCAAGTCAATTGTCTGATTCTCAGACTATCACAAATATCAGAGCCTTTGATATCACAATGTACGATGCCTCCGGCAATGAAGTACAGCCTGATACCGATAAAGGCGTCGTTAATGTTTCCATTAAGAACATTAATACAATTGAAGCTATAACAAACCCCGATAAGGACATGGAAGTGTTCCATGTTGAGGATTCCTTTAACGGAGTAAACGCTGTTGACACCACAGTGCTGGCAGGAGAAGTATGCTTTGAAGCAGAGCATTTCTCACCCTATGCGGTTGTTTCCATTGAGGACAATAAAGCTGATCCTGCCAAGACAATTGAGCCACAGGCACTTATTAAAGCAATTACTCTTGGGATTGTTAATAAGGACAATACTGTGACCCCACTTAGCACTTCGGGAATTAATAAGGTTGCATTAGGCGATAAATTAAGGGTTACTTATGAGTTTAACGAACCCATGGTTATAAATGCGGTAAAGGACTCATACGGATTGGGTGATGGCTATCATGTTATGAAGGGAGAAAGTTATGAACTCCCTGATTTGCCCGAAGAACTCAGAAGTTCAAGCGGATATACTATTGATGTTAAAAGCAAAAAAAAGCTTGGACAAATTATTATTGATTCTAATGGAAAATCTGTTTTAAAGATTGATGATTCATTTGATGATCAGGATAAAGCAACAAATATTTCTGCTTACATGGATATAAGCCTTAATCTCTCCAAAGAGCATGATGGAGATAAAGACAGTTATGAACTTTCATTAGGGGGCCAGAAATATAGCATCAAAGTTTCTGACTTTATGCCTCAGCCGCCAAAGGTAACCAAGGAAGCTTCAAACTATAATGAGGCAACCGGAGAGGTTACATGGACTGTAACTGTAAAGAATGATTCAAAGCCCATCGATTATAAGGATGGTCTTTCCTTCAAGGATACATTCAGTAAGGGACAGTCCTATGTGAAGGATTCACTGAAGGTTGTGGGAGGAAGTGCAATTACTCCCGACAGTGAAACAGATTCATCAATAAGCTGGAAGTATAAGGACAATAGCGCAAATAAAGAAATAAAGTTCGAGTATAAAACGCTGGTTGATTTCCATGAGCTGACTTATAAGAAAAATGACAGCGGAAATTCTTCAACACAGATATCCAACAATATCAATGTAAGTGCACCGGCTACAGACGATTATGAAAAACTGTCATTAACAACCAAGGCTGATAAGACAGTTTCCAAAACCATGAAAAACTGGGTGACTAAATCCGGTACCAAAGTTGATCCAAACGGAAAAGCTAAATGGACAATTACGATACATAATAATGGATTCAGACTTCAGAATGTTGTTCTTCACGACACCATTCTTGCTGACACTGATATTACCATAGACGAAAGCACCATAAAGGTAATAGATAATATCAGCAAAGCGGATGTTGAATTTGAACACAAAGTTGTAGGAGATGAGCATCAGCTGATTTTTAAAGATGATATGTCGGGAGATGCTGAATATATCGTCACTTATGAAACTACTATTGAAAACTATACAACGTATTTAAAGAAGAATCATAAGATTCCGGAGAATAAAGCATGGCTTACATATGATTATGATGCCACGGGAAAAGGTCCGGCTAAGAAATTTAAAGGTCCTGATATCGGGGAAAAGTTCAAGGGCGACGATGTTTATGCCAAGGCGGCCATAGAGAAAACGGCTAAGGGAATAGACAGAGTCAACCATACCATGGACTGGGAAGTTAAGATTAATAATACCAAGCGAGAGCTCACGGACGTAAAGGTTACCGATGTACTGCCCGAAGGGCATGTGTATGAAAGCGTAAGCCAGGTTAAAATTGGAACGTCCAATGCTGCCGAAGGAGTGGATTACACAATTGATGTAACTGCTTCGGGAAATGAATTTACAATTGATTTTGGGGACAGTGTAAATGGAGCAAATGCCTCATTTAGGGTCACCACTAAGCTTACACCGGAAGAAAGCAAAATCTGGGCAAGTAATCAAGCCAAAACCTATAAAAATACGGCAACCATTTATTCAAAAGAAAGTGGCTTGGATAATGAACCTGTTACTGATACTGCGACTCAGAAATATGACACTGTAGTTATAGAGAAAGCTGCGGGAGCATATAACTATGACTCTCATGAGATTCATTACACAATAACTGTTAATAAGTATGGAATGCCTTTAACGGGAGTGTTTGTAACAGATGAGCTTATCCCGGAGCTTGAGTATGTGACCGGTTCATATAAAAGGAACGGTACACCTGACACAGGAGTTACTGCAAACGGTAACAAGCTCACATTTAATTTGGGTGATATAAACGAGAAAACAATCATTGAATTTGACGCTAAGGTTAGAGATGGCGCTGTTTTTGCCAATAATAAGAATGATATTGAAATAACCAATGATGCTTCGGTTATAAGCAATGAATACACTACAGACACATCCGTTAGCTGTTCAACAAAGTTTGACAACAGAGTGATTAAGAAGAATGGCGAAATTCGTCCCGGTGAGCCTGAACTGGTTGACTATACCGTTGACCTGAATGTGGCAAAACAGAATTTATATAATGGAGCGATAGGGGAAGTTGTGGTTGAGGATACCATTGGCGCAAGCCTTTCTCTTCAGGATGCTACAGTTAAGTTGTACAAAGCAAACGTGAACCCGACAGACGGAAGTCTTACTGAGACAGGAGAACCTATCGACACAACTATAAGAGTTGATAGAAGCAAAGCACGAACTGTTCTTCAGGTTGTAATTCCGAACGATGGCGGAGGCAACGCTTACGTCCTTAAGTACACTGCCAAAGCCGTTAATGACAGAGCAAATGATTTCTCAAATAATGTTGTTCTTAAGGGATATGGTGATTCGGGATTAAACAGTGATAAGAAGGATTACACTAAGAATGATTTTTCTTCGGTAGATTTTGATAAATACGTTTACTATATTTCCGGATTAAAGGATGAGAATGATAAAGATCTGATTCTTCCGGGTGCTCATTTTGAATTGCTTGATCCCGAACAGAGCAACAAGGTAGTGGATGAAGCGGATAGCGATGACAAGGGAGTTATAGTCTTTGTCGGCGCCGGTGACTTAAAAGAAAACCATACTTATATCTTAAAGGAAACTGATGCTCCTGCGGGGTATGAGATTCCTGTTACACTTCAAGAAGGTGTAGAGGTTAAAACCCCCGAGAAAAAGGGATATGCCGCTGCATTAAAGGATAAAGATAAAAATACGGTCTATAACTCCAAACCTTCAAGAATTTTGGATTTTGCACTTCTTGATGCTAAAGATAAATCTACAGATTTGACCAAGCTTAAAGATGATCCCAAACCTGCGAAGATTTCGATTTTGAAAGCAGGAAAGGAAGTTTGGAATTCTGACAGCACTGAGCCTTTTAAGGCTATATACGGTACAGAGTACGAGGTTAAGGAATCAAAGGATCCCTTCGGATACCATGGCGATTCCGTAACAGGCTATAAGTTCATGATTGATGAAGGCACCGGTGAGCTTAAACTTACATCAACACCTTCGGAAAATGTTTTACTCACCGGTGACAAAATCACCATGTACGATTCTCCCATGGAGAGTATGGCAATTAAAGTCAATGACGTTTCCGAGAGCATGGGAATGTACTTAAAGGGTGCTAAATTTGTAATTAAGAAGAGCGGCGCACCCGTTAAGAGCTGGGAAAGCACAGGAGATTTCTCTGAAATCGTTCTTCCCGAAGGGGATTATACATTCGAGAGAGAGACAGAGCCTACAGGTTTCCAGGCAAGCAAGAAGACACTTAAGCTTTCAATAAAGAAGAACGCCCTTGGTGATTTGGAAATGTCTGTTGAGGACAATGATGACGGAATTCTTGTGGAAGGCAACAAGCTTATTGTTCCTGAGAAGATTGATGATACAAAGAAGAAGAGTCCCCTCGGTATGAAGGGCCCCACACCTCAGTTGGTTCCTGATGATTATGATGAGCTTTCTCTCACACCTTTCGTTTACAAGGATGGTGTTCCCGTTAGTGTTTCGGATACACCTGAGTGGACAGGAAAAGATGCGACTGAGATGAAGATGTCACCTCAGGTTCAGTATCTGTTTACCTCAGTTGACAAGTCCGGTAAGAAGACAATGAAGATTGCCATGATAGACGCAGATGGAAAGCTTATTGTATCGGATTACGTGCCTCCAAAGAAGGCAGCACCTGCGCCCGCACCTGCATCTAAATCAGGGGATTCATCTTCAAAGGATGATGACAAGGAACCTGCAAAGAACGGAGCAGCAAAGGGTGATACAACAACTATCGTTGAAGTAAATAAAACAACAACCACAGTTAAATCCAAACCCAGATTTGGCGGGAAGAACAACAGATTCAGACTTGCCAAGACAGGAGGATTTATGGGAACCATAGCAGGTTATGGTTCAGGATATGCTTTGGCTTTGGCCGGAGTATTGATGGTTGTTTGCAATAAGAAGAAACGCAAGTAGTTATGAAGTTTAGGAATATAATAAGGATTACCGGCTATGTTTTTATTCTTGCCGGCGCGATTCTGGTGCTTGGCTCTTTGTATATCAATATCAAACAGCAAGTCATGAGAGAAGCGGCCATAGCCGAGTTTAAAGATAAGATTTACGAGGTAACCGAGCTGGAAAGTGAGGAGACTACACCGGAGGAAGAAGTTGCAATTCCGGGTGGAAATGAAGCAGTGGAAGGGGATATTCTTTATATCCTTAGAATCCCCTCCATTGATTCCGAGAACCCTGTAAGGGAAGGCGTAAGCATGGGCGTTTTAGAGGATGCTCTGGGACACGAGGTTGATACAGCATACGCCGGATCGGAAGGAAACTGTGTTATAGCGGGTCACAGAAATTACAGCTTCGGACAGTTCTTCAACAGACTTGATGAAGTTCAGGTGAACGATTTGATATATCTGGATACTGCTAAACATACCTTTTCCTACATTGTAAAGGATATAAAGGTTGTGGAGCCCACAGACTTATCTGTGCTTGAACCCACAGATGAAGAAATCCTGACGCTCTACACCTGCACACCCATATATATTGCGACTCACAGACTCGTGATTACTGCAGAAAGAATTGGTTGAGCGACAGTTAAAAAAATTAAATAAAAGTTAATATCTGCTCACTACCATTTGCCGTATCCGGAGAATATAATGAGGACATAACCGGTTAAGATAATTATGCAGATGGAGGTAGTTATGCAGATAAATGAAGTTATAAGAAAATATAGAAAACAGATCAACATGACCCAGGAGGAGATGGCCAACCGACTTGGAGTGTCGGCACCGGCTGTTAACAAATGGGAAAGCGGAGCCTCAATGCCTGACATATCGCTTTTGGCTCCCATAGCCAGACTTCTTCACGTTTCTTTGGAAGAGTTGCTCTCATTTAAGAGTGAACTTACGGAAGTGGAAGTGGCGGGAATCGTTGCTGAGATATCCGGATTGCTTGATAAGGAACCTTTAGACACTGTGTTTCAAAAGATGGTGGAAACAGTAAGAGAATATCCAAATTCGGAAACACTTACCTATTCCCTGGCGTCAATGCTGTCTTGCAGGACGCTTATACTAAGTAACGAGGAACGAGATAAGTACTTCGGATGGCTTCAGAATTGCTTTGAGAATCTTCTTTCAAGCGAGAATCAGGACATGAAAATGCACGCAGCGGAATCTTTATATGCGCTGTTCATACTTAAAGAACAATACGATGAGGCTACCAAGTGCCTTGACTATTTTTCACCGGAAAGTCCTGAGAGGAAAAGAAAACTTGCAACAATCTATTCTCATACAGGCAAGTATGAGGAAGCGTATAAGATAATGGAGGAATCTCTGTTTTCAGATTATCAGAGTATGAGTGTTACTCTACATGAGATATACGGGATAGCCATGAAAACCGAGAACTTCGAGAAGGCCCGTGCAATTCTTGAAAAAGAAGCCGGTCTCGCTGAACTTTTCGAGATGGGAGAGTACAATAAGTACGCCGGCAAATTCCATTATGCGGTTGCAATGAAAGATGCAAAGCAGACTCTTGAATTAATGGATAAGCTTATGACTCATTATGATTCATTAATGGATTTTGTTAAGTCGCCATTGTATGAGCATATGACCTTTGCCAATTCCAATCCTGCCGTTTTGGAGGGCATGAAAACGGCTCTGTTGAATCGTTACCTAGAGGATGATTCCATCCAGTTTGTAAGGGAGTCCCCAGGCTGGGAAGACTTCAAAAAGAAATGGTATAAGAAGTAAAAATGACTGTTGACAGATACCCCACCAGGGTATATATTGGTAACAAGCCAATATACCCAGGCGGGGTATTTATAGTGGAGGGAATATCAATGTCAGAGAATAAAAACAACATGGAAGAAATGAGCGGCAGTTGTCCCCATTGTTCAGGAAAACACAAAGACAGAGATGATAAAGAGAAAAAGGATTTAATGAACAGGCTTAAAAGAATAGAAGGCCAGGTACGTGGTGTAGAAGGAATGCTTGAAAACGATGCCTACTGCACAGATATTCTGGTTCAGGTATCTGCTATTACAAGCGCCCTTAATAGCTTCAATAAAGTCCTTTTGGCCAATCATATGAAGTCCTGCGTGGCTGACAATATTCGTAAAGGAAATGATGAGATTATTGACGAACTTGTGGTTACTCTGCAGAAGCTTATGAAGTAGGTGACAAATGGAACAATATAACGTAACAGGAATGAGCTGTGCTGCATGCCAGGCCAGAGTTGAGAAAGCTGTAAACGCCGTGGAGGGCGTTGAAAGCTGTGCCGTAAGTCTTCTTACAAATTCAATGGGCGTGGAGGGGAGTGCATCCCCTGAAGATATTATCAAGGCTGTAGAGTCAGCCGGTTATGGCGCCAGCGTTAAAAAGTCAAATAAAGAGAAATCAGATTCAAAAGGCTATGAGGATTCGCTGAAGGATACTGAAACACCGGTACTCAAAAAGAGACTGATTGCTTCGGTAATTCTGCTGATTCCTTTGATGTATGTTTCAATGGGGCATATGCTTTGGAATTGGCCACTGCCATCTTTTCTTGACGGTAATCATGTGGCAATGGGGATATATGAATTGCTGATAGCAGGATTTATCATGGTGATAAATCAGAAGTTCTTTATCAGCGGATTTAAAGGGCTTATTCACAGGTCTCCCAATATGGATACCCTGGTTGCTCTTGGAGCAACGGCATCCTACGCATACAGCGTATATGCACTGTTTGCCATGACAGGTGCTGTGATGAACGGAAACTCAGATAAGGTCATGTATTATATGGACCAATTCTATTTTGAGTCCGCCGCAACAATCCTTACTCTTATTACAGTGGGTAAAACTCTTGAGGCAAGATCAAAGGGCAAGACTACAGATGCACTTAAATCATTGATGAGATTGGCTCCGAAGACTGCCGTAATTATAGATGGCGATACAGAGAAAACAGTAGGAATAGATGAGGTAAAGGTTGGAGACAGATTCGTAGTAAGACCCGGTGACAGTATACCCGTGGATGGTATAGTCAAAGAGGGAGAGAGTGCTGTTAATGAATCTGCGCTCACGGGAGAAAGCGTTCCCGTAGAAAAGCAGACAGGAGATAAGGTTTCTGCCGCAACCATAAACACATCAGGATATATGGTGTGCGAAGCAACAAGAGTCGGTGAGGATACCACGCTTGCAGGAATTATCCGAATGGTAAGTGATGCCGCAGCAACAAAGGCACCAATCGCAAAAATAGCCGACAGAGTATCGGGCGTATTTGTGCCGGTGGTCATAGGAATCGCCTTTATCACATTTGTTGTTTGGATTCTGGTTGGACAGACATTCGGATATGCAATAGCCCGAGCTGTATCGGTACTGGTAATCAGCTGTCCTTGTGCTTTGGGACTTGCAACTCCCGTTGCAATAATGGTTGGAAATGGTGTTGGCGCAAGAAACGGAATACTGTATAAGACAGCAGCCGTTCAGGAACTTACAGGTAAGACAAAAATAGTAGCCCTTGATAAAACCGGAACCATTACTACCGGAATAATGCAGGTTACCGATGTGATTCCCTCAGATGGGATTAGTGAAAATGAGCTGATGACAGTCGCTTATGCACTGGAATCAAAAAGTGAGCATCCTATCTCAAAAGCAATCGTTGATTACGCTAATAAAAATGACATCAGGCTTTTGGAGACAACCGAGTTTGAAGTACTGCCGGGAAATGGTTTAAAGGCGAAGCTTGATGGAGTAGCTATCGCAGGAGGTAACACAAGATTTATTTCTGACGCACCTGCATTGATAGAAGACCTGTCAAAGAAGGGCAAGACGCCTGTTCTTTTCACAAAAGACAATAAACTGATTGGAACAATTGCGGTTGCCGACACCATAAAGGATGATACGCCACAGGCAATAGATGAGCTTAAGAAAATGGGCATCCATGTGGTGATGTTAACGGGCGACAACGAGATTACTGCAAGAGCAATTGCCGATCAGGCAGGAGTAGACGAAGTTGTAGCCGGTGTACTTCCGGATGGCAAAGAAGCGGTTATCAGGAAGCTCATGGAAAAAGGTAAGGTTGCAATGGTTGGTGACGGAATAAATGATGCGCCTGCCCTTACCAGAGCAGATGTCGGAATCGCCATCGGAGCGGGAACAGACATCGCTATTGATGCAGCGGATGTTGTTCTGATGAAAAGCAGTATCCGCGATGTGGCGGCTGCAATCAGGATTTCAAAGGCAACAATCAAAAATATTCATGAGAATCTGTTCTGGGCATTTTTCTATAACGTAATTGGCATTCCTCTTGCTGCGGGATGCTATGTTGCAGCTTTTGGCTGGACACTTAACCCAATGTTTGGAGCAGCGGCTATGGGCCTTTCAAGTTTCTGTGTAGTAACCAATGCACTTAGACTTAACTTACTTAAGGTACATGCTGATAAGGATACGAAAGAAAATGATACAAAAGAAATTGAGACAATAGTAAAGGAGAACAAAGAAATGAAGATCAAAGTAAACGGTATGATGTGCGCACATTGTGAGGCTCATGTAAAGAAAGCTCTTGAGGCAATTGACGGAATTGAATCAGCAGTAGCCTCCCATGAGGAGAATATGGTAACCTTAACAAATTCCAAGGACGTGGATGAGGCTCTCATTAAGGCAGCTGTTACAGAAGCAGGCTATGAGTACGCAGGAATTGCATAAAAATTGAATTGAAAAAAAGTCCTGATTAGTGTACAATATAGCGAGCTAATCGGGACTTTTTTAAGGAGATGAACATATATGAAACTCGGAATCGTTATATGAACTCCTATTTCATGAATCTCCATAAAGAGTCATAAAGCTCTATGAAACTGCATAAATACTGGGTTCGTGGTAATTTGTTCTCACATGTAACTTGTTATAAATTATTATAATTTATAGAAAAATGGTACTCACGTGGTACTCGGTATGGTACTCGATAATCGGGAGACCAAGAAAAAATATCAACATTATTTCATTTGTAACAAGCTATATTGAGACCCAGATTAGCGTTTTTATAGCATATATTAATTGATATTAAATTAGTGAGATAATATAATGGAATGTAGAAGTGGGCTGGACATATATGCGAACCAAATTGTATAAGATACTTGGTGACACCATGAAGTCTAAGGACCTCGTGGTGTCTTTTATATTTGACAGCAAATAAATAGAATGCATTAGGGGGAAATATGGAGAAAGATATTATTGTATTAACATGCTCTGCAAAGCATAGTGGTTATTGTGTCGCTGGAATTGATCTTGAAACAGACGAGTGGATTCGATTAGTTGCATCAGACGATCTTGATACTAATGAGATACCCAAAAGCTTTATGATATATTCCGATTTTACACCTTGTAAACCTTTGGATGTTGTAAGTGTAGATATAATAGAAGAATTGCCTGGTGATATTCAACCAGAAAATGTTTTGGTAAATCTTAGAAGAAAACCTGTGTTTAAATATCGCGTAACACCTGATCAGCTGGAAGATTATATTTCGAGTTCTAGGTATATCTACAAAGGTACTTCTTCATATATGGACCAAAGTACAGCGCTTAGTTGTGGGTACTCTTTAGGGCTATTCAAAGTTCAAGACATTTACCTTGATGTTTTTGAATATAATGGTCGTATGAAGACAAAATTGGATTTTAAATACAATGGGCGTTTTTATGAGGGGTGGTCCATGACTGATCCAGCATATTATGGATGCGATAGCGGAAAGATTTGTGATGAAGGTCTTATAGTTGTAAGCATACCTGAGGATGATTACAACGGAAACTATTATAAATTTGTTTCTAAAATTATTAGATTGTAGGTGAGATTATGTTATTTACTATAGGGCATACAAACCATAGTCATGAAGAGTTCCTTGAACTTTTGAGAGCAAATAAGATTACCTACTTGTTAGATGTGAGAAGTACGCCTTTTTCTCAGTTTACTAGTCAGTTTAATAAGGATGTCATAGCTGCCTTTTTGAAGAAGAACGGTATCAACTATAATCACATGGGTAAGTTCTTCGGAGCTCGACCAATGGATAAAAGTTTATATACTGAACAAGGTTATTTGGATTTTGAAAAGGCAAGAGAATCAGAGAATTTTAAAATGGGCTTGGATAATGTCATCCTTGGATTGAATAAAGGATACAATATCGCTTTGATGTGTACTGAGAAAGATCCATTTGATTGTCATAGAGCAATAATGGTTGCTCGCGGGTTTGAGCTAAATGGAATTGAGGTCAGTCACATTCTGCCTGATGGTAAGATTATTACCCAAGCAGAACTTAATAATCGCTTGCTTGAAAAGTATTATCCAGACAGAAATCAAATATCCTTATTTTCAGAAATAAGCTCTCTATCTGAAGAAGAGGTGTTAGTATTAGCATATAGGAAAAGGAACGCAGATATAGGCTACCATATACAAAAAGATGAGGAGGAATAAAATGCAAGTATTTACGATGGGATTTACCAAAAAAGATGCAGCACTATTTTTTAAAAAAATAGAAGAAAATAAGATACAGATGCTGATAGATGTTAGATTGAATAATCAATCTCAGCTTGCAGGATTCACTAAAGAAAAAGATTTAACATACTTTCTAAAGAGAATTTGTAATTGTGAGTATAGCCACATGGTAGCATATGCTCCTACTAAAGAAATATTAGATGATTATAAAAAGGGGAAGATCGATTGGGCTGGTTACGAGGAAAGATTTCTTCCATTGATTGAGAGAAGGCATATTGAGGAGACATTTTTAAAGAATTTCTCTAAGTATGACAGAGTTCTTCTGCTTTGCTCAGAACCGACTCCTGAAAATTGTCATAGGAGATTAGTGGCGGAGTATCTTAGAGATAAAACAGGATGTGAGATTATTCACTTATAGTTATGATGAGCCAGGACTTTTGCGAGCCCTGGCTCTATCTGCATTAGAAATCATCATCGTCATCATCATTTTTCCAGCCGGAGTTGAAGTGTAGTTCGCCGGTATCCATGTCCATTGACATATTATCGCCCATTCGCATATGCAGGTCGCCATCAGAATCAATTCCCATGTTGCTGGAAGTCTGGTAAATGAAATCTCCGTCATCATAATCAAAAATTGGATTACACATGTTAAGCCTCCTTTTTTTCGAATTGGTTGATAAAGTAATTATAGGTTTTATTAAGCTCATCAATAAGAAACTGCACTTCTGTGTCCTTGGATGATGCAGTAACATTGATTACGTTTGTAATAAATCCTGTAGTATTCTTTGCGAAGAATGGCATGTAGTAGGCAACAAAACCCGTATCGGCATAGAAATAGTACTCGCGCCAAGCTTCACGCTTAAAGTAATTGTCATCATAGTAGCTTGCGTTGGGAAGTCCGCTATTGAGTTCCTTACAGCTGGTCTCGCTTTTATCAACAAGTTTCTTAAGCTTTTTCTGGACCCTCTTGTTGTGATCGATTGCTTTCTCTAAGAATCTTTTGCTTTCAGCTATTCTTTTTCCAGTGATTAATAAATCAAGTACTTTTCCGGCATAAGGAAATACAAATGTGCTGCGAAGAGCATTCATTTCAGCTTCTGTTTCAAATTCATCAAGGAAATAGGATATGGCGGTATTTTCGCTGGCGGCAATGCTTTCAATCATCTGTTCTACGTTTGTGGATGATGGGAGCTGTGTATCTCTAAGTGTCCAGTGATGAATTGGATTAATTGTATATAGCAAAGGTATTTCCCTGGCACGTAGAGTGTTCAACATTTCAAAGTCT
Source organism: Lachnospiraceae bacterium (assembly GCA_017619295.1). Lineage (GTDB taxonomy): Bacteria > Bacillota > Clostridia > Lachnospirales > Lachnospiraceae > G11. The sequence goes on from JAFZSQ010000018.1 coordinate 33,487, forward strand.
TTATCTCTGATAGCCAAAGCTATCATCTTAAATCGAAGATCATCCTGGTATTTCATACGGGAGTCTAAGGTATCGAGAAATCCAATTTCACGACGTTTAATAGATGTTCCAGCACCGAATCCTAGATAATATTCTTTTTTATCGTCTCCAACGAACCATATATAGCCCTTATCCGTAAGATATTTAAGGAAAGGATAGTTTCCAGCTTCAAGGGCATAATCAATAGCCGTTTTATTATATTCATCCGGATTTAGAATAAGCCTGTCATCTCTTTGGACATAAGCTTCCCATTCCGCGGGATCTTTTGAAAAAGCTATAGAGTAATTGGTTTTTCTGTTTAGGACAGGAGTGAGTGCTGTACCAGCGCTGAGTATATCTTCAATAGATACTCCAAGTAACTCTGAGAATATAGGAAGATCCTCAATCTGTACGCCCTTGTTTCCCTTCTTTATCTGGCAGATTCTGTTCTGCATCTTTTGAATATCGTCAGGATTAGCATCGCCATCTCTGAGCTTGAGATATGCAATACCAAATTGGCGATCGTTCTTATACTCACTATTCTTAATTAAATCTGATAGGTGTTTTCCAATTTTTGTATTATCTGTTTTAAACATTGTTGTTATCTCCTTTGAGACCATAGTAAAAAAATATATGCGTAAAAGATATAACAGATTAGCATATGCTTTTTGCATATGTAAATTATAACATTAAAATATATATGCTAATAGCATATATTATGGAAATACATCAAATAAGCGAATATTTATTGACGTGCACGCACTGACTACATTATAATAAAGATAGGAATACACGCACTGACTACATAAGGAGGTTGCCATGAAGAAAGAAATCTATAATGTCGAAGGTATTGAGATTGAAGTAGAGCGTACAGATAAGAATGACACTGATGCTGAGCGTCGCAAGATGGCATACGCCTTTAAGATGATCAGAGAGCAGTCAGGAATGAATAGGAAGGACTTTTCTGTATGGCTGGGAATCCCTTACC